>QXXE01000020.1 GCA_009911355.1 Clostridiaceae bacterium | reverse complement strand
TGATGAAGGTCATCCCGCAAATCAATGTTTTTGCGATCAATATAGAGTTGAAGGTCATCATCGGCCTTGCAATGCTGTTGCTGATGCTGGCCCCGTTCAGCGAGTACCTGCTCAGCGTGGAGTCGCAAATGCTCCATGCGCTGGAAGAGGTGCTGGCGCTGATGGGGTAGGCGGGCGGCACACAAATTGACAGCTTTTTAGAAGCTTATCAGCCGTCCGGGCGCAGGAGCGCAGCGGGCGGCACAATCTTAAAAGGCGATTTTATAGAAACCGTATGGCCCTGAAAAGGGGGGATACTCTTGGCGGGCGAGTCTAAAACCGAAAAAGCTACACCAAAAAAGCGACGTGATGAACGAAAAAAAGGCCATGTATTCCTAAGCAAAGACGCAATTGCGGTTGCGGCACTGTTTGGCAGCACAGCAGTCCTTCGGATTACCTTTGTTGGCGTCGTTGCCGCGATTTATGAGATGTTCCATTATGCATTCCAATGTGCGATCCATGCGCCGCTCGGGATGGGCGACGACTTGATCCAGGAGTGTTTCTATGAGATGCTGGTTATTTTTGCAAAATCGGCAGGCCCGCTGCTGCTGATTACGGTGGTCGTTGCGATTGCTGCGACGTTCGCACAGACGCGGGGCCTCGTAACCGGCGAGCTGCTGCGCCCCAAATTTAACCGCATCAGCCCGTTACAGGGCTTCAAGCGCCTGTTTTCGCTGCGCAGCATTATCGAAGCGGTCAAGGGCATCCTGAAAATCGTGATATTACTCTGGCTGATCTATACATGCGTATCTGACCTGATCATAGTGTCTTCCAGCTATCTTTATATGGACATTCACGAAGCCTGCAAGCATATTTTCAACGCGATCTTTTCCATGATGCTGAAGGTCGGGCTGGCATTCCTTGTGCTGGCGGCGTTCGATTTCCTATACCAATGGTGGGATTACGAGCGTGAGATGAAAATGTCAAAGCAGGAAATCAAAGAGGAATACAAGCAGACGGAAGGCGACCCGCAGGTTAAGGGCAAAATCAAGGAATTGCAGCGCCGCATGGCGCAGCAGCGTATGATGCAGCAGGTGCCGCAGGCCGATGTTGTCATCCGTAACCCGACCCATTTTGCGGTTGCGCTGCGGTATAAGCTAGGCGAGGACGAAGCGCCGGTTGTCCTGGCGAAAGGGCAGGATTTCATGGCGCAGCGGATCGTCGCGGTTGCCGAAGAGCATAAAATCGCAGTGGTTGAGAACGTTGCCGTGGCGCGTGCGCTGTATGCGAATACCGAGGTGGGGAGGGAAATCCCCCCGATGCTGTATGGCGCAGTCGCTGAGGTCATGGTCTTCCTGTACAAGCTGGACGAGATCGAAAAGTAAACAAATCAAAAGCGTCCCTGCCGATGTGAAGAGCAGGGACGCTTTTGTCTGTAGCAGAAACTTATGACGAATGACAGCACGATTTTCTAGAAAATCGTGCTATTTAGATTGCCCGCCCTTTGTAGATCAGCCACGCACGGAATCCCGCAGGCAGGACAGCCCCCGTCCCGCCCGCAGGCGATAGACGGGAGTCCAGAGGGACGAGTCCCTCTGGCGCTGTCCGCGCAGGACCGCCCGCCGCGCAGGCGGACAAAACGGAAGGGACGCACGCACAGAATCAGGGCTGCTTGCCGATATAGGCGAGGATGCCGCCGTCAACATAAAGCACATGGCCATTGATAAAATCCGACGCAGGGGACGCAAGAAACACCGCCGCACCAGCAAGATCCTCGGGCGTGCCCCAGCGCGCAGCAGGGGTCTTCGCCAGGATAAAAGAGTCGAACGGGTGCTTGGAGCCGTCTGCCTGCGGCTCGCGGAGCACAGCGTTCTGCTGGGTCGCAATATAGCCGGGGCCGATACCGTTGCACTGGATGTTGTACGCACCGTATTCGGAAGCGATGTTGCGCGTCAGCATCTTGAGCCCGCCCTTCGCAGCTGCATAAGCGGAAACCGTCTCGCGCCCCAGCTCGCTCATCATCGAGCAGATATTCACGATTTTGCCGCCCCCACGCTCGATCATGCCGGGAATGACAGCCTTCGAGACGATAAACGGCGCGACAAGGTCAATATCAACCACCTGCCGGAATTCCGCGCAGTCCATCTCGGTCATGGGGATACGCTTGATAATCCCCGCATTGTTGAACAGGATGTCAACCGGGCCGAGGTCGCGCCCAATCTCTTCGATCAGCTGCGCAACCTGCGCTTCGTCGGTCACATCACAGAGATACCCGCGCGCATCAATGCCCTTTTCCGCGTACATGGCGAGCGCACGGTCCATATTCGACTGGCTCCGGCAGTTGAAAGCGATCTTCGCGCCCGCCTGCGCCAGCGCTTCCGCCATTGCAAAGCCGATGCCATAGGCTGCGCCGGTCACCAGCGCAACTTTGCCGTCCAAACGGAACTGTTCCAGAATATGCATATCAAAACCTCCCCTTTATCGTAAGTTTTCAGTCGGGATGACGTCCATGTCGTCAAACGCCTGATTCTCGCCGCCCATCGCCCAAATAAACGTATAATTGGAAGTGCCGCAGCCCGCATGGATTGACCAGGACGGGGAAATAACCGCCTGCTCGTTCTGCATTACGATGTGGCGGGTCTCCGAACCCTCGCCCATCATGTGGAATACAACATTGCCCTCGGGAATGCCGAAATAGGTGTAAACCTCCATGCGGCGCTCATGGGTGTGCGCGGGCATGGTGTTCCAAACGCTGCCCTCGTCCAGTTGTGTCAGCCCCATCGACAACTGACAGGTTTCCAGAACATCCGGATGGATAAACTGGTTGATTACGCGCTTATTTGAGGTTTTTGCGTCCCCGAGCGGCTTGTGGTTTGCCTTTGCGATCGGGATAAAGGTCGTTTTGCAGGCTTTATGCGCAGGAGCTGAAACCATGTAGAATTTTGCTGGATTTGCGGGGTCATTTGTGCGGAAAACAACCGATTCCGTGCCGCGCGTGATGTATAAGCAGTCCTCGTACCCCATCTCAAAGCGTTCGCCGTCGGCTTCGACTACGCCGTTGCCGCCGATGTTGAAAATGCCGATCTCGCGGCGTTCCAGCAGGAACCGGGTGCCGAAGGTGTGCCATACGTCAATCCCTTTGTCGATCGGCACGGCTTCCTGCACCGGCATACAGCCGAGCGTGACCATGCGGTCGACATGGGAATAGACCGCCCGCACCTCGTCGGGCTGGTACAGGCCGTCAATGAGGAACTCGTCGCGGAGCTCCTGGGTGGTGTAGCGCTTGAAATCGCGCTGGTTGACTGAGTAACGGATATCCATGCTTACGTCTCCTTTTGTGCATATTTGACCGGCTGCCCGAAGGGCTCAGCCGACCGTGTTTGTCAGTGTGCCAATGCCCTCGATCTCACAGATAACAGTGTCGCCGCGTTCCAGGAAACAGGGCGGCTGCATCCCCATGCCAACGCCCGCAGGCGTGCCAGTCGCGATCACCGTGCCCGCTTTCAGCGTCATGCCCTGCGTCAGCTCGGCAAGGACGTGCGCAATGTCAGTGATGAACTGCCGGGTGTTGCCATCCTGGCGCAGCTCGCCGTTTACCGTGGTGCGCACGGCAAGCGCGGGCGGATAAGCGATCTCGTCGGCGGTGACGATGCAGGGGCCCATTGGTGTAAAGCCGTCAAGGCTTTTGCCGAAGTACCACTGCTTGTGCCCCGTCTGGAGGTTGCGCGCGCTGACGTCGTTGAGAATGGTGTAGCCGAAAATGTATTGCGCAGCGTCCTCCGCGCGGACTTGCCACGCGTCGCGGCCAAGGATCACTGCAAGCTCGTTTTCATAGTCGAGGCTGTCCACCAGCCCCTCGTAGCGCGGGATCGGGTCGCCGTCGCCGGTGGCTTCGGTGACACGCTTGGAAAAATAGATCGCCTGCGGGCGGTCGCCAAACGCGTCCTTGTCAAAGCGGCCCGCCTCGGTATGGTGTGCGCTGTAGTTGATGCCGAGGCACAGCACGTCCTGCGCAGGGCGGGGGATGGGGGCGCGTGCGGTCAGGGCCGCGAACGGCAGGGGCTCCGCGCCTGCGGGCGGCGTGCGCAGCGCGGCAAGCTGCTCCGGGGACGCGGTGCGGATGAGGTCGGTCATATCATGGAAATGCAGCCCAAAGCATTCCAGCGGGTACAGGAAACCAGGCTTTTCGGCGCAGCCTACGCCGAGCTCATCCGCGGCGCCGGGCGCGCGGCGGAAGGTATAGAGCTTCATGGGGTGTCCCTCCTCTTTGTGTTTAGTAAACCGCTTTACTAACTTCATAATAGCACGAAAACAGGGCATTGTCAACCGATTTTCCAGGTTGCAAGCAAAATATAAAATATGTGGCGTCTGCTTGTTCCTGCGAAAACCCCCTCCCGCCGGTTTGGTAGGCAGGAGGGGGTATCCGGGAGATGGCTAATGGCAGGCAGAGGCCACAGCTACGCGCCCAGCTGGGTTTCGCCAAGCGCGAACAGGATCTCGTTGATTTCAAAAATATCGAAGCGGCCTGAACGGATGAAATACTCTGCCGTCACGTCGGTCAGGCAGCTTTGCGAAAGCGCGAAACCGCCGGAGGCAAGCAGGCGGCATGTGTCCTCATGGCTGAGCCGCAGCGCAACGGCTAGCGCCAGCACGGCCGGTTTGCCCGGGGCAAGGCTACCCTCGCACAGCTGCGCGAACTGCCTGCGGCTGAGGTTTGCCCGCCTGCATACCGCGGCGGCTGACAGGCCGCGTTCATCCATCAGGCGCAGCAGGCACGCCTCAAACGCTTCGCCGGGATCTGCGCGCATCCCCTCCGGCGGCTGTTGGGCGTTAGGTGCGTCTGCGCAGCGGCGGTCGATAAACGGCTGCACTTGGCTGAGAAGCGCCGCGTCTACGAGCGCCGCCCCGTGCTCAAACAGCGCAAGCGTGACTTCCATCTCGTGCGTGTCCAGGAATTCGCAGATCGCTTCGACCGCCAGCGCGAGCGCTTCCCGCTTCGGATAGCCGTAAATCCCGGCGGAGATCAGCGGGAACGCAATGGACGCGCAGCCGTGCTGCTCCGCCAGAAGCAGGCTGCTTCGATAGCAGCTTTTCAGCAGTTGCGCTTCCCCGTGGCTGCCGCCATGCCAGACCGGGCCAACCGTGTGGATGATATAGCTTGCGGGCAGCGCGAACCCGTCGGTCAGGACGGCCTGCCCGGTTTCGCAGCCGCCAATGGCCCGGCAGGCGCGGTCCAGCCTGTCATAGCCCGCAGCCGCAAAGATTGCGCCGCAGACCCCGCCGCCCGGCGCGAGCGCAGAGTTCGCCGCATTGACTACGGCATCGGTGTGCAGCTTGGTGATGTCCCCGCGGAGGAAATAGAGTGGCATAGGAACCGCCCCCTTTTCGGATGTTTTGGGAAGCCGTTTGAACACCGCCGGATGCTGGAAACGGATACCAAACAGCAATATAACCTGAGTATAATGGGAAAAGGGGTAGAAGTCAATGCTTCTAACGCGCCTTTTTGCAAATATGGGACGGAATAGATGAAAAAATATGGAATCCTTGTAAAATTATGTTGCGCCGCGAGAAGGGTTTGTGATACAATAAGAGTCACGATAGAAAGAAGGGCTCGCGTATGGACCAATTGACAAGCTATCCCTCGCCGGTCGGGAAGCTGACACTTGCGGCACGGGATGGGGCACTGATCGGGCTGTGGATTGAAGGGCAGAAATACTTTGGGAATGGGCTTTCTGGCGAACGGCGGGAAAACAGCAGCGAACCGGTGCTGGACGCCGCGAAGGATTGGCTCAGCCGGTATTTTGCCGGGGAAAAGCCCTCCCCAGACGAACTGCCGCTGTGCCCCATGGGCAGCAGCTTCCGGCAGGGCGTGTGGGAACTGCTGCGGCAGATCCCCTATGGGGAACTGGCTACTTATGGCAGCCTTGCGCGGCAGATGGCTGAAAAAATGCACCGCCCTGGGCTCGCGGGGCAGGCGATCGGGGGCGCGGTTGGGCATAACCCGATTTCGATTATCATCCCATGCCACCGGGTAGTAGGCTCGGATGGAAGCCTGACCGGCTATGCCGGCGGGCTGGAAGCGAAGGTGAAGCTGCTGCAAAACGAAGGCGTTGACCTGTCACGGCTGCGCCTGCCGCATTAAAGGGCTGCGCGCGAAATGCTGCATATTGGTCAAAACCGGGGCTGGGCCCCGGTTTTTTTTTATGGCGGAAAACCACTTGCCGGGCAGGCAAGGCAAAGCCTTCCGGTGATGCTTTGGGGTGCTGTAGATGCATCGGAAAGGCGGCATCCCCCCCTTGGAACGGGGCGATGCCGCCTTTTCGCGTAAATTGAACGCCTGTTATGGCAGCGCCCAGAAAGGGCGCTTGTATGCCTGTGGGCAGCCGTTAAGCAGAATAATAGATTTCCGTAACCAGCCCGTCCAGCACCGCGACTTTTGCGGCGCGGTATTCGCTGCCGGTCGAGACAGGCGCGTCGAGGGTGGAATAGGGGCTGACATTCACGCAGACAGCGTCCTGTGCGAGATCGAACGGCTTGCCGTCAACGGTCAGGGCCCCGTCCTGATAGGAAACCTGCTGGTCAAATTCTTCAGCGCCGCCGAGCTCAATAAAATAGCCGTCGGCGGTTTCGTAGAAGGTCAGGCAGCGGACAAGGCCCTTATAAGACCCGGCGGGCAGCCCGCCCTGTACGCGCACGTCGGTATAGATCGTGTCGCCGATACAGAGGTTCAGGAGGTCGGGCTGATCGGAATAAACGCCTTCATCCGTCAGGTGCAGCGCCCGGTAGAGCAGCGCCGCCATTTCCGCGCGTGTGATCTCGTCCTGGGGGTTCAGCGTGCCGTCCCCGCTGCCGGAGAGCACGCCCGCCGTGCTGAGCGCCGCAACGGCTTCGGCGGCATACGGCGATACCTTGTCCATATCTGTGAACCCAGAAGGGGCGGCGGACTCGAACCGGAGCCCTGTAAGGTCGAGGGTGCGCTTCAGGAAGACGACAGCGTCCTCGCGGGTGACATGCTCGCGCGGGGAGAAGCTGCCCGAGCTGCCTGCCGCAATGCCCAGCGTCTCGGCTGCGCCGACAGCGTCGGCATAGTAAGCGCCGTCCGGGACGTCGGCAAAGGTCGCGGGGGCGGAATAGGCGCTCATATCATAGGCGCGGTAGAGCATGACCATAAAATCGGCGCGGGTAATGGGCTGGTCGGGGGCGAAAAGATGGTCGCCCACGCCGGAAGCGACATTGCTCGCGGCAAGGAAGTCGATTGCGGGATAGGCCCAGTCGTACTGCGCGTCGGCGTCGACAAAATAGATCGAATGGTCGGGGATATAGGCGTAATAGCTGCTGGGCTTTGCGGCGGTTTTGACCGCAGCGGGCGGGAGCTCAGCCGGGGATGCGGAAGGCTCAGCCGGGGCGGCGTTGGTCGTCTGCATCCAGCTGAGGGCTACGATCATCATTGCGGCGGCCGTGGAGCGCGCTGCATATTTGAAATTTCTCATAACGGTCTCCTTTGCAATTGATTCCCGACCATTATAACACATTAAACAAGAAATGCAAGCCTTTTTCATGCAAATTGCATAAAATCAACAGAAATGGTAGGAAAACAATTTTTTCGACGGAGAAAACCGGTAAAAACCTGCATATTGTTGCAAATGCTGCCAGAACAACGGCTTTTGCAGTCCGGCGGCACGTCCCGTTGGCACAGGCCGCGCAGGCGGGCGAAACAGCAAGTTCCAGCGCCCGCGCGTATACGGCAGGGGCGTCAGATCACGGTAACGCCGTTTTCCGCGCATGCCTGCAAAAACCCCTGCGGCAGCTCGCCGTCTGAGACAATGAAATCGACCTCCGGAAGCCCGCAGATATGGAAGGTGCTTTTCAGCCCGATTTTCGAGCGGTCCAGCAGCACCGCAGTCCGTTCCGCGCGGCGCAGGACGGCCTGCTTCAAGCGGGCCTCCTCCTCAACGCCGCAGGTAAAGCCCGTATCCGGGCTGTAGCTGGTAACCCCCAGGAAAAACCAGTCAAAATTGATGCCGCCGAGTTCCAGCACGCTTTGGATGCCGCAGACGCTCATGCTGAACCGGTTGAGCGTGCCGCCGGGCAGCGCAACCCGGGGCTTTTCGAGCCGGGCAAGCTCGGCGGCGCAGGTCAGGCCGCTGGTATAGATCAGCATCGGCTCGTCGGGCAGGCATCGGGCCACGGCGGTGGCGGTACTGCCCGAGTCCAGGAAAAGGGTGCTGTTAGGGCGCAGCAGGGCGGCTGCCTTTTCGGCAATGCGCTGCTTGGCCCCCGCATTGCGGGCAGACCGGCGGCTGAGCAGGTCGTCCGTACCGATGACCTGCTCGACCGATTTTACCCCGCCGTGGACGCGCACGACCCGCCGCGCCTGGTCAAGCGCTTTCAGGTCGGTGCGCAGCGTCATTTCCGAAACAGACGGGAAGGCTTCCTTGAGCTGGGCAAAGCTGATGCTGCCCCTGCTGTTGACCAGCTCGACTATCTGGCTGCGGCGTTGTTCCATGCGTGTTACCTCGTGTTCCGTTTGTACCCGCCCTGGCGAACGCCGCCGGCCCCTTTAGAGTCTATCGCGTAATGAGACGTGCGCAGATTGCGCCGTCAAATTTCTCGTCAGGCGAAGCCGATTTCCCGCAGGAATCCTGCCGGATTTCAAGGGGAAGCGGCGCAGTATGGCGGAAAAGATGCAAGCAAGCGGCGTGTGGATAATTTCGGGATAGGCGCTTAATCCTCGGGATTGAAGTTTGCCAGCAGGAATTCCTCTGCTTCAGGGCACCACAGGCCGTTATGGCTGTCTACGATATCAGCAAGCGCCGTAAAACGGGCGTCCTTTTCCGCTTCGCCTTTGGCGCGCAGCCCGTCCAGCGCGGTCAGGGGGAGGGTCAGATGGGTGTAAATCAGCTTTTTGCCGCCCGGGATCTTGGGCAGGTTCAGCGTGGTTTCCGCTGCGGCGTCCAAGCCGCCGATATGGGTCACCATGACGGCGGGGTTGATGCGCTTGGCAGCGGTCAGTTCCAGCGATTCGATCATGTCGTCTGTGTTGCCGCCGGTCGTGCCCATGACATGTGTGGAATTGTAATGGACATCATAAAAGTTCATCTTTGCACTGAAATTCCGGTCGGTGGGGCCCGCGAAGAAGTTCAGGCAGCCGTCGCGCCCAAGCACAGCGCTGGACAGCTCCACAACAGCGCCAACCGGCGCATAGCACAGCACGTCGTCAAAGCCGGTGCCCCCGGTCAGCTCGCGCAGTTCCGCGGCAGGGTCAGCCATGGTGCCGGTGTTGACGAAACGCAGGTCGATGCCTTCCTCTTCTTTGACCTGCGCCGGGGGGAACAGCGCGGCGGCGCGGTCCAGGCGGTCCTGGTTGAGATCGGTCACAACGACCATGCCCGGGCGTACATCGCGGTGCAGCGCGTAAGTCAGAGCGCCCAGTCCCATCGGGCCCGCGCCTGCCAGGATCGCCAGCTTGCCGCCCGCCTTGATGCCCATCTCATGGCGGTAAACGCCCATCTGGGTGTGGTAGGCGGCGTTGATCGCGCCGATCGAGCAGCTCATGGGCTCGGCGAGGGACGCTTCATAATAGGCGCGGCCCTTGTATTCGAGCAGGCAGCCCAGCTCCATCACCTCGGCGGGGATGATGCAGTAGGTCGCGTCGCCGCCGAAAAATTCATAGGAATAGCCGGGGCTCCACATGGTGCCCTTGTAGTTCAGCGCGGGCTGAAGGGTGAATTTCATGCCGGGCTTGAATTTGTCTTGATGCGCTTTGCCGACCTGCACGATATCGCCGGCGAACTCGTGGCCCATGATGGCGGGGTGCTCGGCAACATCGGGATGGACACGCTTGTGGGCGGTGCCGAGGATCGCGCATTTGTAGGTGGACATGCAGATGCTGTCTGTAACGACTTTGACGAGAATTTCATCGTCCTTGATTTCCGGCAGCTCGAAGGTGTCGAGGCGGAGATCGTTGGCAGCGTGCAGGCGGACGGCTTTTGCTTTCATAATAAAACTCTCCTTTTTTATTATAACAGTGAATCCGGACTTTTCAAGCCCTGGATGACAGGTTTTACAGCGGGTGGTACACGACGCGGGGCATGAGCGCTTCGACCTGGGCGCGCTCGGCGGCCTGCGTGCCGCTGCACATCACATTTGCGGCCCCGGTCGCCGTTGAAAGGACAACCGCTTCCTCCTCGGACAGGCCAGTATCTTCGGCGAAGGCCAGCGCAGCGACAACACTGTCGCCCGCGCCTACGGTGCTGCCGACCGGGACTTGCAGCCCTTCCGCATAGAGGGTGCTGCCATTGCGCAGGTAGAGCGCCCCGCGCCCGCCCATCGAGACGACAACCCGCTCGACGCCGGCTTCCAGCAGCCCCTTGGCTGCTTCAGCAAGTTCCGCGGCGGTTTCCAGCTTGCGGCCGACCAGCCGGGACAGCTCGTCGTTGTTCGGCTTGATCAGCGTCGGGACGCCCTTCAGCCCTTCGGACAGCAGATCGCCGTCGGCGTCCAGAAAGACCTTTGCCCCGGCTGACCGGCAGGCGCTGACCCATGTTTTGTAGGTGTCACGCGGCGCGCCGGCTGGCAAACTGCCCGCCAGCACAACGATATCCCCTGGATGAAGGTCCGACAACAGGTCGTGGAGCAGCAGGTTGAGATCCCCCTCGCAGACCTCCATGCCCGGCTCGTTGAGGTCGGTGTTGGTGTGGCGGACGGGGTCGACAATCTTGAGGTTGGTGCGGGTCTGGCCGGGCAAGAAGCGGAAGCTGGTGCTGAGCCCCATCTGATGCAGCTCGGACTGGATAGTGCGGCCGCTCTCGCCGCCCAGCAGCGCAAACGCTTTGCTGGTACCGCCCAGCTTGGCAATCACCTTGCTCACGTTGATGCCCTTGCCACCGGGATCTGTGCGCATTTCAGTGATGCGGTTGACGGTATCCAGCGTAAGGTTGGGGATTTCGACGGTCTTATCCAGCGCCGGATTCAGGGTCACGGTATAAATCACAGGGTTGCCCTCCTTATCACGGGTTTTAAAACAATAATCAAAACTGTTGAAACGAAAGCATATCTGTATCATATCAGCGAATGCAACCGCTGTCAAGCTTTTATTTCAACAAATTACAGTGCTGCTTTTTGTGTTATTTCAACAATCCAGCATGTGCGAGGCCCAAACCGGCCTGCCGATGGCGGAGCATCCTGCTTTTGAAGCAGCAAAACGGGAAGCGCAGGATCAAACCATGATGCGCTTCCCGTTGCCTGCCTCCTGCGGGCAGGGGCCCTTTATCTTTTGCCATCCGCAAGACGGCGGTCGAATTTCTGTTCCAGCAGGGCGGCGGCCTGTTCCCGTTCGCCCGCGCGCAGCGCCTGCATCAGCGCTGGTTCCTCGATCAGCTGGGCGCTGACCAGCTGCATGGTTTCTACCGAGACAGGGTCGTCGTCCGGGGCCAGCAGGACAAGCGCGCCCGAAATCACCTTGCCCGGCTCATACACCGGGGGCTGGGCCTGCAAATAGCCAAACCGGCAGCCGGGTACCGCGCTGGTGCGGCAGTGGAGCAGCAGGGCGTACAGGGGCTTGAGATAGGTGTCGCCCAGCTCCTCGCGGCGGCGGAGCTGCTGCTCGACCAGCCGCGCGCTGTCCTCCTGCGGGCAGAACAGCTGCGCGGCTGCATGGAGGAGCGCCTGCCGCCCGCCCGGGGCGCTGACCTGCCGGATGGACAGGTAGTCCAGGACCTCCATCATGGAACGCGTCAGCGGGTAATAATACCGCAAGCCGGAAGCAGGGGGCGGCGCTGCCGGGACCCGTGCAGGCGGGGACCCAGGCCGCTCCGCACGGGCGCGGGTCAGCTGCTCTGCGGCGTCCCGCAGCAGGGTACGGTCCTGCTCCAGCAGGGCGGGGGAGACACAGACCGCCGGGTAACCGATTTCAAGAGGGACGGTCGAAACCAGCAGGTCAATGCCCCGGCGGCGCAGGTCGCCCACGTCAAGCTCCCGCACCGAGCAGCAGCCTTCTATCTGGAAGGACGGGAATTCATTGGCGAGCCGGGTGGCAAGGAAGCGGCTCGAGCCCATGCCGAAGGGGCAGACGACGACGGTGCGCAGCCGCAGCCGGTTCATTGCGTCCTGTTCCAGCACCGCGCCGAAGTGCATGGCAAGATAACCGGCTTCGTCGTCCGGGATGTGGGGCAGGCCGAACATTTCCTCCGCCGTGTCGCAGGCGGCGCGGGTAGCGGCCCACAAGCGGGGGTAGGAGGTACGGATGGTGTCCAGCTGGGGGTTTTCGGTGCGCACGCACTGTTCCACCCGCAGCAGCATCGGGCGCAGATGGCAGTACAGGCCGTCGCGCAGGGTCCCATAACTCGAAAGGTCTGCGCCGAGCTCCTGCTCTACCGCGCCGATCAGCGTTTCCGCCAGATGGCGCAGATGCAGTTCCTGTATGTCGCCCCAGGCTTCCCCTCCACCCAGATAGGCATCCAGGTAAAGCCCCAGATACCGGGTTTCGGCGTCCGGGAGGGTCAAATGGAAGCTTTCATTCAGCCGGGCAGCCAGCCGCGCCGCAGGGCCGTCCGCCTTCCGCAGCCCCTTCGGCGCGCGGCCTTTGCTGCCGTTTGCCCGGAGCTGCTGGATGGCCAGGGTGCAGTGGATGGCCAGCGCCAGAAACCCCGCGTCCGGCAAATGGAAGCGCTCGTCCTTTTCAAATTGCTGCAAAACACGCCACACGGTCTCGGCAACTGCGGGCTCCATCAGCGCGGAAAAGGAACGGCCCGCAGGCAGCTTCCCACTCAGTACGGCTTGCAGCTCCTTCTCGGGAAGGCTGCTGCGCAAAAGCGCCGCGGCAGCCTTGCGCCGCGCGTTGTCGCCGCCGCTGACCCAGACACCTACGCCGGTGCGGCGGCAGAGCTCCAGCCCGTATGGGGAGAGCCAGCGCCCAGCTGCATCCAGGTCGGCGGACAAGGTGTGTTCCGATACCGCAAGGGTGTTCGCAAGGGACGCAATCTTAACCGGCTCCTGTGTGCGCAGCAGCAGGGAGAGCAGCTGCTGGCGGCGTTCCCGCCGGGGAAGCCCGGCAAAAACCGTGCTGCCGCCCAGCAGCCGCCCGATCTCCGCCCGCCGCTCGGGCGGCTCGTCCAGCAGAAGCCCCTGCCCTGGGCTGCGCAAAAATGAAAACCCCGCCGACTGCATCCACTGCTCCACGCCGGGCAGCTCGCGCAGGACGGTGCGGCGCGATACGCCAATGCCTTCGGCCAGCGTTGCCGCCGTAACCCAAGTACGCGGCAGCGCGGCGAGACGGGCGATCAGCTTTTGCGCGTTGGCTGTCAGCGCCGGTAAATGTCCCATAGCCCATACGCTCCTTCCTTTTCCCTATAGCCCTTATTGTAACATACCGCCCGCCAGTGCGCCAGACGGAATTTGCCGAACAGCGCCGTTTTGCGCTGCACCTGCGGCAAATTTGGCACGAGGGGATGGTGACAGGGCTACCGCAGCGGTATCGCAGCGGCCTGCAGATTTGGTACAGATGCACAAGCCATGTGCCGCTGTGCTGCCCATTCTGACGGCTCCGGCACCCCGTGGCAACATCGGCTGGTGCCACAGGGGCGGTTTGTTTGTCTTGCAATCCTGCCGCCGGGACGGTACAATAAGGCTGAACGAAACGAAAGCAGCCTTGTCATCCACCGTTTCCCGCCGCCTGCCTGCCACATGGGCCCGGGAAGCCTACCGGAAAGGAGTGCTTTGAAAGCTATGAAAAACAAAGTTTCCCGTTTTGGCAAATTCCTGAGCGGAATGGTTATGCCGAACATCGGCGCATTTATCGCGTGGGGATTCCTCACAGCCCTGTTTATTGACGCTGGCTGGCTCCCCAACCCCCAGCTGAGCGGGATGGTCACCCCCATGCTGACCTACCTGCTGCCCATCCTCATCGCAGGGCAGGGCGGCAAAATGATTGCAGGCGAGCGTGGGCGCGTCATCGCAACAATTGCCGTGATTGGCTGTATCTGCGGCGCGGACAGCACCATGCTCATGGGCGCGATGCTCCTGGGACCGCTGGCCGGCTGGGTAATCAAGCAGTTTGACAGCCGGGCCGAAGGGCATATCCCCGCCGGGTTCGAGATGCTTGTCAACAATTTCTCCGTCGGCATCCTCGGCCTCGTGCTGTCCATCCTCGGCTACTATATCATCGGCCCGCTGATGACCGCGATCCTCACCTTCTTGACCGCTGGCGTTGATTTCCTGGTTGCGCACAGCCTGCTGCCGCTGGTTTCGGTCTTTATCGAACCCGCAAAGGTACTGTTTTTGAATAACGCCATCAACCATGGCATTTTCAGCCCCATCGGCGCAAGCCAGGCCGCGGAAGCGGGGCGCTCGATCATGTATATGCTCGAAGCCAACCCGGGCCCCGGGCTGGGCGTGCTGCTGGCCTACTGCTTTTTCTGCCGGGATACGACCACCCGCCAGTCGGCACCCGGCGCGGTGCTGATCCACCTGCTGGGCGGTATCCATGAAATCTATTTCCCCTACATCCTGATGAACCCCGTGATCATTATCGCCCCCATTGCAGGCAACTTCTGCGCGATCCTGTTCTATTCCATGATGGGCGCGGGGTTGTCCGGCACGGCTTCCCCCGGCTCGATCCTCGCTTATATGGCGATGGCGCCGCGCGACTCGATCTTTACTGTCCTGCTCGGCGTTGTGATTGCCGCCGCAGTTTCCTTTGTCCTTTCGGCAGTCGTCCTCAAGGCGACCTCGGGACATACGCAGGACTTGAGCGAAGCGCAGGCACGGATGCAGGACATGAAAGCGCAGGCGAAAGGCGAAGCCCCGGCTGCCGTGCAGGCAGGGGCCGTCCGCAAGATCGTATTCTCCTGTGACGCGGGTATGGGTTCCAGCGCAATGGGCGCGACCAAGTTCCACAACCGTATCAAGGCTGAGCGCCCCGACCTGACGGTGACCAATTCGAGCGTAGACGCAGTGCCCGCCGACGCGGATATTGTGGTCTGCCAGCGTATCCTCGCCGACCGCGCACGCAAGAGCGCCCCGCAGGCGCAGATTGTCACACTGGACAATTTCCTCGCCGACCCCAGTTTGGATACGTTATACCGCTCGCTGACCGCGGCTGAAGCCAGCGGGGGCAGTGTGGAAACCCCGGCTCCTGAAGCCCTCGAAGCGGGCGGGCCGGCCTTGCAGATCCAGCCGGAGGATATCCGTCTGGGGCTTGCTTCGGTCAGCAAGGAAGAGGCGATCCGCGCCGCAGGCGCATTGCTGGCGCAGCGCGGCTACGTCGATGCGGACTACGCCGACGCAATGATCGAACGCGAGCAGCTGGTCAGCACTTACATGGGTATGGGCGTAGCGATTCCGCACGGCACCAGCCAGAAAAAGGAGACGGTTAAAAAGTCCGGCGTTGTCCTGCTGCAATATCCGCAGGGGGTTGACTTCGGCGAGGAAAAGGCTTATCTCGTGTTCGGGATCGCCGGTGTGGGAGACGCACACCTTGACCTGCTGGGCAACGTCTGTGCGGTACTCGAGGACGAGGACGCTCTCGAAGCGATGAAAACCACGCAGGACATGGAATTTGTCCTCACGCACCTGCAATGAGATGATCAATTAAGGAGAAATCACCATGAAAACGATTGATCTTGTTATCCGCGATAAGGAAGGGCTGCATGCGCGCCCTGCTGGGGTATTCAATAAAGCGGCGAAAAGCTTTGAGAGCAAGATTACCATGTGCAAGGACGGTAAAACCGCCGATATGAAAAAAATCTTTGGCATGATGGGGTTGGCGATTAAGTGCGGGGATACCGTTACCGTCACCTGTGAGGGCCCCGACGAGGATGCTGCTATTGCGGAACTGGATCGGATCTTTCACGAGATGTAATACCAATTAAACATTTCAGGCAAATAGAAGCCCCGCCTGCAGCCGCTGTGATCGGCCGCAGGCGGGGTTCTATTTTTACTCAGGGCGCGCCGGGCAGGAGGAAACAACTAATGATCCAGCGAAGCGGAATAGGGGAGGGGATACGGGCAAATTTCTCCGTCCCGCCCGCAGGCGGAATGAAGTTTTTACTCGATTTTTTTACAAAAAAATCGCGGGTGCAGGGCAGAGCCCTGCCGCTCGCCGCGGAGGCGCGGGAGTCCAGAGGGCAGCGCCCTTTGGCGCCCGCTGCGGAGGCGAACCCGCTAACCGCGTGCAAAAAAGCTCCCGCAGGGGGAGCTTTTGATTCTTGTCAGCCGAGGCCGAAAACCTTGATCATAAATCCAGCAGCAACCGCCGAACCAATGACGCCCGCCACATTGGGGCCCATCGCGTGCATCAGCAGGAAGTTTGACGGATTGGCTTTCTGCCCCTCCAACTGGGAAACACGCGCCGCCATCGGCACCGCAGATACGCCAGCCGACCCGATCAGCGGGTTGATCTTGCCACCCGTCAGCTTGCACATCACCTTGCCCAAGAGCAGACCGCCAGCCGTCGACAGCATGAACGCCAGCAGGCCCAGGATAATAATCTTGATCGTGTCCCAGGTCAAGAAGGTTTCCGCAACCGCCTTGCACCCAACAGACAGCCCCAGGAAAATCGTCACGATGTTGCACAGCGCGTTCTGCGCCGTGTCGGACAAGCGCTCGGTCACGCCGCACTCACGGAACAGGTTGCCCAGCATGAGCATACCAATCAGCGGCGCGGTGTCCGGGATCAGCAGGATTACAAAGATCGCAACCGCAATCGGGAAAATAATCTTTTCCGCCTTGGAAACCGTCCGCAGCTGCTCCATCTTGATCTCCCGCTCCTTCGGCGTGGTCAGCAGCCGCATCAGCGGCGGCTGTATCATCGGGATGAGCGCCATATAAGAATACGCCGCAATCGCAATCGCAGGCAGATAGGCGGGCGCAAGCTTGGACGCCGTCAGGATGGCAGTCGGGCCGTCCGCGCCGCCGATTACCCCGATCGCTGCCGCTACAGCGCACGGGAATCCCAACGCCAGCGCCAACAGGAACGCCGTGAAAATACCGAACTGCGCCGCCGCACCCAGCAGCAGCGAGCTCGGGCGCGCAATCAGCGGCCCAAAGTCGGTCATCGCCCCAATGCCAAGGAAAATAATCGACGGATAGATCGCGTGCTCTACGCCAAAGTAAAAATACTTAAACAGGCCACCCTCGTCCAGGATACCGGTCAGCGGGAAGTTTGCCATCAGGATGCCGAACGCGATCGGCACCAGCAGCAGCGGTTCAAACTTCTTCCCAATGCCCATGTACAGCAGCACGCAGGCAATCAGGATCATAACCAGATTGCGCGGCTGGCTTGCAAATGCCGCAAAACCGGACTCTGCAAGGATACGCCGGATAACTTCAATAAAGGAGAACTCCATTTTCCTGTCCCCCTTTATGCCAGTGTGGCAAGCGCCGTGCCGGTTTCGACCGCCGTGCCCTTCGTGACGCAGACCGATGTGACCGTACAGTCACGCGGCGCGCAGATCTCATTTTCCATCTTCATCGCTTCGAGGATGAACAGCACATCGCCGGACTTGGCCGCTTGCCCGGCCGAGCAGCGCACGTCGAGGATCGTGCCGGGCATCGGGCTCGGGAGCGCTTCCCCGGCACCCGCCGGCGCCGCTGCTGCGGGCGCTGCCGCCGGTGCTGCCGCCGCTGTGGGCGCTGCCGCCGGGGCTGCTGCCACGGGAGCCGCCGCCGGGCCGGTATATGCCGCCTTCGCCTGGCCCTTTTCTACCTCTACCTCAAATTCCTTGCCGTTTACAGTCACTACATATTTCATTTCCGATATTCCCCCCTGGCTTACAGCGCCTTGATTTTGTGGAAAATAAGCTGGTCGAGCGGGATGCCCGTCTCATAGCTGACAATCGCCATGACCATCGCCGCCGTCTTCTCATCGCAGCCGATCAGCGCGACCTCGCCGGTGTAGGTCCCACCCGCCGCAGGTGCCGCAGGCGCTGCCGGCGCCGGTACGGGCGCAGCTGCCGCCGGGGCCGCTTTTTTGCCCTCAATGGACGCGACTGCCTTTGAAATGACCGGGATCATCAGGCACAGTACCGCCAGCATCATAAACACCGTCACAATGCCGGAAAGCGCTACTAACAGCGATTCCACCGTACTCAATTCGGTAATGCCCATTTATTTGACCTCCTTGATGGTGTATTCCGCAACCAGCGCGCGCTTGAGCTCGCGCACCTCAAAATAATGCTCGGCCTGCTGTGGGAACGCAATATAACTCAACACATCAAGATCGCTTTCCGCACGCGCGCCTAGCTCGGCTTTTGCTTTCTCAAACTCGGGCTCGATGCTCTCGGCGAAACGCCCGGTCAGCCTGGGCTGGCCACCCAGCACCTTCTCTTCCAGCGCCGGATCAACCGGCCCCGGGGCCTTGCCGTACTCGCCGTGGATATACGCCTTGACCTCCTTGCCGATATTCTTATACCGCTCGCCAAGCAGCACGTTTACTGTCGCCTGCACGCCCACCATCTGGCTCATCGGGGTGACGAGCGGCGGGTAGCCCAGGTCGGCGCGCACGCGCGGCGTTTCCGCGAGCACCTCATCCAGCTTGTCAATCGCGTGCTGCGCTTTCAGCTGCGCCACAAGGTTTGACAGCATCCCGCCCGGGATCTGATACACCAGCGCGTCCGCCTTTGTCGACAGGACATAGGGGTCAAAGGTGCCGTTTTCAGCAAATTTCTTCTGGATTGGCACGAAAAAGTCATTGACCTTTTTCAGCTCGTCATTATTGACGCCGCAGTCAAAGCCCATCTGGCTCAGCGCGTATACCATCGCCTCGGTCGCCGGCTGGCTGGTGCCGCCGGACATGCACGAGGTCGCGCAGTCAATGCCTGCCGCGCCCGCTTCCGCTGCTTTCAGGTAGGTCATATAGCCCAGCCCGGTCGTCGCGTGGGTATGGACGTAAATCGGGAGCTTGATCGCGCCCTTGAGCGCCGAAACCAGGTCAAAGCACTCCTGCGGGCTCATAATGCCCGCCATGTCCTTCACGCACAGCGACTGGCAGCCCATCGACTCAATTTCCTTGCCCAGCTGAACGTACATCTCAAGGTTGTGGATGGGGCTGAGCGTATAACAGATTGTGCCCTGCGCGTGCCCGCCCGCTTTCAGGCAGGCGTCAACCGCAGTCTTGATGTTGCGCATGTCGTTCAGCGCGTCAAAGATGCGGATGATATCCATGCCGTTTTCAACCGCAGCAGTCACAAACCGCCGGACGGTATCGTCGGAATAATGGCGGTAGCCCAGGATATTCTGCCCGCGCAGCAGCATTTGCAGCTTGGTGTGCTTGAGGTGGGCACGGATGGTGCGCAGCCGCTCCCACGGGTCCTCCTCGAGATAGCGCAGGCAGGAATCAAAGGTCGCGCCGCCCCAGCATTCCAGCGAATGGTAGCCGCACTTGTCCATCTCGTCCAGCACGCCCAGAAAATCCTCGATCGGCATACGGGTCGCAATCAGCGACTGCTGTGCGTCCCGCAGCACGGTTTCGGTAATGTGCATTGGCTTCACGATAGTGGTCATCTCCTTTTATTTGTATAGCAGGCCCAGAGCGCCGCGCGACGCCCGTAAGCCCGGGCAGCGCCTTGCAGCGTTCCCGGGGGACCCAAAAGCTGACAGCAAAGTAACCAGCCCTTCCACTGTATCATATCAGATTTTAATAGGAAAGGAAAGTATTTTTTTCATTTGCGGCCAGAAATTTTCGGGCGCGTCCCGCAAAGCCGCCGCAGGAGCCCACAAAAAAGGCCGTCCCAGCAGGCAAAACCCCTGCCGGGACGGTCCCTGTTTACGGCTGAAATGCCTTACCCCTGCCCGCCGGGCGCTTCCGGCGATTGGTCGGCCTTGCGGCTCTGGCGCAGCCAGCGGTAAAACGTGCTGATGGAAACATGCAGGCGCTTGGCGGCCTCCTCTGCGGAAATTTCCCGGCGCTCGTACATGCCGCGGATCTTTTCAAACCGCTTGTCCGAACGCTTGCTGGGCCTTCCCAGCGTGACGCCCTGCTCCTGCGCACGGGTCATGCCCTCGCGCTGGCGGCGGCGCAGCTCCGCGCTTTCCTGCTCCCTGGCCGTCGTAATGGCGTCCTCCACAAGGCTGCACAGCAGTTCCTGCAGGGAGAGGTCCCCCTGCACCTTGCGCGCCAATTCCTCAGCCGGGATCCCGAGCTTCCGGGTATGCTTTTCCAGAAGTTTTTCAATCTCCGTTCTTCCGTACTCTTTTTTTACCGATAACATACCGATATTTCCTCAACTTTCCTGAACGCAGCCTGAGCGCTGCAAACCTAAAACCTTCCTCGGGCATGCCGGGTATCCCGCCTGTCATAATTACATGGCTTAATACCCATCAATAATATCGCATTTTGTGACATTTGGCAAGCCCTTTTTTTCTTTTTTTTGAAAATATGCGAATTTTTTGGATTTTTAACAGACCGTTTACAATTCGTGGCAGCCCATGTCTGCGGCCCTTAAATTTCCTTTGCCAGAATTTCCTCGCGGCGCTCCATCAAGCTGCCATGAAGCAGCTCCTCAACCGCAGCGTCCTCACCGATGCGGTCGATCATGGCGGCGAAGCGTTCGCCTTTCCGGCCCTTGTCGCGGAAGAGCAGGATGGACTTCTCAATCAGGTCCAGGACCTCCTCTTCGGTGTAAAGCCCCGGCAGCGCCGTGCCGTGCCGGGTAATGCGGCCCCAGCGCCCGCCAATATAGCATTTGAAGCGCACATCCGACGGCGTGACCGCCTGGAAGGGGCATTTCCCGATGCAGTAGCCGCAGTTGTTGCAGGTTTCGGCGTCGCGCGCCATCTTGCCGTCCTTGAGGGTGCAGCAGGACATGCGGCAGTTCTTCTCGATCTGGCAGACCTTGCAGCCCCGGCAGAGTTCGGGGTCGAACATCGGCGGGCGCTGGCCCACGATGCCGAAATCGTTGAGGTCAGGCTTGATGCAGTTGTTCGGGCAGCCGCCTACGGCAATCTTAAACTTGTGCGGCAGCCTGACGTTGCCCATCCCCGCGTAAAACCGGTCGTGGATCTTTTTGCCGACTGCCTGGGTGTCATAAAAGCCGAATACGCAGGTTGTGCCCTTGCAGGCCGTCACAGGTCGGACGCGCGCGCCGGTGCCGCCGGTCGTCAAACCCGCTTCGGCAAGCTCGGCCTTGACCTTCTCAACATCCTCGTAGGGGACCCCTACAATCTCTACCGTCATACGGGTCGTAAAGGTACAGATACTGCCGTAACGGGCGGCAATGCGCCCCGCCAGCTGCATCTGTTCGCCGGTCAGCGTGCCGTTTTCCGTGATGATGCGGCAGTTGAAGCGTTCGGTGTCGCGGTTCCAAAGGAAACCCTCCAGCTTTACGCGCTGGATCTCCTGTTTTGTCAATGCCATACGCCGGGAAACCTCCTTTTTTTTCTAACCTGCCGCCGTTTGGGGATGCGCCTTGCCTCAACCCAGTACGAGGCGGGCCGCACAGCCGGCAGGCATCCATATTTCTTGTTCAGAAAACCCGGTTTTTCGCTGTCATCCAACCGGGTTGCCCGCCACTTATTATAACACGGAAGATTGTCTCTGTAAATGGTCATTTTGCGTGTAACATATGTGTTTCTTTTGGGATTTCCGCCAGGATCAGGAAGCCAAAGGACGGGCTGACAGCAGCCAGGGCGGCTCAAAATGCCATAACGCGGCGCTGTCAAAAAACAAACCCGTCCGGCTGACGGTACCGCGCTGCACAGGCAGCCGAAAAACGCATTACTGGCGGGGGACTGCCAGCCGCCGGATTACGCCGCAGCCGATCTTCGTCCCCGAATTCCCGGACGGCTGGGCCGTAAAATCGTCCGGGTGGTCATGGATCACGGCTGTCCTGCCGATTACCTCGCTGATGGAAAAACGGTTGGTCAGGAACAGCGAAAGGGCAGCCCCGTCGTTGCCGAACAGCGGCGGCAGGTCCCCGGCATGATACGGATGCGCACAGCTGTTGGGGTTGTAGTGGGACATCGTGCCTGCAAACGGATCGTCCGGATTGCCGGTACAGCTGGACCCCTCGTGGATATGGAACCCAAAAACCCGGTCCTGACAAGGCAGCCCGGAATGGGGCAGGCCGCTGACCACAGCATAGACGATTACGCCTGCGCCGGTTTGGTAAAACCAGACCGTACCGGACAGGCCGGGGCAGCTTTCACTGCCTGTAAGATTTGCCGCCGCCTGCGGCCTCCTGCGCAGGACGGAAAGAAGATGTGCTGGCGCAAAACTGCGGAACAATTGCTGACTCATATGAAATACTCCTTATTATCCAGGTTTCACGATGCAGCTTATGCTGCGGAAGAACGGGGGGTTCCGCGATGGTGGTAAGCGCCGCATTGCCCGGGCTTTTGGCCAATCAGGCAGGCGGCAGAATGAAAAACCATTTCATTTCCATCTATTTTTGACGGTTTACGCGGCAAATACGCCTCTGTTACTGCTGGAAAGATGCGGGAAATAGCCCACAAATGCAAAACCCGCCGCAAAAGCTGCGGCGGGTTTCCCGCTCGGATTAAAAGATGGGCTTTTCGTGCAGAACAGCCACGGAAGGGGGAAGACATTGATTTTAGAAACCTAGCGCCTGCCCCAGCCGGAGCAGGCGGAACAGGTTGTCTGCCGCAAATGCAGCGTCCGCCCGGTGCCGCGCCGTGTCTGTGCCGAGCGGCCCCGGCTCCCGGCAGCAGGTCATGACGGCGTTGACACCGGCACTGTAAACGGCTTCCGCGCCGCAGCCCGCACCGCCCGCCAGGACAAGCACCGGCACGCCTGACTGCTTTGCACGGCGGGCAATCCCGTTTACCGCCTTTCCCTGCGCGCTCTGGCCGTCCAGACGGCCCTCGCCCGTGATTACCAGGTCCGCCCCTTCGAGCAGATGCTCAAAGCCCAGTAGATCCAGCAGCGTGTCAATCCCCGAACGCAGCTGGCCGTCCGCAAAGGCCAGCACGCCAGCGCCCATCGCGCCTGCTGCGCCTGCACCGGGAATGTCCCGCACCGTGCGCCCCAGCTCGCGTGCAATCACCGCGCAAAGGTGCTCCGTGCCCTGCTCCAACCGCTCGGCCATCGCTGCATCCGCGCCCTTCTGCGGCGCAAATACCCGCGCTGCGCCGTGTTCCCCGCACGCCGGGCTGTCCACGTCGCACATTGCCGTCACGCGCACGCCGTGCTGCCGCAGCAGGCTGCCCTCCATACGGATCTGGGCAATCCTGCCGAGCGTCTCCCCGGCTGGGATAAACCGCCCGCCCTGCGCGTCGAGGAATTCTACGCCGAGCGCCGCCGCCATGCCGCAGCCCCCGTCGTGGGTGCAGGAACCGCCCAGGCCCAGCAAAACCTGTCTCGCGCCGCGCGAGACGGCGGCTTGTATCAGCTGCCCTACGCCGAAGGTGGTCGTCTGTTCCGGGTTTTTTCGTTCCCCTGCCAGCGGGAGACCCGCACAGGCCGCCATTTCGACCACTGCGGTCTTCCCGTCCGGCAGCAGGGCAAACGCTGCGTCCACCGGCCCGCCCCATGGCCCCTGCACCCGCTCGGTAAGCCGCTGCCCGCCGACGGCCTGCAAAAAGCCGTTGACGCAGCCCTCGCCGCCGTCCGCAATGCAGATGCACTGGAATTCCGTCTGCGGGAAATGCTTTTTCCCGGTGTCCGCAAGGATGCGGTTGACCTCCTCCGAGGACAGCGTGCCTTTGAAGGAATCGGCCATGCACAACACCTTTTTCATGCGAGCACCTCAGCGGTCCTGGCGGCATGCCCGCGATACCCCGGGTTGCAGAGGGACGCCGGGTCGCGACCTTCGAGAAAGTCGATTGCGTTCTGGCAGGCCATCAGCCCCGCGCGCAGCTGCCCTTCATAGGTATGCGCCGCCACATGGGGCAGCAGGATGACGTTACCCAGTTCCAGCAGCGGGCTGTCCTGTGCGATTGGCTCCTGTTCGGTGCAGTCGAGCCCGGCGGCGGCAATCGTCCCCGCCCGCAGCGCATCGGCAAGGTCGCGTTCGACAACCAGCCTGCCGCGGCTGGTGTTGACCAGGATCGCCGACGGCTTCATCTTTGCCAGGAACGCCGCATCCACCATCCCCTGGGTCTGCCCGGTCAGCGGCGTGTGCAGGCTGACCACGTCGGCTTCCGCCAGGAGCGCATCCAGCGTACACGCGGCGACGCCCAGCCGCCTGCCCGCCGCTTCGTTAAAATATGGGTCGTAGGCGAGGATACGGCAGCGGAAGCCGGACAACAGCCCCGCCAGCCCCTGCGCGATATCGCCGAAGCCGACCAGCCCGATCACCTTCCCGGACAGCTCGGACGAAAAGGCTTCCTGGTTCCAGTCCCCTGCGCGCACCCCGCGGTCAAGCGCCGGGTATTGATGCAGCGCCATCAGGATCAGCGACAGCGCGCACTCGGCTACGCAGGCCGACAGCGTCCCCTTGGCGTTGCAGACGGCGATGCCAAGCTCGGTCGCCGTGTCCAGGCTGATCTCGTCGATCCCCACGCCGTGCCGCGACAGCAGGCGCAGGTCGTCCGACAGGTAGCGCAGGCAGCGGTCGCTGTACTGCTCGCCGAGGCTGATAATCACCTCGTAGCCTTTGAGCATTTCTTTCTGCTCATACGCATCCCGGGGCGGCTTCAGGCCCAGCTGGAGCATGTCCATCGGATAGCCCTTTCCCTCCATAAAACGTGCAAGCTCCCGCCGGACCGGCTCCGGCGAGCCCGAGCCGGTATACGCAATTTTACTCATCAGTAAATCCCCCTATCGCTCAGGCGTTCACCACGTTGACCGGGCGCCCGCCCAGGAATTGTTTCAGGTTGTCGGCTGCAATCTCCATCAGGCGCTGGCGGCTTTCCCTGGGCGCCCAGGAAATATGCGGCGTTATGATGCAGTTTTCCGCCCGCAGCAGCGGGCTGCCCTGCGGGATGGGTTCGGTTCCCGCCACGTCCAGCCCTGCCGCGTATACCTTGCCGGAGGCAAGCGCTTCGGCCAGGTCGGCTTCGACCACCAGCGGCCCGCGGCTGTTGTTGATCAGGATCACGCCGTCCTTCATTTTCGCAAGGGTTTCCCGGCAGATCAGCCCTTCGGTTTCGGGCAGCAGCGGGCAGTGGAGGACCACGACATCCGATTCGGCGAACAGGGCGTCAAGCGGTACGTATTCTGCGGTTTCCCGGCCCGCCGCGCACGGTTCCCTGTCAAAAGCAACGACCCGCATCCCAAGCGCAGCGGCCGCCCGTGCCGTCGCCAGCCCGATCCGGCCAAGCCCGATAATGCCCATCACCTTGCCCGCCAGCTCGATCAGCGGGTAATCCCAGAAGCACCAGTCGGGGCACTGTGACCAGCGCCCCTGCCGCACCGCATCGCTGTGGCGGCCTACGTGATGGCAGATTTCCAGCAGCAGCGCGATTGCGAACTGCGCAACCGCCTGCGTGCCGTAAGAGGGGATATTGGTCACGGTAACGCCCTGTTCCCGCGCTGCCGCGCAGTCGACAATGTTGTATCCGGTTGCAAGCACGCCAATGTACCGGAGCCTGGGGCAATGCGCAAGCGTTTCCCGCGTGATCGGGGTTTTGTTGGTATAAACCGCTTCCGCGTCCCCGATCCGCTCGGGCACAAGCGCCGCGGGCGTGCGGTCGTATACGGTCAATTCACCCAGCGCGGCGAGCTTGTCCCAGCTGAGGTCGCCCGGGTTTTCGGTATAGCCGTCCAAAACGACAATTTTCATGCGCCCCTCCGTTTATCCGAAAATCCCAGCCATGTCCGCAAAGGTCTGTGCCGCCCCGGAAGCCGCATAGGCGATATCCGAGCCAACAAAGACGAAATTCGCGCCCCGGTCAAGCCACTGCCGCATCGCCGCGCCAGCCTGCCCCGCGCCGTAGCCGGTCGATACGCCGAAGGGGAGGTTGGCACGGTGCGCCGCCTTCGCCACAAGGTCAAAGCAGCGCTGCACGTCCGGGTGGCTGGTCTGTGTGAGCAGCCCGAGGGAGCCGGACAGGTCGTTTGGCCCCAGCACAATTCCGCTTAGGTGTTCAACCTGTACGATCTCGCCGATCTGCTCGACCGCATCGATGTGCTCGATCTGCGCAATGCGGAAGGTGCGGTCTATGTAGCCGTTCAGGTATTCCTCGCTGCCCATCATGCCATAGCGGTTGGCGCGGATCGGGCCGAAGCCGCGGCAGCCAAGCGGCGGGTAAAGGCAGGCTTCCATGGCGGTGCGGACCTCGTCCGCCGAACGTACATAGGGGAAGATCATGCCGTCCACGCCCATCTCAAGCACCGGCTTGGCGAGCACCGGGTCGTTCCATGGGATGCGCACGATAGCTGCCGCGCCGTAGCCGTTCAGGGCAATTACGCTGTGCAGAAGATCCTGCTTGTCGATCGCGGTGTGCTCGGTGTCGATCCACACGGCGTCGAAACCGGCCATACCCATTATCTCCATCATCACGGGCGAGCCCAGCTGCGCATGGGTGCCGATTGCGGTTTTCCCATTTTTCAGTTTGGTTAAAAATTTATTCATCCTTCCGGGGGCCGCTCCTGCGCCCCTTCACATCCTTTCTTTCAGAGAACACGCCCTGCGTGTGGGGGCTTGGCGCTGCGCCGGGTATTTCCTTCCGGTCAGAACCCCGCCCGGCGAAGGGTTTCCCGGCTGCGCTGCGCGATCGGCAGCGGCTGGTCAAACGAAGCCAGCGGAAACAGGTCCTGCTCAACGATGACCCAGCCGTCATAGCCGTTTTCAGCCAGCGCGTCATGGAACGCGCGGAAATCCACGCTGCCGCACCCGGGCTCCACCATCACGCCCTGCCGGACCGCCTCGATAAACGGCCAATGCCCCTCGTCCCGCCGCGCCTTGACTGCAAGGTCGCAGTCCTTGACATGGATAAATGGGATGCGGCCTGCTCAAAGCTGACGTGGTCTGCGATGCGGTGGCAGTTGCGCGCGGGGACGGCGCAATATTCGGCGAAGCCGCCGCCCTGCATGAACCCCAGCTCGCTGTAATTCTCGCAGTCGTTCCAGCCGAGGTCGCAGCCTGTACATTGCCCGCACCGGATGATGCACTCGCACGCAACCCGGTCGCCGGGACGGAACCCCTTGACCCTGTGCCCGGCCCGCACCACTGTGCCCGCAAATTCGTGCCCGCCGATGTTCGGGTAGCGGATCAGGTGCCTGCGCGCGCCGGTCAGCATGTCGATGTCTGAATGGCAGATTGCCGCGTATGCAACCTGTACGAGCACCTCTTCCTCGCCGATCACAGGCTCCGGCGCTTCCGTGACGCCGTAATCCCCGGGGCTTCGGATTTCAAACGCTTTCATGGGAAATCCCTCCTTCAGCGGCCGCTTTTCCATGCAGCGAACCGTTCCTTGATCAAATCGTAATTGCGGTTGCGTACGGCGGGGCTGTCATCCCAGAACACACTGAAAATCATCCGGCAGTCGGCGCGGATCAGCATGTCAATGGCCGCAAGATCGGCGATATCGCAGCGGGCCTGCACGGGGATGCCCGTACCGCCGAAGGCTTCGGCAACCTTTTCCGGGATGGCAGGGCCCGGGTCCCAGGCGGTGCTGATTGCAAGGTCGATCATGGACAGGTTTTCGTAGCTTTTGACCATCTCGAAATTGTGATGCCACCGCCCGCAGGAGTGCATTCCCACGCCGCCCAGCTCGCGGGCGATCCGTTCGTCGTAGGGCCGCCCGAACTCCTCATAGAAATCGCGCCCGACCAGCGCCAGCATATCTGCCGACAGGCTGATGCCGTGCATCAGCGAGGGCGACCACATCGTGTGGCCCGGGCTGGCGGGCAGCGTGCAGAGCGCGCGCTGCCTGCGGCTGAACGCGATGATTAGGCCGGTCAGCCCATCCAGCACCCGGTGCAGTTCCTCCGGGTAATCCGCCGCTTCGGTGAGCATCCAGGTCACGTCGCAGATCAGGCTCATCGTGCTCAATGGGGATTGGGTGTCAGTGGGCGCAATGCGCACCCGGCCTTTTGTCTGCTCGTTAAAATACTCGGTGGTTTCGAGCACCCTGCGCAGCAGGGCGGACTGCTCAATCTGTGGGGGTTCCAGCCGTTTCAGCCCTTCGATGTCGTTTACGACCGCGCGGGTCCACGGCGCGTCGGTTTCGCCCCATTCAAACGGGCAGCCGTAAGCCTCGGCAAAGACGCCGATGCCATGCCAGGGCTCCAGATGCGGGGGCTGGTCGTTGCTTGCCGCGAGGGTCTGCGTAATCCCATCGAGCTGGTTTTCCAGCATCCGTTTCGGGTCCCGGCAGTCGAAGCTGTAGGTATTTGGCCCCAGGCTCCACTGCATCACGGGCAGGAACTCGCCCCTGTGGAAGCCTTCTGCGCGTGCGTCCATATCCTCGCAGGCGCGGAGATACCTATCATAATTAAATTCGTCGGGACGCATGGTAAATCCTCCTTCCCAGCATCATAAAATACGGTATTCTTCGCCCACTGCCAGCACGACCGGGCAGAGCGGCGGCTCTTTTTGCAGGCAGGCGGTTACAAACTGCATCGGGTCGCCGCCATGCTCTTTGAACATCCAGTAATGGCAGGGGATTACGGCCCGCGGCGTCAGCATTGCTGCGATATCCGCGGCCTGCTGTGCATCTGGGTTTCCAAATTGGCCGTTGATCGCAACCAGGAGCACATCGAAATCCCGATAGCCCATCGTGTAGTTAGTATACCGGTCATGGTAGGTCCCGTCGCCCGCAAAAAATACGGATTTCCCGCCCAGCTCCAAAATCACGCCGATCGCATCGGGCGACTGGTCGCCGTGGTCGGCGGTCACCGCCCGCAGGCGCACCGGCCCGCAGTCGAGCCCCATGCCCCGGTCCAGCCGGATAAAACGTCCGGTATCCAGCCCCAGCCCTTCGGCAAAGGCGATGACCGAGGACGGCCCGATGATTTTCAGGTCCGGCAGCCGTTCCAGCCAGATCGGGACCGATCCCACGTCAAAATGGTCGCCGTGGTCGTGGGTGCTGATCAAATAATCCAGCTCCAAGTCCTCCGCGCGGCAGGGCGGCAGGGTCAGGCGCTTGAACGCGCCGTTTTCATCCCGGCAGGCATCGGACAGGTACAAATCAATGCCGATGCGCAGCGACTGGAAGGTGATCACAAACCCTGCGCCGCCCGTCCAGGCCAGGCGGACAGCCCCGTCCGCGGGGGCGTTTTTCCAATCCATCACAGAAGATAACCTCCTTGCGGGACCCGTGACGGGCCATGCGCGCCGCGGGGCTGTGCCGCCGCGCTGTGCGTTTCCGCCTGGTGGCCTTGCCCTTTGATGCGTTCCCGTCACAAAGCCAAAACTTATCCTGCGTTAATGGCGTCCATCACAATGTTGTTGACGCTGCGCCAGCCGTCGTAGTTGTCCATGCTGACGATCTCGTTGTTGGTGATCTCGATATAATCCATCGAGTCCAGGCTCCCGTCGAGCAGGTAGTCGACTGCCTGGTAGCAGTTGGTATACCCGGCAGAATACACGCCCTGTTCCAGCAGGCAGACATTGGTGCCGTTTTCCAGGCAGTCCAGATGGGTGGAGGTCGCGTCGATCCCGGCGACATACATCTGGCCGGTTACGCCGAATTCCTTGAAGACGGTAGCGGCGGAAACACCCGCCTCACCGGTATAGGCAATCCAGATATTCCAGGAGGAATCGGCCTGATAAGCGTTGGAGATCGCTTCGATCTGGGTAGCGCTGTCGGTGGTTACAATCACGGTTTTGACGTCCACACCAAGCTCTTTGCAGATTTTTGTGGTTGCGTCGACAATGATCGTCTCGTTGTCGGTGTTGCCCTGCGACATGATGACGATTTTTGGGGTTTCGCCCTTTGCTTTCACATAATCGACCATGTAGCGGGTGACCTTCTCGCACTGCGCGTCGGTATCGTTGACGCACCAGGCTGTAACCTGGCTGTCAAATTCCGGCATATGCGTGCCCCACCAGGCGAAAATAGGGACGTTTTTGCTTTTGGCATACTCCCAGGCGTTGGCTGTGGAGGTCGCGTTGTAGCCGGGGCACAGGATGGCGTGGTAGCCCTCGTTGACCCCCTGCTCGATCATGCCGTTGAACTCCGACATATCGGTTACGGTGCCGGAGCCTGCAACAAAGTCTACGGACACGTCAATCCCGTAATTCTTTTTGATTTCCTCGGCTGCATAGACGGCGCCCTGGTAGAAGGTCACATGGAACTCGCCCAGGTTGTCATGCACGGCCAGGATTTTGTAGGACTCGCCGTTGCCCTTCGCGTCCCCGAGGGAATACAGGCCCTCGAGCGGGTTTTGGGCTTCTGTGCCGCTTGTGCCCTCCGGCGCGTTGTCCGAGGGCTGGCCAGCTTGGGCCTGACCGCCGCCGTCCCCTCCGCCACAGGCCGCGAGTGAGAATACAAAACAACCTGCCAGCAACGCGCTTAACAACTTTTTCATGGATACTTCCTCCTCCGTTTTTTGATGGTTCCGATTGCTGCCTTTGCAGTGCCTTTTGGATTTCTGGCCCTGCGCCCGCGTTTTTTTGTGAAAAAGCCGCGTAAAAACTCTATTCTGCCTGTCAGCTGAGCTCTGTCATCGTGACCCGCGTCCGCCAGTAATCAAACAGGATGGCAAGGATCATGCTTACCCCCATGCCCACAAACTGCCAGTCGCCGCGCAGCCCCAGCATAATCAGCACATTCAGCAAAATCCGGATGTATACGATCCCCAGCATCGTGCCGACGACAGAACCCCTGCCGCCATAGTTGCTCGTGCCGCCGATCATGGCCGCGATCATGAGCTGCAAATCCCATTCCCCGCCGGTCCCGCTCGAAGCCTGGCCTGTGCGCGCGCAGAACAGGATCGCTGCCAGCGCCCCTGCGAGGGAGGTCAGGATATGTGCCGTCCGGCGGATGGCCTTGACCCGGATGCCGCACAGCTCTGCCGCCCGGTCGTTGGTGCCGGCCAGGAGCAGCTGCTGCCCGCCTGCTGTTTTCGACAGGAACACGATCCCAATCACCCCGACCAGCAGGAACACCAGCATTTCCACCGTTACAAAATCAAACAGCTTCCATGCGCCGATTTCCGGGAACCAGTCCGGGAAGCCTGTGATGGACACGCCCTGTACCATCTGGCTCGCAATGCCGAACAGGATAAACTGCATGCTCAGCGTTACCAGGAACGAGGGCACGCCGACGTCTACAATCAGCACGCCGTTTACCGTCCCGACCAGCGCCCCGAACAGCAGTGTCACCGCCGCCGCCAGCACCACCGGGACATGCATCTTGCAGCACAGCGTTGCGAAAATAATGCTGCTTGACGCGACGACCTGCCCGACCGACAGGTCCATGCTCTTGGTCATCAGCAGGAACGCCACAGGGACTGCGACGATCCCCATAAAGCTGGCCGTGCGGAACAGCGCCCACCAGTTCGCCCGGTTCATAAAATTGGGGTTCACCGCAACCCCGATCACCATCAGCGCTGCAATCGCCACAATGACGCTCAGTTCCTTAAAATTCAGCAGCCTGTACGCGAGCGTCCCTTTGCGGACGGCCGCCCCTTTGCCGGTATTTGCCATGCTCCGCCCTCCTTACTGCGCCGCATACCGCATAATCATTTCCTCCGAGACCTCTTCCCGGCTCAGCTCGCCTTTGACCCTGCCCGACGCGACCACTAGGTACCGGTCACAGATATTGACCAGCTCGGGCAGCTCGGAAGAGATGATCACAATAGCGATGCCGGAATCCGCCAGCTGATAGATCAGGTGGTAAATCTGGTTCTTGGTGCCCACGTCGACCCCGCGGGTCGGCTCGTCGAGCAGCAGGATTTCCGGCTTGGCCGAAATGCACCGGCCCAGCACCACCTTCTGCTGGTTGCCGCCTGAAAGGGCGCTGACCCGGCTGTCCTGCCCGTCGGTGCGGATTTGCAGCTGCCGTACCATCCCTTCCGCCGCCGCAGAAACCGCCTCCCGCGATAGGAAAGGCCCCTTCGTCAGCTGCCCCAGGATCGAAGCGGTCAGGTTGTGCTGGACGGTTTTGTCCTGCAAAAACAGGCCGCTTTCGTGCCGGTCCTCGGACAGCAGCGAAATGCCGCAGGCCATCGCGTCCCGCACGCTGCCGATTTCCACCGGCCTGCCGTCGATGTAAAATTCCCCCGCCGAACGCATGAGCGCCCCATAGACGCCGTTGACGATCTCGCTCCGGCCCGAGCCGACCATCCCGGCCAGCCCGAGGATCTCGCCCTGCCGCAATGTAAACGACACCCCATCGACAATGTTCCGGCCCTTCACCCGCGGGTGCGGGATCACAAGCCCCTCTACCCGCAGCTTTTCCGCCCCGGGCCGCGGCGTGCGCTTGGGGTATACATCCCCGATTTCACGGCCGACCATCATGGAAATAATCCGGCCGATCTCAAATTTTCCCGCCGCAGGCAGCCGATGCTGCGGCCGTCGCGGATAATCGTACAGCTGTCGGCAAGCTCCATGATTTCGTCCAGCTTGTGGCTGATATACAGGAACGTGATGCCCTCGCCCTTCAGCTTTTGGATGACCCGCATCATATTATTGGCTTCGGCCTTCGTGATGGAGGAGGTCGGCTCGTCCAGGATTATGATCTTGGCGTTTTCCTTTACCGCCTTCGCAAAGAGCACCAGCTGCTGCTGGCTTGCGCCCAGCCTGCCCATCCGTTCGCGCGGGTTGATATCCAGCCCTACCGACTCGAAAATCCGGCTGCATGCGCGGTGCATGGCCCGGTAATCGACCAGCCCGAACCGGTTGTACAGCATTTTGGACGAATAGATATTTTCGGATACGGTCAGCGTGCCCAGGCAGTTGATTTCCTGATACACCATCGCAATCCCCGCCCGCTGGGAATCGGCCGTGTCCGCCGAACGCAGCGGCTTGCCGTCCAGGTAGATTTCCCCCTCGTAGCTGCCGTAGGGGTGGTAGCCGTGCAGGATCTTCATCAGCGTGGATTTCCCGGCGCCGTTTTCCCCGCAGATGGCGTGCAGCTCGCCTTTTTTGACCCGGATATCCATGTCTTCCAGCGCCGTCACATTGCCGAACCGCTTGGTAATTTTCCGCATTTCCAGGATGTATTCTTCTGCCATCGCTTCCTCCTCCCGACGCTTACGTCTTCATTTTTTTCTTTCATCGTATCCAGCAGCACCGCCAGCAGCAGGATCGCGCCCAGCGCCGTGTTCTGGTAGCCGGGCGGCACGTTCAGCGAGCGCAGTGCAAACTGCACGACCGTCATGACCGCGGTGCCGACCAGGCTGCCCGCGATCGTGCCGCGCCCGCCGTACACGCTGCATCCGCCGATGACCGTGCCCGCGTTGACATAGAACTCATATTTGCTGCCCGTGCTGGGCGGGATCGCGCCGTAAGTCAGGATGAAGCAGACCGCGCAAAGCGCCGAGACAAAGCCCAGGCAGCCGAACAGGATCACCTTGACGCGCGTCTCGCTGATACCGATTTCCTTTGCGACCTCTACATTATTGCCGATAATATAGGTCGACCGTCCGAATTTTGTATATTTGAGGACGATATGCCCGGCCGCTGCCAGCACCATCAGCACCCAGATGCTGATGGGCAGCCCTGCGGCCATATTGGGGATGCCGGACGCCGCGACCGCCGCCGAGCAGTCGATCGACGCCTGGTTGGAAAGCACCCAGAAAATGCCCTTGTAAGCGAAGCAGGTGCCGAGCGTCGCCATAAACGCCTGGATTTTCAGCACGCCGTGCAGGAAACCGTTGATCAGCCCAAGCACTGTGCCGAGCGCCAGCGCAACCACAACGCCGCCCCAGAAGGGGACGCCGAAATCACGCATCATAATCGCCGCCACGCAGCCGGACAGGGCCACCGTATTGCCAAGCGACATATCAAACGCTTTGGAAACCATCAGGAAGATCAGCATGACGCCGCAGATTGCATAGAATGAATATTGCTTCAGGATGGAAACCAGGTTGTCTACGGTCAGGAAAGAGGGGTTGAGGATGGACGTCACCGCAACCAGCGCCACCAGGACATAAATGGTGATCATTTCCGACCGCAGCAGCAGCTCCCGCAGGCGGGGGAGTGTGCTGCCCTTGTCCGCTTTCACCAGCAAATCAGCATCTCCTTTCCGTCAATCATCGCTGCCCGGGGGCCTGCGCATAGTCCGCGTTCAGGATGTCGCGCGGCACGCGCCCCCCGGCAATGTCCAAGATATTTTCGAGCGCCCGCCCGCCGGTCACCAGCTCGGTCTGGTCGTCCCAGCCTGCGGCGTGCGCGGTCATCACCACGTTTGGCAGGTGCAGCAGCGGGCTGTCCGGCGGCAGCGGTTCCTGCTCGAACACATCGAGCCCAGCCCCCGCAATTGTCCCATCCCGCAGCGCTTCGATCAGGTCGGCCTCCCGCACGATGCCGCCCCTGCTGGTGTTGATGAGGATTGCCGCCGGCTTCATGCGCCGCAGCATCTGCTGGTCCCAGAGGCCCTCGGTCTCCGGGGTCCTGGGCACATGGAGGCTGACAAAGTCTGAACGCGCGGCGAGTTCTTCCAGAGGGGTGGGTTCCGCGCCCAGCCGCCGGACTTCTTCGGGCGGGACTGCCGGGTCAAACGCAAGGAAACGGCACCCAAAGCCCGCCATACAGGCCATGAACCCCCGGGCGATGCTGCCAAAGCCTACCAGCCCGACGGTTTTCCCATGCACGCTGGTACCGACTGGCCCGACGTCCCAGCGCCTGCCCCGCAGCATACGGTCGTAAAAGGGGACGCAGCGTGCGGCCGAAAGCAGCAGCGCCGCCGTCATTTCAGCGACCGGCCCAGCCATCGTGCCTGCCGTGTTGGTCACGGCGATCCCGAAGCGGGACGCGGCTTCCAGGTCGACCTGATCATAGCCTACGCCAAAACGGGCGATGATTTTCATGCGCCCCTGGTTGCGGAGCGTTTCCAGCAGCGGTGCATCATAGATGTCCCCGCCTGCGATCACCGCATCGCAGTCCATTAGCCGCGCCGCCCGCGCTTTGCCTGCCAGCGGCCCGAGGAAGACCGGCTCAAAGCCTTTTTCCCGAACCAGTTCCTGCAAACGGAACATTTCATAGTCCCCGCGCGCTTCGATCGTCAGCGCAACCTTCCATTTCATCAGCAACCCACCTTTCCTGAGTCCGTTGAAAAACGCCGGTTTCATTAAAACGTTTTTCTTTTGTTTTGGGGGAGATTCCTTTTCATGGGATCACCCTGTAAAAATGATAAAAAACCAGAAAAATCGGATTTTTTTATCCATTTTTCCTTTGTATGCACAAATTATAGCATAGCCATGTTACAAATGTCAATAAGAAAATCGTTTTAATTGCAAAAATGTCATTTATTACAGATTTTATCAAACTTATTTGTAAAAATTTACTGATTTCTGTAGATTATTGTGGAAAAACGTTTTTCTTCCAGAAAATGCTATTTTGGATCGTTTTCTTGGGATTGAGGTGTTATTTCTTCTGAGAAACGGATGAAAAAGACGGCATTTCTTCCATTCTGCATACCGTTCCATGCCGTGCAGCTTTTGTCATTGGACTTCTACACGCCTTACATTTTCTTGCATTTATGCCGTTTGACACCTTGTTTCGCACTTGACGGATCAATAGCTGTGGTATATACTGTATTTAAGCGAATCGAGAAAACGATTTAACGAAGAGGTGATTTCAAGCATGAGAAAAGGAAGGGTAACCATTAAGGACGTCGCCCAGGCAGCGGAAGTCAATCCTTCTGTTGTCTCACGCATTTTGAATCACGATGAGACGCTGGTCGTCCGTCCCGAAACGAGGGAGCGGGTCTGGGGCGCCGTGCAGCAGATGGGCTACCGCCCGAACGCCACTGCCCGCAGCCTGCGCACCCGGAAAAACCGATTGATTGCGATTGTGATTTCGGGCTTTCTTGACCCTTATTTTGCGCTGATCCTGGAAAACGCAAACCGGGTCGCCGACCAGCGGGGCTATGTTGTTGGGGTACTGTCCACCGAATCCGACGATCAACGGGGCGCAAAGTGCCTGGAAACGATTTTCGACACCGGTATGGCGGGGGCTGTGCTCGCGTCCTCGTATATTGAGGAATCGACCCTTGCGCGAATCCGCTATTCTGACATGCCGATGGTACTGCTGCGCCGCAACGGCTGGGAATTTGGCAAAATGAGTATTATGGAGGACGAAAACAGCGGCGCGGCGCTGGCGATGGAGCATCTGATTTCTTTGGGCCATACGCGCATTGCGCATATCGCGGGAAGCCTGTACTCCCGTTCGGGGCTTAAACGGTTGGAGGGCTACCGCAAGGCGCTGCACGTCCATGGCATCCCGTACAGGGCCGAATATATGCAGGAGTCCGACGAAGCGCAGTGCAGGCTTGGCGTTGGGCAGACCCGCTTGGACGGCTACCGCGCTATGCTGCGGCTGCTCGACCTGGACGAACGGCCAACCGCCGTATTCGCATTCAACGATACGATTGCGCTCGGCGCGGTCGATGCGGTCCTTGAGCGCGCGCTGCGTATCCCGGAGGATATTTCTATCATCGGGTACGGCAACACCATGTCTGAGTTTAATTTCCCCAAGCTGACCACTGTAGACGGGCAGATGGCGCGCATCGGCGCTTTGGCTGCGGAGATGCTTATTAACGCGATTGAGTCGGAGAGCGGGGAATATCCGCATGAGGAAATCCTGATACAGCCAGAGCTGGTCGTCCGCAAAACGACCGCCCCGCCACCCGAAACGTGATGCCTCGCAGGGGTAAAAAGATCATTAGACAGCAGAAAAAACCATGCGCCAGAAGAGGGGGGATGTTTCCCCGTCTGCTTTTGGCGCATGGTTATATACATTTATCTTTCAATTTTCAGGGATGCCCTCAGCGTTGCCGCAAAGGCTGGTTCCCGTGCCGGGTTTAGCGCTTACCGGTTCCTCCGCGCAGACGTTTCCGCCTGGACAATCCGCATCAGGCGCGGGGCCGCGTAATCCAGCAGCTTTTTCAGTGCCGCGCAATAATAGTTATGCGCAACACCGTCCGCAGTGTACCAGTCGTTTTTGCAGCCGCCGTTGCAGACCCGGCCCCATTGGCAGCCGGAGCATTCCGGCGGCTTTTCCCGTCCCAGCGCCAAAAACGCCGCAGCCCTCTCGCCGCCAGCCATTTCCGCCAGGCTGTCCTCGCCAAACCGGCCCAGGCGCCATTCATCCAGTGCGTAAAAATCGCAGGGGAACACAGAGCCGTCGCCTTCCACAACCAAATAAGAGCCGCAGTTTCCGCAGGTCGCGCAGGTGCCGCCGCCGTCCCCCAGCAGGATATGTACATAATCGTCAAACATCCGGATGCTGTGGTAATCCCCCTTTTCCCAATCCTCGTACCACAGGTCGAACACACTGCATAAAAAAGACCCGTAAGCGGCCGGGGTGAGGGAGTACGGCATGCCCCCGCGCGGAATCCCCAGCGGGTCCAGGCAGGCGATGAACTGGATGTAGTCAAAGCCCAGCTTTTTCAGCTGGCGGTATGCCTTTTCGGGGCTTCGAGCACACATTCCGGTCACAACGCACAGCGCGTTGACCGCTACATGATGCTTTTGCAGCAGTGCCAGCGCTTTTGTTACACGGTTCCAGGTGTCTTTCCCCTGCGCATCGATGCGGTTGGCGTTATGCAAATCCTTGAACCCGTCCACCGATAAGCCGGTCAAAAAGTTTTCGGCGTGGAGAAATTCCGCCCAGTCATGGTCCAAAAGTGTACCGTTGGTTTGGATTGAGAAGCTTATCTCAACTTTCGGGGGGCATTTTGCGTGGGCCTGCCGGACAAAATACCGGAAGTAGTCCAGCCCTGCTATGGTTGGCTCGCCGCCCTGGAAGGCAAAGCTTACGGAGCCGCCCGGCGCAATGGTGCGGAAGGTTTCGTCCAGCAGCGCTTCCACCGTCTCGGGAGCCATAACCCCCATGCTTTCCTGTGCGCGGTTTGCGGCCTCGTCCGCATAAAAGCAGTAACGGCAGCGGAGATTGCACAGGCTGGAAGCCGGTTTGATCAGGTAATTGATATGTTTCATGAAACGACCTCAGATTCTTCAATCAGGGCACGCGATTACTTGCTTGGCAAAGCCCCTCTTGCCGCCCCATGCCGTCATGCCTGCTTTCTATCATGTATGCCCTGCGATTGGTATTCAAACTCTTTTATCTATCATATCACACGCAAGGGCTACATTGCAACTTCTTTGTGATCACTGACGGGCGCAGGCGGGCCGGGGGAAACGAAGCGGCTGCTGCAATCGGGCGAGTTTCCCGGCTGTGGTCGGCAGGTAAGGGGGAGGATGACGGTTTACAGTGGGGAATCCCGCGGATGGCAGGTATACTATATCTTGTGCCTGCCGGCAAAGCGGCTGCAAGCGTTTTTTTGTGGGCGCGGGGCGGTTTGCGGATGGCTGCGGCGGGAGGATGCCGCCAGCGCAGCAGGCGTACTTTTGGGGGCGGCACCGTTGTCCCCAGGCTGTCCCCAGGGCTGTCCACAGCTTTCGGGAGGGGCTGAGGGTTGTCAACAGGTTATCCACAGAGTTATCAAAACGCCTGAAAAAACCTGTCCGAAAAAAACAAGCGTTTTTGTGGCAAAATACCGAAATCGCATTTGCCTACTTGACAATACGAAGGAATGTGGTAAAATGGAAATCACCGGCACAAGATATTGTGAACGGCTGTCAGAGCCAGCCGTTCCGGCTGTTCTCGGGACATTATACGAAGAGTAATATCCACACGGAGGCGACAGAACCAAAATGGTTGACGGAATTATCAAGAGAGACGGGCGTACCGTCCCTTTTGAACTAGAAAAAATTGCAAGCGCGATCTTCCGTGCCGCACAGGCGACCGGCGGGCGCGATTATGACATGGCCCTGCGCCTGGCGGAGATGGTGAAGGAAGAGCTTGACAACGACTCGGAAACAACGGCCCCCACGGTAGAGCATGTACAAGATGTTGTGGAGAATACGCTGATCGAAAACGGGCATGCCCGCACCGCGAAGAAGTACATCCTTTACCGCAACGAGCGCACCCGTACCCGCGAGATGAACACCCGGCTGATGAAGGTATACGAGGACCTGACCTTCCAGTCGTCGCTTGAGAACGATATCAAGCGGGAGAATGCCAACATCGACGGCGATACGGCAATGGGTACGATGCTGAAATACGGCTCGGAGGGTGCGAAGCAGTTTTATGAGATGTTCATCCTTGACCCGCGGCATTCAAAGGCCCACCGTGAAGGCGACATCCACATCCACGACCTCGATTTCCTCACCCTGACCACCACCTGCTGCCAGATCGACCTGCTGAAGCTGTTCCGCGGCGGGTTCTCTACCGGGCATGGGCACGTCCGGGAGCCGAACGACATCCGTTCGTATTCGGCGCTGGCCTGCATCGCGATGCAGTCCAACCAGAACGACCAGCACGGCGGGCAGTCGGTCCCGAACTTCGATTATTCGCTCGCCCCAGGCGTTGCAAAGACCTTCCGCTCGCTCTACCGGGACAATCTCGGCAAGGCGATTGAGATTTATTATGAGCGGGACGACGGCATGGAGCTTGCCAGGCAGATGGTCTGCGCAGTGGAGGAGGAGCTTGGCTCCTGGCCCTGCCTGTCCGACCGCAACGGCTTCGACCGCCGCACCGGCGAGATGGTCGCCGGGCGTTTTGAGCCGTCGCTGGCGCAGAAGGTCGTGGGCTTTGCGCGCAAGCATGCCGCCCGCGAGACCCGCCATGCGACCCATCAGGCGATGGAAGCGCTGGTACATAACCTGAACACGATGCACTCGCGCGCGGGCGCGCAGGTGCCATTCACTTCGATCAACTACGGCACCGATACCACCCCCGAGGGCAGGCTGGTCACGGAATGCGTACTCATTGCCACGGAGGAGGGGCTTGGCAACGGCGAGACCTCGATTTTCCCCATCCACATCTTCAAGGTCAAGGAAGGCGTGAACTACAACCCCGGCGACCCCAATTACGACCTGTTCAAACTGGCGTGCAGGGTGTCCGCCAAGCGGCTGTTCCCGAACTTTTCCTTCCTCGACGCGCCCTTCAACCTGCGGTATTACAAACCCGGGAACCCGGCGACCGAATGCGCCTACATGGGGTGCCGTACCCGCGTGATCGGCAACGTCTACGACCCCTCGCGCGAGATTGTAACGGGGCGCGGCAACCTCAGCTTTACCTCGATCAACCTCCCGCGCATTGCGATCCGCAGCCATGGCGACGTGGACTTCTTCTTTGAAGACCTCGACCGCAAGCTTGACCTGGTGATCGACCAGCTGCTCGCGCGGTTTGTGATCCAGTCGGAGAAAAAGGTGCGCAACTACCCGTTCCTGATGGGCGAGGGCATCTGGCTTGACTCGGACAAGCTTGGGCCTGACGATATGGTAGGCGAGGTGCTCAAGCATGGGACGCTGACGGTCGGCTTCATCGGCCTTGCGGAATGCCTGAAGGCGCTCATCGGGCAGCACCATGGCGAAAGCATGGAGGCGCAGAACCTCGGGCTGGAGATTGTCCAGCACATGCGCGACCGCACCGATGAGGAAAGCCGTAAACGAGGGCTGAACTTCTCGCTGATCGCGACCCCGGCGGAAGGGCTGTCCGGGCGCTTCGTCCGCATTGACCGCGAGAAATACGGCATTCTGGAAGGCGTGACCGACCGGGATTACTACACCAATTCCTTCCATATCCCGGTTTATTACAGCATTTCCGCTTTCGAGAAAATCCGGTTGGAAGCCCCCTATCACGAAATGACCAACGGCGGGCATATCAGCTATATTGAACTGGACGGCGACCCGACCCAAAACCTCGAAGCATTCGAGCAGGTGGTCCGCTATATGAAGGAATGCGGCATTGGCTACGGTTCCATCAACCATCCGGTCGACCGCGACCCGGTCTGCGGATATACCGGCATTATCGGGGACGTCTGCCCGCGATGCGGGCGGCGTGAAGGCGAGGGCATCAGCGTTGCGAAGCTGAAAAAGCTGGGCCTGTACAAAAACCTGAATGCGGGCACGATTGGCTATCATGGCGACCCCTTCGAGGAGCAGGAGCGCCAGCCGAACGCGCTGCACCCGGCCGGTTCGGAATGAGCCGCAGACAGGCTCCCAACTGATAAAAGCAGCAGATGGGCAAAGCCCTCCCGCCAGATTGAAAACACAGGACGTACAAAAGGAGAATACAGTCATGAAAAACAACAACATTATGGAATTAGATACCGAAATCATCGGCGAGGGCGTAGGCTTTGAGCGTATCCGCCGCATCACCGGCTATCTTGTTGGCACGCTGGACCGCTTCAACAACGGCAAGCGCGCCGAGGAAGCCGATCGCGTCAAGCACAGCCTGGAAACCCATGCGGCGTCGGACAGCCGGAGCGCGTAAATGGGACAGGCACTGCGTTTGGCAGGGACAGTCGCGGAATCCATTGTAGACGGCCCAGGCATCCGGTATGTCATTTTTACGCAAGGATGTCCGCACTGCTGCCCCGGCTGCCAGAACCCTGAGACACACGATTTCACAGGCGGCTACGAGGCCAGCCCCGATGCATTGCTCGAGGAAATCCGCCGTAACCGGCTGGTTTCCGGCGTCACCTTTTCGGGCGGGGAGCCCTTTGCGCAGGCCGCAGCGCTGCTGCCTATTGCGCAGGCGCTGCACGAGGAGGGCAAGCACCTCATGGCATACACCGGCTATACCTTTGAGGAACTGCTGGAAAGCCAGGAAGAAGCGGTGCGGGCGCTGCTCGGCACGCTGACGCTGCTGGTCGACGGGCGGTTTGAGCTATCGCAGCGCAGCCTGGAACTGCGTTTCCGGGGCAGCGCCAACCAGCGGGTGCTGGATGTACAGCGTTCGCTTGCGCAGGGTACAGCGGCCTGGGCAGAGGGCTACCAATAACATTGCAGTTGGGAACGTATCGCGCAGGGATCGCGGTACGTTCTTTTTGCCGAATAACAGCAGCAATATCTCAAAACTTTCCCGCAGCAGCCCGCTTCGCCCCGCCGTCCGGTTGGCGGGGCGAAGCCGTGCGTATGGAAGGGAACGGCGTACCAATCCCCCGCCGCAGCGGGAGAAGGGAGTCCAGAGGGACAAGTCCCTCTGGCGCTGTCCGCGCAGGACCGCCCGCCGCGCAGGCGGAGGGAACGTCAACCAGCCGCGCAAAAGGAAAATTCCCCCATCCCTTGCCATGTGCGCGGGAATCTGCTATAATAACCGCAGGGCGGCAGACCGCCGCGCAAAACCGAAATCCCCCATACAGAGGAGTACATAAACATGATGAAAAAATGGAAAAGGGCGCTGCTGGCAGGGCTTGCCGCTTGCGCGGCGCTGACCGTGACCGCGTCCGCGTCAAATTTTGACAGCACAGCGGATACCCTGAAAGCAATGGGCCTGTTTGCAGGCACAGGCGCAGGCTATGAGCTCGACCGCGCGCCGACGCGTGCGGAAGCAGCAACGATGCTGGTGCGCCTGCTGGGCAAAGCTGAGGAAGCCGAATCGCAATGGGCCGCTGGGTCGGGCAGCTTTGCGTTCCGCGATATGGAAAATTACACATGGGCCAAGCCTTATGTGCATTGGCTGTCCCAGCAGGGGCTTGCGGCAGGCACATCGAAAACGCAGTTTTCCCCGTCAGCCCCGTGCACAGCGCAGATGTACGCGGCGTTCCTGATGCGCGCGCTGGGCTATTACGAAAGCAAAGGCGACTTCGCGTTTGCCGACGCAGTGCCGTTCGCAAGGGAGCACGGGGTGCTCAATGACGCGAACTGCGATACAGCAGCGTTCCTGCGCGACCATGTTGTAGCAGCGAGCTACACCGCCCTGTCCGCAAAGCCGAAAACCGGCGGCGATGACCTGCTGAGTAAGCTGGTGGAAGAGGGCGCGGTGGACGCTTCAGCCGCTTCCGCTGAGCGGCAGAAATTCGCGCTTTACCGCAGCTACGCCGGGACGGTCGGGCAAACAGCGGACGGCGCCGCACTGGAAAACGTCACCTCCCTGTCGGTCAGCGGCGGGCTGTCGCTGGAGGTGGCGGCAGTGTCAAAGACCCGCATCGGCGGCGGGAAGATGTCGTCGGAAAGCACCCTGACAATGACCGTTCCCGGGGAAGACCCGTTCGTGCTGGAACGCACAGGCTATTTTGCGGATGGACGGCTGTATACCGAGGAAAACGGGGTCAAGAGTACGGAAACAGCAGCGCTTGACACCGTGTTAAATGGGCTGTCGCAGCCGGAGGCCGTCCCGCTGGTGCTGCTGAGCGAGCTGCGCGCAACAAGCACAGGGTATCAGCTGGTTTATTCAGAAGCCGGGCGGCAGGAATACCTGTCCCAGCTTTGGGTGCTGGAAAGCGCACTGGGCGGCAGCACATTAGGGCTCAAGGGGCTGACAATCGGGGAATTGACCGCCGAGATCCGCGCCGAGCGCGGCAAGCTGTCGTCCCTGTCGAGCGGGGTGACGCTGACAGGCACAATGAACAACCTGTCGACGGGCGCGCCGGTCGAGGTCACCGTCCGGGCGCAGCAAAACAGCAAGGTGACTGAAACCGGGGATAAGGTTACGGTCACCGCACCGCGCGACCTTGCAAGCTATCCCGCGTCCTGAGACGCTGCGGCCGCTGCATGAAAATCTGCGCGGATGGCTTGACAAAAGCGCGCATATCCGCTATGATAAGGGTAAAGATTCCTATATAAATTCAAAATTTGGTTGAATGTTTCTGCTAACTGCCGAACAGTTGACTATAGTGATCCCAGTGGGAATGTTATAGCCATTTGCCGGCAGTTTTTTCTATGAGAAAGGAGTTTTTATATGAACGCTGACGTAGCCATTATCGGGGCGGGCCCGGCAGGGATTTTTACGGCATTGGAGATGCTCCGCCGGGGGAGCAGGAAAAAAATTATCCTGGTGGAGAAGGGGCAGCCGATTGAGCGCCGCGTCTGCCCGAAGGCAAAGACGAAAAAATGCATGAACTGCAAGCCGTACTGCCATATCACAACCGGGTTTTCGGGCGCGGGCGCGTTTTCCGACGGCAAGCTGTCGCTCAGCTACGAGGTTGGCGGCGAGCTCCCGACGCTGATCGGGGAGCAGCTGGCGCAGGAAACCATCGAATACACCGATAAAATCTACCTGGAATTTGGCGCGGACGAGCGGGTCGAGGGCATCAGCAACACCGATGAGGTCAAGGACATCCGCAAACGGGCGATCCAGGCGGGGCTGAAGCTGGTCGACTGCCCGATCCGGCACCTAGGCACGGAAAAGGCGCAGGAGATTTACCGCGCGATCCAGGAGCACCTGCTTGCAAACGGCGTTGAGATCCTGTTCGGCTGCCAGTGCGAGAACATCATCCTGGAGGGCGACACCTGCCGCGGCGTGTACATTACAGACGGCAAAATGGAACGCGAGATCCGTGCGGAGCATACCGTTGTCGCGACAGGGCGGCGCGGCGCCGACTGGCTGGAGCATATCTGCGCCGAGCACAATATCGCGCACAAGCCGGGCACGGTGGATATCGGCGTGCGCGTAGAGGTGCGCAACGAGGTGATGGAGCACGTCAACAACGTCCTTTATGAATCCAAGCTGATCGGTTATCCCAAGCCCTTCAAAAACAAGGTGCGCACCTTCTGCCAGAACCCAGGCGGCTTCGTCAGCCAGGAGAACTATGACAACGACCTGGCGGTCGTCAACGGGCATTCGTATAAAGACCTGAAATCGGGCAACACGAACCTTGCGATCCTGTGCTCGCACAACTTCTCCGAGCCCTTCAACCAGCCGATCGAGTATGCGCAGAAGATCGGCGAGCTGACCAATATGCTGGGGGCGGGGCACATCCTCGTCCAGCGCTACGGAGATATCTTAGACGGCAAGCGTACCTGGGCAAAGGAGCTTTCGCGCTCAAACCTGCGCCCGACGCTGCCGGACGCGGTCGCGGGCGATATCACCGCCGCCATGCCTTACCGTGCGATGATTAACATCCTGGGCTTTATGCAGGCGGTCGACCATGTTGTGCCTGGCTTTGCGTCGGTAGAGACGCTGCTGTATTCGCCGGAGCTGAAATTCTATTCAAACTGCGTAAAGATGGACGAAAACTTTCATACGAATGTCCGCGGGCTGTACTGCCTGGGCGATTCCAGCGGCTGGACACGCGGGCTGATGATGGCCTCCTCAATGGGCGTGCTGATGGGGCGCAGGCTGGTGTAAGCCGCGCCGCGCAGCTGCCGCAGCAGGGCAAACAAAAACCGGGTTCTCGGTATGAGAACCCGGTTTCAGTTTGCCGGAAAGGTGGTTTGGGGGCGGGATTACCCAAGCTGCCTGCGGAAATACCCTAAGATATCGCTGCGGGTCACAATGCCCATAAAAATGCCGCGCCCGTCGACCATTGGCACGAAATTCTGCTGCACGGCGATTTCCATCAGGTCTTCCATGCGCGCATCGACCATGATCGGGCGGTTGTCTGAGCGGCGCGGCAGCTCGCGGACCTCCAGCTGTTCGGTCTCCGCCATATCGATCAGGTCATAGCGGAGCAGGAAACGCAGGAAATCGCCTTCGCTGATGGTGCCCGCATAATGCCCGTCGCGGGTCAGGATTGGCAGGGCTGTGAAGCCGGAGACACGGAACTCGTCCATTGCGCGTTTAACCGAATGGTCCTCATAGACAAAGGTGACGTCTGATTTGTGTTTCAAAAAATTCAGTGCGTTCATGGCAAGCTCCTTTCTGAAAAGCCCGTCTATAAAAATAGCATACGGGATGAAAGGCGGCGATTCAAGGCCGAAATTGTAAATTTTTCGGGGAGCGCGGAAAAATCGGCCTGCCGGGGGCCGACTGGGGCTGGCAAAAAATTTATCAGGGAAAATTGTAAAGCTAGCTTGACAAATATGTAAAGTGTGCTATACTAAGATTGTAAAGCGAACTATACATCGGGAGGAGGCGCATCGGATGGAAAACCGCATTCAGCAGCTGCGCAGCGACCGCCGCGTCACCCAGCAGGAGCTTGCGGACGCGGTCGGGGTCACTCGACAGACCATCATCTCGCTCGAAAACGGGCGCTATAATGCATCGCTGCTGCTGGCACACAGGCTGGCGCGGTATTTTGGGCTTGCCATTGAGGAATTATTCATTTTTGAGGAGGGATTACCATGATTGAGCGTTATCGGAAGATTATCCGCATGCGCTGCGTTGCCGCTGTGGTATACGCGGTGCTTGGGAGCCTGCTGCTGGCGGTGCTGTTTCTCAGTGGGGGAAGCGTCGTGCCTGATTATATGTTGTCGTTTTTTGTTGGGACAGGCGCCATGATGGTGATGAACGGCATTGTCAATTTCTGTCGGAAGAACAGGCTTTTGAAAGACGAGCAGGAGCTGCGCAAAAAAGCGGTGGTCGAGTTCGACGAGCGTAATGCCGAGGTCATGCGGCGCGCCTGGGCGCTGGCGCTGGAGGTGCTGCTGGTGATTGGGTGGGCAGCAATGGTGATTGCCGGGTTTTTCAGCGAAACGGTCTGCTACACGCTGCTGGCGAGCCTTTGCGTCGTGCTTTTGACCGCCTTTGTTTGTTACACAATCGTCTGGAAAACAACCTGAGCACAGATGAAAGGAGAAAAATATTATGATGATTCAAATTCTTGCTGGGCATGGGAAGGCTTCGCCCGAGGAGCGCAGCAGGATTGCCGCCGCTGCCGGAACGGCAATGATGGCGCTGGGCATTGCGGGGCTTGCAGTGCTCGTGCTGATCGAGGCCCTTGGGCTGTATTCCATCAGCCAGCACGCGAATTCCTATGTACAGGGGCTGCTGTTCGGGATTTCCGGCGGGCTCGCCGGGGCAGGCTTTTCAACGGCGTTCTCAGCACGGGAACGGCTGCGAGACCCGGAAAAAATGCGCCAGTTCGAAATCAAGTCGCGTGACGAACGCAACCTTGCAATCCAGAGCGCGGCGGCGAAAATGACGCTTGTGGCAGCGTTTGTTATCCTATATGTGATGCTGTTTGCATGCGCGTTTATCGAGCCTGCGATTTCGGTTGCGCTGTCAGCGCTGGTCGTTGGGCTGTTTGTGGTGTATTTCTTTTTTATCTATCTTTTCTCGAAGAAAATGTGATGGCAGGGGCTTGCGGCCCTGCGCGGAGGAATCGCACAAAATTCGGCATTGACAACTGCCGCCGCAGGCGGTATAATAAGGCAAACCAATGAAAACCTGCCTGCTGCCGCCGGGTAGCAGGTAAGCGTCAGGCTCCCCAGCCGTCAGGCCACAGAAGGCTGGGAGCGCTGGCGCTTTTTTGTGGAAGGAGGATAAACGCATGGAGAAACGGGCATATTACAAGGCATTTGCCCGGTATTCGGTGCTGAGCGTGCTCGGGACGGTGGGGGTGTCGTGCTACATCCTGGCGGACACGTTTTTTATCGCGCGGTCGCTGGGGGCGGGAGGGCTTGCAGCGCTGAATATCGCGATCCCGGCATACAATGTGATTTACGGCATGGGGCTGATGCTGGGGATGGGTGGCGCGACAAAGTTCTCGATCTGCAAGGGGCAGGGCGACGAGGCGCGCGGCGGGACGGTTTACCGGAATATCCTCGTGCTGGGCGCTGTGGCCGCGCTGGTTTTTGTGCTGGCCGGGACGTTCTTCCCGGGGAAGCTTGCGGCGCTTCTGGGCGCGGACGCGGAGATTTTACAGCCGACTACAACCTATTTGCGGTGGCTGCTGCTGTTCGCGCCTGCGTTCCTGTTCAATAATATTTTGCTGTGCTTTGTGCGCAACGACGGCGCGCCGCAGTTAGTGGCGGCGGCAATGCTGGCCGGGAATTTTGCGAATATTGTGCTGGATTATATCCTGATTTTTCCATGCGGGATGGGGATTCTGGGTGCGGTTTTAGCGACGGGCGCATCCCCGGTGATCAGTATGCTGCTGCTCTCGCTGCACTGGAAAAGCGGGAAAAGCAGCCTGGGCTTCGGGCGGGTGCGGCTGTCTGCGGCGCTGATGCTGCAAAGCCTGTCGCTGGGGCTCCCGTCGCTGCTCGCGCAGCTTTTGTCGGGTGTGACGATGGTGGTTTTCAACCTGTTGATCCTGCGGTTGGCGGGGAATGTGGGGGTTGCTGCATACGGTATTATTGCGAATATTGCGCTGGTCGTAACAGCGGTCTACACCGGGCTTTCGCAGGGGGTACAGCCGCTGGTCAGCGATTGCTGCGGCAGGGGGCAGCGGGAAGGGGTCGCCGTTTACCTGCGCTGCTCGATGGCGGCAATGGCGGCAGTTTCGGTGGTGGTATACCTGTTGTTATCCGGCTTCGCGCCGCAGGTAACAGCGGCCTTTAACAGCGGGCAGGACGCGCAGCTGCAAGCGGCCGCGGTGACGGGGCTGCGCCTGTATTTCACCTCCAACCTGTTTGTCGGGTTTAACACGATCCTGACTGTGTTTTTCACTTCAACCGGGCGCGCGCTCCCGGCGCATTTCCTCAGCCTTTTAAGGGGCCTGGTGCTGATTGTCCCGGCGGCGGTGCTGCTTTCGGCGTGCTGGGGGATGACCGGGGTCTGGCTGGCGTACCCGGTGGCCGAAGCGGTGGCGGCGGTGCTGGGGGCCGCTGCATGGCGGCGCGTTTCAAAAATAAAATGAGCAGGAAAAAAAGCCCTTTGTGCAAAGGAGATCCATGCACAAGGGGCTTTCCTGCGGGCGGCAGAGCGCGGACTATTCTTTCGGCAGCTTGTCGATGATCGTCTCGCACAGGCGGCGCATATAAGTTGACATTGCGGTTAACGATAAGCACAGCGAAAGGACGGTCTGCGGGTCGTTGAGGTCGCATTCTCCGGCGGCTTTGACCAGTTCCTCGGGGATAAACCTGCGCAGCCCGTCTTTGATTTCCAGGAATTTTTCGTAACAGTGTTCAAAGTCGATCTCGCTGCTGCGCGCGGTCAGCGCTTTGACGTCGCTGAGCAGCAGGCTTTGCTTGAGCCAGTAGATGCACAGCAGCTGCATCATATGCTGGCGGGTATATTTTTTGCCCTTTACCGGCATCAGCAGGTGTTCTTTGGAGTAGTTGTTGATCATGGTTTTCGTCAGCAGCTTGTCCTCTGGCGAACGCTTATTGTCCCTTAGGTGTTCGTCAAACAGGGTCAGCACCTGGTCCATGTACAGGTCAAGCCGCGGCACGTCGTCCGGCAGCAGGTCATGGTCGCTGAAAACCTCGCGCACGATTTCTTCAAACATTGGTTGATGCCTCCTCGTTCCTTCCCTTCTATTATAGCGGAAGGAAAAGAAAACTTCAAGAAAGACTTGCAGTCTGATGGATATTGGTGTATACTATAGATAATATAGTTATGAAAACTACTTCCTGAAAGGAGAGGACGATATGCCGCGTTTATTTGCGAAGGCCCGCGAGCCGTTTTCGAGTTATTCTCATTTTATTGGGGCTGTATTGTCGGCGGTTGGGCTGCTGGCGATGGTGGTACACATGGAGCGCTTTGGCGCGTCGGTGCGGACGGCAGTTTCGGTGCTGGTGTTCTGCTTGTCGCTGATCGGGCTGTACACGGCGAGCAGTGTTTATCATTTTTCGTGCCGTGCGGAGGGGATTATCCGGCGGTTAAAAAAGCTTGACCACAGCATGATTTACGTGCTGATTGCGGGCAGCTACACGCCGGTCGTGCTGCGGTTCATGCCGTCGCCGAAGTCGGTATATTTCACGCTGGCGATCTGGGCGGTGGCGTTGTTTGGGATTGCGGTCAAGCTGCTGTGGATTGATGCGCCGCGGATGTTGGGGACGGCGCTGTATCTGTTGTTGGGGTGGGCGATTATGGTGGATTTCGGGACGATCCTGCGGATGCCGGGGCCGGCGGTTGCGCTGTTGGCGGCTGGGGGCATTTTGTATACGTTGGGCGGGATTGTGTATATTGTGAAGAAGCCGGATTTGGGGATTGGCTTTCATGAGCTGTTTCATTTGTTTGTGATTGCTGGAAGCGCATGTCATTACTGGATGGTATTCCGCTACGTACTCTGACAAAACGGAAGGGCCCATACAGCTTTAGCTGCATGGGCCTTATTCGCCTCCGCAGCGGGCGCCAGGGGACGCTGTCCCCCTGGACCCCCTGCGATTTTTTTGTAAAAAAATCGAGTAAAAACTCCACCACGCCTGCGGGCGGGACGAAGGGAACGGTGCAGCTGTGTGGAGCTGGAAATTTATGGGATAATTTGCAACGGACAGGGACGAGACTCCTGCCTGTTTTTGTGTTTTTTTGTGTGCGATTTAGAACATATGGTTATGCAATTTAAAACACACAATATTGTGCCATATAAGCCTCCATAAGCGGCAGGATATCGCCATAAGTACCCTGTTCGCGGAGGTATTCGCAGATATCCTGCACCGTAATCAGCGCGTGGACGCGGATACCGAACGCTTCGCCGACCTCCATGACGGCAGTTTTACCGGGCGTCTGCCCGACCTCGCACCGGTTGACTGAGATAAACATATCGGTGACCTTCACATCTGCGCAGGACGTCAGCAGCGGCATAGTCTCGCGGATCGCGGTCCCTGCGGTGATCACGTCCTCGATGATGATGATGCGGTCGCCGTCGGCGGGCTTATAGCCGATGATGGAACCGCCCTCGCCGTGGTCCTTAGCCTCCTTGCGGTTGAAGAAGAAGGGCTTGTCAATGTTATAGTTGCGGGCGAGCGCACCGGCTGCGGATGCGGCCAGTGGGATGCCTTTATAGGCGGGGCCGAACATCGCGTCGAAGCCGTCGCCAACGGTTTCCTGGATCAGTGCGGCGTAAAACTCGCCGAGCCGGGAGCTTTGCAGGCCGGTTTTATAGTTGCCCGTATTGACGAAATAGGGGGTCTGCCGGCCGCTTTTGGTGACAAAGCTGCCAAAACGGAGTACATCCGCGCCCATCATGAATTCAATAAATTCTTTTTTTGCAGGTGATAGCATCTGGCAATCCATCCTTCATTCCAAAATTTTTACTGTTGCCATTATATCATATTGCGGGCAGTCTGGCAAGAAAAACAGAAAAAGCGGCACGGTTATGTGAATGCATACCGTGCCGCAGCACCAATTTACCAATAGGGCTTGCCTTGGACATATCACTGCTGCGGCTCGTCAGCCATTGACGACAGCCGTCTGCACTTCCTGTTCAGGGACATCATAAGCATCCTGCTCCGGCCCAAAATCCCAAAGGAAGCTGGGCAGTCCTTCCGAACCGCAATTCGGGAGGGGAGAGTACCACTGGAAAAAACAGTAAAGCTCACGCTTGCGCATCGTGGAAAGGATTTCTTGCACTTGCAGCATCTTCGGGGTCGGTTTACCGTTCAACGGGAAATACGGCGGTATGTATTTTGTTTCCATGCTTTTCTCCTCCTCGTTAATTTTTCCATTCAATTGATGTCTTTATTATAACATATAGCATGTGCAATTTGCAATAGGGAAAATCCACTTTTCTGCACTTTTCAAAGAAATTTTTATGACACCAATCACGGGAAATTGTAAAAAAGGGTATGTTTTGGGAGAGAATGGGCAATTGGGGGTGCTTTATGGTTTTCTATGCTTCTGCCAGGGGAACACCCATCGCTTTTGGGGCTTGGGCCCGGGCGCAGGTTCGCTTTCCGGCTGCGCCTGGTATGCTGCGAGCATAGCTTCCAATTTGGCAATCATCTTTTCGCGTTCTTCATCGGTCTGCCTCCACTTGCAGCCTGAAATTGGACACAACCCGAACCAACTCAGGCCGCAGTCACCGAGACAATTCTTTTTCTTCCAGAAACGCATAATAATTCCTCCTCAACAAACATAAAACTGAAATAATATCGTTATGATATCAATTAAAATTATTATGATACCATTTTGTATATTATATCACAATAAGAGCTTAAAATGAAGTCATAATGAATTCGTTTTGGAGGAAAATTTTTTGAGTGGATTTACGTTACGGATCAAGGATAATTTAATGCGCAAGTTTCGTTATTTGTGCAGTTACGAGCATCGCTCAGCAAATCAGCAGCTGTTGAAGATGATCGAGGAGACCGTCAGGGAATTCGAGGAAGCCAACGGCGAGATCACCGACGATCTCCTGCAAGAATTCTTCCGCGACAACCAGGACAAATGAAAACCTGCATTTACGCCGCCGAATTGCCCGGCCCTCCCCAGATGGGAGGGCTTTTTGCTGCCTGTCGCGCTGGGTTTAGCACTTCTCCACAAAGAAATCGAGAAATGTATCAGAAATTTTTCTTTTGCCTGCTGTCGAACTATGGTATAATGAAGGGTATAAAGCGATCCCATGTTTATTGGAGGTAAGAGATGCCTTTTGATAGAGAAAAACGGGCCCCGCGTGGGGAAGGGGATTCCCTGCTCCTTGAGGGGCGCAACGCGGTGCTGGAGCACCTGCGCGCAGGCGGCGCGACCGTGAAGCTTTTCGTTGCGGAGAATGCGCGGGCGCGGCTTGGCGACGTCCTTGCCCTTGCGCAGTCGCAGGGCGTGCCGGTTGTCGGCTGTGACCGCCGGAAGCTGGACGCGATGAGCGTTACCGGCAACCATCAGGGCGTAATTGCGCAGGCTGCGGCCCATCCGTATGCCACGCTTGAGGAGCTGTTTGCGGCTGCGGAGGGGCGTGGCGAGCCCCCGCTGTTTGTGCTCTGCGACGGCATTGAGGACCCGCATAACCTCGGCGCGATTATCCGTTCGGCGGAGGCTGCGGGCGCGCATGGCGTGATCATCCCCAAGCGCCGCGCGGCGGGGCTGACTGCCGTGGCTGCGCGCGCGTCCGCCGGGGCGTTGGAGCATATCCCCGTACACCGGGCGACGAATCTTGCTGCGGCGCTGGATGCGCTCAAGGGAAAGGGCGTGTGGGTGTTCGGCGCGGAGGCCGACGGCACGGTCAGCCTGTATGAAGCCGACTTCGCGGGGCCGGCCGCCCTTGTGATCGGTTCGGAGGGCGCGGGGCTCAGCCGGCTGATCCGCGAGAAATGCGATTTTATTGTCAGCATCCCTATGCGCGGCAGGGTGAATTCGCTCAATGCGTCCAACGCCGCTGCGGTGCTGCTGTTTGAAGCGGTGCGCCGCCGCCTGCACGGCGGGGGCTGAAGGGGGCCCTTTTTGCCCAAAAATATTTCAGAAATGTTCAAAAGCTGTGCGCTTTTGTGGATATAGAAGGAGAAATCATGGATAAAAATATCATGGACACCCAGGAACTGTCCGAGATCCGTGCGCTGATCGGCGACATTGACGAGCCGCCGAAGGCAAAGCGGCCTGCCGCGCGGACAACGCCGCAGCCGCCTGTGCAGCAGCGGCAGGCCCCGCCGCGCCCGCGCCGCCCGGCGGAGGGCACAGGGCCTGTGCCGCAGCGGCCTGCAAGGCCCGCGCAGCAGCCGCCCGCAGGGGGGGCGGGCCCGCGCCCTTCGGAGGCGACCCAGCCGGTCCCGCGCGCGGCGCGTCCGCAGCGTCCGGCTGCTGGGGCACGCCCTGCTGCCGGGGCACGCCCTGCGGCGCCGCAGCCGCAGCGGCAACCGGTGCCGCCCAAGCCGCGCCCGGCCAAGCTGGCGGACGTCCCTGCGCCCACGCCGCAGCCGCCGAAGCAAAAGGACGACGCATATAACCTGGATGAGATTTTGTCCGAGGTGAGCGTTGTCGTGGAGCGCGGCGCGTCAGAAAAGGCGCAGGATACCCAGCGCCCCCGCGCCCGGCACATCCAGCGTGAGGAGGGTGGGGCGCGCCCGCATCCTGCTGAGCGCCAGCGTCCTGCGCCGCCGGTGCGTAAGCCGCGCCTTGCCGCAATTCGCGACGAGGACGATGACGACGAGGACGACGATGACGAATATGAGGAAATCGACGAGCGCGAGGAGCGCCGCGAGGCCAAGCGCGCCCGCCGCGAAGCCGAACGGGAGCGCAAACGCGCGGTCAAGGAAGCGAAACGGGTCTCCACTGAGGAGGACGAGGAGATCGTCATACGCCAGCCGCGGCAGGCGCAGGCGACATGCGCCAGGCGGGCGAAAAGCCTTGCGTCGCGCAGCATCGTTGTGTTTGTGATGGGGGTTGCCGCGCTGTACCTGACGCTGGCGGGGGGGCTTGGGCTGCCGCTGCCGAAGGTCGTGCAGTTTTCGGAGAGCCCGACGATTACGGCGCTTGCGCTGCTCATCTGCCAGTTTATCGCGATGTTCGCCGGGATCGACGTGATCGGGCTGGGCTTTTATAACCTGTTCACCGGCAAGCCTGACCGCCGTTCGCTCGTCTCGATGGCGCAGCTGGCGTCTTTCCTGCATGGGCTGACGATCATCCTTGCGACGGCGTGGCACGCCTACCTGCCGTACTGCGCAGTTTCGGTGATCCTGCTGTACGCCATGATGGCCGAGGAAAAAAACCGGCTTTCCGCGCGCTACCGGGTGTTTAAGGCGGTCAGCCTGTCAGACAGCCCGGTGCTGATCTACAGCCACCTTGACCCGGACGACCGCCCGCGCCGCGCGGTGAAATACCAGCGCTCGGACAACACAGAATTCCTGCGCGAGCTGGAAAAGCCCGACTATGCCGAGCGGTTTGGTTCGATCTATGTACCGATTGCGCTTGCAGCCGCGCTCATCTTCTCGCTGATCTCGGCGTTTGGGAACAGCGACCCGTCGCGGTTTTTCCTTGCGTTTTCGGTGATGCTTTCGGTTGCGGCGCCGCTTGGTATCCTGTGCGCGGCGGGCAAGCCGTATAAGAACGTTTCCCGGCGGCTGCTCGGGGAGGGCGCGGCGCTGGCAGGCGCGCGGGGGGCGAACCGTCTGCGCGCGGCAAAGGAAGCCGTGCTGGGCGACGCCGACCTGTTCCCGACCGGCTCCATCACCATTGAAGGCATCCATAATTTCGGGCTCTACACCGATGAAAAGCTGCTGGCTTACGCCGCGGCGATCACCGGCGGGGAAGGGCTGGAAATCGGGCGGGTGTTTGCCGACGCGCTTCACCGCAGCTATGGCAGGCCGGTGCGCGCGGGGCGGATTCTGCGCTATGAGAGCGGCGGCATGTCGGCGGATATCAGCGGCGACAGCGTCATGCTTGGCACGGCCGCGTTCCTTGCCCGCATGGGCATCCGCGCGAAGGAAACAAAGGGCGTGGAGAACGGCGTGTTCCTGGTGGTGAACAGCTACCCGGCGGGCCTGTTCGACCTGCGCTACCATCCTTCTGCGCAGGCATACGGCGGGATGCATACCCTGAAACGCATCGGGCTGACCCCGATCATTGCGGCGCGGGACTTCAACATTTCCCCGGCAATGGTTGCGAGCCTGTTTGAGCTCAAGCAGGGCTCGATCGACGAAGCGACTGCCGAACGCGCGGCGGCCTACAACGACCCCGAGTATGTGCAGGGCGATCCGCCGGGGGCGCTGCTTTCGCGCGATAACATCACCCCATTTGCGAACGTGTTCCTCTGCGCGGATAAGCTGGCGGGGGTTGTCCGTTCCAACCTGATCCTCGGCGGGTTCGCGGGTGTCTCGGGGATGCTGATCATGTTCTACCTGACCTACCTGGCAGAGTTTTCCGCGATTTCCCCGCAGAATGTGCTGCTGTACCTGCTGCTCTGGTATCTGCCGGTGCTGTGCATTACTTACAATACAAAGCGGCTGGACTAAATGCGCCTGCGGTCGTGGGAACCCGGCCCCACCAGATATCAATCAATTCCATATCCAAAAGAAAAAGCGGTGAAGCTTCTACAGAAGCTTCACCGCTTTTTCGCCGCACCTTGCCCAGTTGCACGCAGCCGGTCAGCCCCTCGTCCCCGCCCGCAGGCGGAGGAAGGGAGTCCAGAGGGGCGAGCCCCTCTGGCGCTGCCCGCGGAGGGCCCGGGGTTTGGGGCGGCGCCCCAAGACGCAGTAACCCTTCACGGCGCAGGAACGGTAGGCAGCTGCACGAAAAACGTGTTGCAGCCGCCCGCGCTCTCCGCCCAGATGCGTCCCCTGTGCCGCCTGACAACCGCTTCCGCTATGGAAAGCCCCAGCCCATAGCTGCCGTCCTGGCTGCGCGCCTGATCAACACGGTAGAACCGCTTGAAAATATCGCGCAGCTGCGCAGGTGAGAGCGCTTCCCCAGGGTTTGCAACGGACAGCTGACAGCGCCCTTTGCCCATGCGCCTGAGCGTAACCGTTACCTCGCCGCCCGCAGAGGCGTACTTTTGCGCGTTGTCCAGAAAAATTTCAAGCACCTGCTTGAAATGGGTTTCGCTGCCACGGACATAAATCCCGGCCTCAATGCGCTCAGAAAGGCACAGCCCCTTCTCGAAGTATACCGGCTCGAAGGGCAGGAGCGCGCATGTCAGCGCATGGCTGAGATCGAACACAGCGGTACACTGCCGCAGGAGGCCGCCGTCTGCGCGCGCGAGCTCCAGCAGGCTTTCAATCAGCCCGCGCATCTGCCGGGACATGGAAAGGATATGGCTGACGGCCTGCGCCTGGGCTGCGGGGCTGCACGACGCGTCCCGCAGCAGCTCGGCGTTGGTCAAGATCACCGTCAGCGGCGTTTTCAGCTCGTGGGAAGCGTCGGAGACAAACTGCCGCTGCTGTGCCCAGGCTTCGCTGACCGGGTGCACCGCCCAAAAGGACAGCATCACACTGACCAGCAGGAAAGCCGCCGCACCCGCGCTGCCGATCAGAAGGCAGCTGCGCAGCAGGCTGCGCCGGGAGGAAAGCTCGCCGGAAGCATCGGCAAAGACAGCGCACAGCCCCCCAGGGGTCTCTGCACGGAGATACCGCAGGGAGTAGTCCGGAAAGATGCCGGATGGCTTTTCCGCACCGATAGCAAGGGCGTACAGCTCCCGCAGGACGGTTTCGTCAGAAAGGTCAAAAAAATTGCTGCCGTCGGCAATCAGCCTGCCGCCGCGCCCTTCCCGGAGTGTGAAGCACGGCAGATGGATGACGCCGGGCGGCGCGTCCGGCAGGCGGGCCCCCGGCGGGGCAAAGGCAAAGGACTGCATCGTCCGGATGCTTTCACGGTCGTGGTTTGCCCGGTCCAGGTGCAGCACCGTGCCCAGAATGCCGCTTAACAGAAGCAGGACAATCGCCATATTGATACATACAAATTTTATACGCAGGCGGCGGATCATAAACGTCTCCTTTTTGCTTTCGCGAGGGATCATGCTGACAGGCTGGTTTTTGCAGCCACCGGTTTCAAAGGCACTGCCCTGGCAGCGGGGAAGCTGCCAGGGCAACTGCAATAGGGGTGCTTAAAGTGCGTATTTCTGCTGGTATTCCTCGAAATGGTGGGTAAAGGATACCTGTTTTGCGTCCTCAAGGTTTTTCAGATACTCGTGCGAGCCGACAACGCCGGTGTCGCGTTCAAGCAGCGCAAGCGCGATATTCGAGCAGTGGTCGGAGATACGCTCGCAGTCGACAAGCAGGTTGTTGAAGGTAAACCCCTGCTCCAAAGAGCAGCTGCCCTGCCGGAGACGGGTCACATGGTTTTGCTTGAGCTGCGCGACAAGGTCGTCAATAACCTCCTCAAGCGGCTCCACCCGCGCGGCAAGCCGCAGGTCGCTGCGCGAAAACGCGTCGACCGTCAGGGAAGCGATCTCCGCAAGCGCGCCGTGTATGACAGCCAGCTCATGCATCGCGTCATCTGAGTATGTAATGCCTTTCTGGTGGATTTCCTGCGCCGTCTCGGCAATGTTCAGCGCATGGTCGGAGATGCGCTCGAGGTCGGGCAGCGTGTGGAAGAATTCCGAAACCTCGGCATTCTGCCCTTTGGACAGCTCGCGGCGGGTAATCTTCATCAAATAGGTGCCGATGCCGTCTTCATAACGGTCGGATTCCTCTTCCAGCTGCGCAACCCGCTGAAAGCCGTCTTCGCTGTATTCGGTGGTCAGCGACAGCGCCGCAATCAGGCTGTTGCGCGCCCCTGCCGCCATTGCGATCATAAATTCGCGGCACTGTGAGATCGCAAGCGGCGGGTAGGGCAGGAACCGGTCTTCGGGCTGGATGAGGTTGGGCTTTTTTTCCACTGCGGCAGGGCCGTCTTTGACCAGGCGGCAGGTCAGGCTTTCCAGCGCGCCAACCAGCGGCCACAGCACAAGCACAGTCACCAGCCGGAAGGTGGTGTTGAGCAGCGCAATCGTGACCGCGCTCATGGTCATGCCGAGGAAGGGGAGGGGATGTGCGAAATTGACAGCGTAAAATACTGAACCGCAGAGCACCGTGCCGAATACATTGGTCAGCAGGTATACTACGGAGGTGCGCTTGCCGTCGGTGTTTGCGCCGAGCGCGGACAGCAGCACCGGGACGGCCGAGCCGACCGAAATGCCCATGATCAGCGGGAAAGCGGTTGCGAAGTCGATCGCGCCGGTGATGGCGAGCGCCTGCAAAATACCGACGGTCGCGGAAGCGCTTTGCAGGATGGCGGTGAACAGCAGCCCCGCGAGGATGCCGAGCAGCGGGTTCGAGAAGACCGTCAGCACATGGATGAAAGCCTCGCTTTCGGTCAGCGGGGCAACCGAGCCGCTCATAGCGCTCATGCCGAACATCAGCACGGCGAAACCAAGCATGATATCGCCGGTGTGGATATGGCTCTGCTTTTTGCCGAACATGCGCAGGAGCGTGCCCGCGATTGAGATCACGCCGGTGATCGTAGCGGTGGAGAGCAGCTGCACCCAGCCGCTGCCGCCGCCGATGCTCGACAGGCAGATGACCCAGCCGGTGATGGAGGTGCCGATAATGGAGCCGAGGATAATGCCGATAGACTGGCTGAATTTCATCATCCCGGAGTTGACAAAGCCGACGACCATCGCGGAGGTTGCGGAGGACGACTGGATCACGGCGGTCACGCCGGTGCCAAGAAGGATGCCCTTCCACGGCGTATTGGTGAGCTTGTAAAGCAGGATCTCAAGGCGGTTGCCGGCGACTTTTTTCAGGCCGTCCCCCATCAGGGACATGCCGAACAGGAATAGCGCTGTGCCGCTCAGCAGGGAGATAATGTTGGAAATATCCATTTCGTTCATACCTTTCCGCCGCATAAGGGTGGCCTTTGCGGCTGTCTGTGATGCTGCGAGGAGAAGGGTCAGGAGGGCGGGCCGGATTCCAGGTGGTAACCCAGCCTGCGGATGGCGGCGATCCGGATATCCGAGCCGATGCTTGCAAGCTTTTTGCGCAAAAAGCCGACATAGACCTCCACGTGGTTTTCGACCGCGTTGGAGTCATAGCCCCATACCCGTGACAGCAGCGCTTCTTTCGAGAGGTTATGCGTGCCCGACTGCATCAGCAGGCGCATCACGTCGAATTCCCGCGCGGAGAGCCGGATGTGCTCGCTGCCGCAGGACAGCACGCCGTCGGCCAATCCGAGCGAGGTGTTGCCAAAGGTGAGGGTGTCGACCTGGCTGCCCTGCCGCCGCAGCAGCGCGTTGACGCAGGCGAGCAGCTCGCGGGTGTCGAAGGGTTTTGCGAGGTAATAGTCTGCGCCTGCTTCCAGCCCTTCGACGCGGTCGGGGACGTCGGATTTCGCGGTGAGCATCAGGATGGGGACTGCGCAGCGGCCTGCCCGGAGACGGCGCGCCAGCGCGAAGCCGTCGAGCTTTGGCAGCATCACGTCCAGTATGAGCAGGTCGTAAACGCCAAGCTCGGCGTATTCTGCGCCAGCCTCCCCGTCAAATGCGGTTTCGACGCAGAAGCCTTTGGACTCAAGCAGCGCTTGCAGGGACTGCGCAAGCCGTTTTTCATCTTCAACCACCAGGATACGCATGCGGCAACCTCCAATGCTAAAAACATTGATCAGTATTATTATAATACGATGCGCGGCTGAAAGGAAGCTGAAATTTTCAAGACGGCGCAAATTTTTCCTGGGCGGCGTAAATTTTTGCGTTCACAAAAACGACACTGTAAAATTCAGCTTCAATTCAGAAAACGCGATTATAATAAACGTAGCCGGGGGCCGGACGGCCAGCGGCACAGCAAAAAACGAAAAAGGAGCGATTTTATCATGCGTATGACGGAATACCGTCACGAATGGAAGCACGAGATCACATTTTGCGATATGCTGGCGATCCGGCAGCGGATGCGGGCGATTGCAAAGGCTGACCGGCACGCATACGAGGGCAGCTACGGGATCAGGAGCCTGTATTTTGATAATTTGACCGACAAGGCGCTGCGGGAAAAGCTGGATGGGGTAAACCGCCGGGAGAAATTCCGCATCCGGTATTATAACGGCGACGTCCGGGTGATTCATTTGGAAAAGAAGTGCAAGCTGGACGGGCTGGGGACGAAGGCGAGCGCGTCCATTACGGCGGAGGAGGCGCAGGCGCTGATAGACGGCGATCTCAGCTGGATGCTGGACAGCGGGCGGCCGCTGGTGGCAGAGCTGTACAGCAAGATGCGGTCGCAGGGGCTGCGGCCGCGCACGATTGTTGACTACACGCGGGAGCCGTTTATTTTCGGCCCGGGCAATGTGCGGGTAACGCTGGATTACAACATACGGACGGGGCTTGACGCGGTGGATTTTTTGGATGCGTCTTGTGTAACCGTACCGGTGCCGGGCTCGCCGATTATTTTGGAGGTGAAATGGGATGAGTTCCTTCCGGCGGTAATCCGCGACGCGGTGCAGCTGCGTGGGCGCAGGACGGCGGCGTTCTCGAAGTATGCGGTTTGCCGTGCTTACGGCTGATGCCCTCCGCAGGCGGCGCCAGGGGGCGCTGCCCCCTGGACCCCCGCGCCTCCGCAGCGGGCGCCAGAGGGACTCGTCCCTCTGGACTCCCCCCACCGCCTGCGGGCGGGACGAAGGGCTGAAAACGGCTGAACCAAGCCGATCTGTATTTTTTGTTTTAGGAGTGACAGGATTATGACTTTTCAGGATATTTTCAAATCGGGTTTTCTCGAGAACATTGCAAGCGTAAGCGTTTTGGATATGGTGATTGCGCTGCTGCTTTCCTTTGGGCTGGGGATGTTTATTTTTCTTGTTTACAAAAAGACGTTTACTGGTGTGATGTATTCTTCTAGCTTCGGTGTGACCCTTGTTGCGCTGACCATGATCACGACGGTTGTCATCCTTGCGGTCACGTCGAACGTTGTGCTTTCACTCGGTATGGTGGGCGCGCTGTCTATTGTCCGTTTTCGTACCGCGATTAAGGAGCCGCTTGACATTGCGTTCCTGTTTTGGTCGATTGCGGTCGGCATCGTACTTGCTGCGGGCATGATCCCGCTTGCGGTGGTTGGCAGTGTTGTGATTGGTGTGTTCCTGCTGGTATTTGTGAACCGGCAGGCTTATAAGAACCCGTATATTGTGGTGCTGTCTTGCGAAAACCACGATTGCGAGGCGGCGGCGCGCGCGTATTTGGATTTACAGGCTGAGCGCTGTGTCCTCAAGAGCAAGACTGCGCAAAAGGGCGGCATCGAGCTCAACCTGGAAATCCGCTTGAAGGACGACAATACCGATTTTATCAATACGCTTGCGGAAATGGACGGCGTAAGCAGCGCGGTCCTCGTCAGCTACAACGGCGAGTACATGGGATAAGGAGGCAGAGCATGTCAACGCACAGAGCAATTAACCGGGTCTGCTGTGCGGCGCTGGCGCTTGCCGTGCTGGCGGCGGTGCTGTTTTGCAATGCCGAACATTTCGGCCTGCAAAGGATGGACGCAGTGCAGGGATACGAAGCACGGCTGTTCGACCCTTCGCGTGTACACACGGTTGAAATTGTCATGGACGATTGGGAGGGCTTTCTTGCGGGCTGCGAGGACGAGGAATATGAGTCCTGCGCGGTCGTCATTGACGGGGAAGCATATAAAAATGTTGCGCTCCGTGCAAAAGGGAATACCTCGCTTAGCTCGGTGAAAGCTTACGGGAACAATCGCTACAGCTTTAAGATTGAGTTCGATCACTATGATGACGGGAATACCTATTATGGGCTGGATAAGCTGTGCCTGAACAATATCATCCAGGATAATACCTATCTCAAGGATTATTTGTCATATACGCTGATGCGGGAATTTGGCGTGCCTTCGCCGCTGTGCAGCTTTACCTATATCACCGTGAACGGCGAGGAATGGGGGCTCTATATCGCGGTAGAAGCGCTGGAAGACGGATTCCTTACCCGCAATTATGGGAACAGCTATGGCGAGCTGTATAAGCCGGACAGCATGAGCTTTGGCGGTGGGCGCGGCAATGGCGGCGGCTTCAACATGGAAGATCTGGAAGGATTGGAAGACGGCGAAGCGCCAGCGGGGATGCCGCAGCCGCCGGAAGGATTCCCGGAAGGGATGCCGCAGCCGCAGGAAGGATTTCCGGCAGATATGCCGCAGCCGGAAAACGCTGCGGGAGAGCCTGGGCAGAGCGGCGGCCCGTCACAGGACGGCGCACCTGGGCAGCAACCGGATGGCAGGCGCGGGGGAGGCCCTGGCGGGTTCGGCGGTATGGGCAGCAACGATGTAAAGCTGCAATATATCGACAATGACCCGGACAGCTACCTCAATATTTTTGAGAACGCCAAAACGGATATTACAAACGCTGACCAAACCCGGCTGATCGAAGCGTTGCGAAAACTCAGCGCGGGAGAGGATATTGAAAACACCGTAAACGTGGATGAGGTGATCCGGTATATGGTCGTGCATCATTTCCTCTGCAACGACGACAGCTACACCGGGCAGATGGTACACAATTATTACCTGTATGAAGAGGATGGGCAGCTTTCCATGCTTCCATGGGACTATAACCTGGCGTTCGGCGGGTTCGGCGGCGGTGGTTTTGGCGGCGCTTCCGGCGCGACTGCTACGGTGAATACTCCGATCGATACGCTGGTCAGCGGCGGCTCCCTTGAAGACAGGCCAATGGCGGCTTGGATTTTCAGCAGCGAAGCGTATACGGCGTTGTATCATAAGCGTTACGCGGAGTTTGTCGCATCGCTTACAGCGGATTATGGGCTGGTGGAAAAAATTGACGAGATTGCGGAGCAGATTGCGCCGTTTGTCGAAAAGGACCCGACGAAATTCTGTACGTATGAAGAATTTGAGACAGGCGTCGAAACCCTGCGGGAATTCTGTACGCTGCGGCTGGAAAGCATTTCTGGGCAGTTGGAGGGTACTGTGCCCTCGACCTCGGAAGGGCAGCAGCAGGAGGGCGCGAATTTGGTGGATGCGTCGCATATTGAAATTGCCGATATGGGCTCGATGGGGCGCGGCGGCTTTGGCGGGGCTCCCGGTGAGCGCCCGGACAACGGCGAAGACGGCGCAGCCAGTGACGGCGGTAGGATGGCTAAAACTGCCGGTGGAACGGGCATAACCGTCGTAGCGACCAACACAAATAGCCTGACGGCCACAATGCCCACTGGCGGAGACACAGCGGCAAAAGCTGGCACGGAACACGGCGCGGAGATCGGAAGGCCCGGCGAAGGTGCGGGTATACCCGTTGAAGGTGGCGCAATGGACGCTGTGGGAGGCGAAAACGCCCTCAAAGACGGGGGAGCGGAACCGATGCAGCCTTCGCGCGCGGAGGAGGGCGAAGACGCTGCGCAGCAGACAGAACCGCGTAACCCCTCGCAAATGCGCAGGGATTTCCCGGGAAACATGGGACAGGAAAGCGACGCGGCGGAGCCAAACCGGCTTTTATGGCTGGGCGTTTCAGCTGCCGTGTTATTGGCGGGGCTGGGCTTCGCGCTGAAATTCCGGCAGTAGGGTAAAGGAAGCTGGGGCCAAATGGAGACTGGATTCTCAAGCGCGATGATGCGGGAAGTATCCGTGGGAGACGGCATAGGCGGCGAGCGGGTTCTCATAATCACCAGAATGGTTGACCAGTAAAGGTGAAATATTCATTGCCAGGCGGCATGTTTGCGGAAAAAAGGAGGCTTGATTTTCATGAGTACATATGCTGAATTGACTGGGGATAAGCGCCCCCGGACACTGAACAGCTTGCAGCAGCAGCGGTATTCGCTGAACCGGCGGCTGCTGCTCGCAATCCAGACAGGGGATGCGGGAATGCAGGCAGAGCTGGAACAGGAAATCCTGCGGAACGATAAACAAATTGATGAAATGAGCTGCGCAGGAGGAAGGGTGTTCCGATGAGGGATGGTTGCTCGGGGCAGTGTTCCGGAAATTCCCAGCAGCAAAAAAACCGTGAAGGTTTGACAAATTACATTGGGGCAGGTATACTATTCACATAGACAACAGAAACGCGGCCGGTGCTATAAACCTTCATTTTCTCTTGTTTTTCATTCCCTCCATTTTGAAAATGTTCATTTCTTTTTTCTTTCCTTATCCACTGTACCGGCAAGTTTCAAAGGTTTTTGACGATCCATACCCTATACATCTCCTTATAGGAACGCGCAGCCCATACGGGCTGCGCGTTCCTGTTGTATTCAAATCGCATCGTCGCAAATCCAATTGCAGCCGGGCCAGCGTTCGCCGGTTTCGCAGAAATGGGTGATGATTGCGGCGATCTCCTCCGGGGCGCGGCACAGCAGCCGCGCCTGCGGGCAGCCGTTGATGATGAGATCAACAGGCTCAAGGTCTTCACTGCCGTTGTTGTAATACCAGATTTCATCTATAAGATGGTCGCACCAGCCAAAAAAGGCAGCGTGGCCGGTGGAAAACTCAGCTTCCAGCCCCAATGCTTCATCACTGGCGTCTATGTCACAGCCAATGTATATTATTTCGTCCAGTTGTTGCAGAAGCGCGTCTAATTTGTGACGGTCAATGCCGTTGGGATTGTGTAAATGCTTTGCTTTTTTCGTTTTGTCTGTGAAAGAGACTGTAAGATCGGTGCATTTCATAAAATCCTCCAAAGGCGTTAGATGGTGCAGGTTTGACCTGGAACAGCAGCGTTGCTTCCTTCGTCCCGCCCGCAGGCGACGGGAGGGAGTCCAGAGGGGCGAGCCCCTCTGGCACTGTCCGCGCAGGACGCCCGCCCGGCGAGGGCAACCCCCGTCCCGCCCGCAGGCGGCGGGAGGGAGTCCAGAGGGGCGAGCCCCTCTGGCGCTGTCCGCGCAGGACGCCTGCCCGGCGAGGGCAACCCCCGTCCCGCCCGTAGGCGACGGAAGGGAGTCCAGAGGGGCGAGCCCCTCTGGCGCTGTCCGCGCAGGACGCCCGCCCGGCGAGGGCAAGCCCCCGTCCCGCCCGTAGGCGACGGAAGGGAGTCCAGAGGGGCGAGCCCCTCTGGCGCTGTCCGCGCAGGACGCCTGCCCGGCGAGGGCAACCCCGTCCCGCCCGCAGGCGACGGGAGGGAGTCCAGAGGGGCGAGCCCCTCTGGCGCTGTCCGCGCAGGACGCCCGCCCGGCGAGGGCAAGCCCCCGTCCCG
>QXXE01000193.1 GCA_009911355.1 Clostridiaceae bacterium | reverse complement strand
TCATTCAAATCCCCGAGTTTGAGACGCAGCTTATGAATCAGGCTCTCAATTTCGTCAATCTGGTCTGCGAGTTTGTCAGCTCCTAAAACCGTGATGTTGACAGGGTTCATAAGATAATCATCCTTTCAAATAGTCATAAAAAATTCCGCAGGTCTTTCTCCCGGCCTGCGGATTGCTCTTTGCAAAAAAGAGAAGAGCCCGTGTTTCCACGAGCCCTTTTCTGTTGGTCTGAGGTTAGAATTTCAGCTTTTCGTTGAGTTTCGCGATCTGCTTCTCCGCTTTTTTTTGAATCTCGGTGTTCGCGGCCTCGATTGCCAGGTCAAGAATTTCCTGCCAGTCTTCCAACTGATCGAGGAGCATACCCTTGTACTGGTTATCCGTCATACCCATTTCTTCACCTCCATTCAGAAGGCACGAGTAGTCGCAATTAGACATAGCTTAAACAACCTCCTTCCATAATAGACCCTGCGTTTTCTGCGCAGATTGATGGTCACTGCTTATTTTAATCCATCATACCACATGGAAAGCGGTCATGTCAACGGGATGAAAAACGATGAACTGACGGCGGAAAACACCATTTTGAATTTTCGTAAAAAAGAGAAAAACCCGTGCTTCCACAGGTTCTTCCGCTTTGGGATCAGTGAATCTCCAGTTTTTCGGTCACAATGCCTTTCGCTTCCAACTTCGCCTTTACAAGCGTGATCTGATAGTCGATTTCTTTTTTCCAATCGTCTGCCGTTTTAATCCGCTGTAAATTAGCAAATGTGTCGATCAGCGAATCGAGCTGTTCCGATTCGGTCATGGCATTCGCCTCCTTCCATAAAGGACGCTGTAATCTTCGCGCATCGGCCATGGCCTTAAACACCTCCTTGAATATGGATAAGGTCATTATAACACAAGCGAAAACTATGTGTCAACGATATGTAGCTTTTGGTGGGCGTTCCTGGAGGCGACAGCCGATGCGGTCCTCCCCCTTCGACTCATTTCCGTAGAGAACGCAGAATGGCCCACACATATCGCCTCTGCTAAAGGCGCAACCGCCATGGGACAGGCACGGTTTATCGAAATCGAAGAACCATTTATCTGGGACATAGGTGCGGTCGCTTCCTCCTGTGGTGATCGGGATAAGAGCCCATTCAAAGCCGGAGTAGTACGCTTGTCCCATACGAGTCGGGTAGCCGCTCGAAGACGGCGTGCCAATAGAAGCGCCATTCTCGGAATCACTGAACTGATTGGGATTCTTGATGATGTTCATACCATAGTCATCGTAATAACAGCCATCCATCCAGTCAAACACGTTGTCCCACCAGCCCTCAATGTTCCGGTACTGCGTGTATCCGAAGGAATAGCGGCCGGTCGTAGTGCCAGTGTGATACTGCATAGCATCTGTCTCGCCATTATTACTCCTGGAAGCATATTTACCCCCGCCATAGCCGATCGTATACTGTCCGTTCCAATCGGCGAATTCCACCAGATACAACATCCCGACATACCACATCTGAGCAAAATCCATCTGCCAGAAGTTTGCTCCTAGGCTATGAATTCTGGTCCGAGCTTCGCTTCTGGTGATATTCACCTGCTGTTCCTTGTTGGTTTCCGACTTGTAGGTGTCGCGGGCGCAGTGATACCGCCCGATGTAGGAGAAGTCAAGCTCGCCAAGGCCATCATCCCGGTCCATATTTACCGGGTCCACATAGAACCCTTCCACAGGGCCGTCAGCTATTTGCAGCTTCAATGTATTCCACGTACTAGTCCACTTAAACCAATATTTAGGTTCCTTGACCATAACGCCTCCAGCACGGGTTTCTTTGACCATCCCCGCCCAAGGCATCAGGTTGTCAAAAGGTGAGGAGCCGGAACCGTTATTCACGGCAGGTGACGGATCTTCAAACCCTGCGGCGTCATCGGTGCGGGTCCCCTTGGTAGGCCCGCTGTTAGTCCAGTCCCACTCTACGCCATAGATGGCGATAAACTTAGCTTCTGTTTGGACGGTTTTATCGGCAGAAGCCAAATAATTGTTGTCTTCAGCTACCTTGACCGTAACAACGGAGCTGCCAGTAGTATCATTCACGCTATTGACCACCACCTCGCCGGTAATCTGGTTGATACTTCCGATACTGACAACTTTGGGGTTACTTGAAGTAGCGGAGATAATACCGCTGCCCTTACGGGTCACGGTGAACTTAGTGCTTTTCGTGCTTGCGTTCAGCACAAGCGACGTGGAACTCACCGTAATGTCATTGTCACCTTTTTCAATGATCCATGAAACGACTTTAGCGTCAATACTCCCATTCGACCACTGATAGTTGGCGGTTGGCGTAAACGAGGCCGTATAGGTAGTCCCTGCATTGACCTTGGCCTCTACACTCAGAGTCATCTTGGCGCTGTCGTAGTTGGCGTCCCAGGTGGGAGTTTTGGGGTTGCCGTCATACTTCGGCGTGCCGCTCTGTTTAGGAACAGCAGCGATGGTAGCCCGCCCGATAATCCACTTGACTGTCTTGTTGGCCGTAGTGCCGTCTGACCACATACCTCGCAGCAGGGTAAATGTAGCCGTGTACTCTCCGGCATCCGTAGCAGGCGTGACCTGCACCGAGCAGTTCTCCGTGTCAAAGTTGTCCCACTGAGGCGTTTGAGCGGCTCCGGTATAGGTGAGGGAACCCTTCTGCGTTGGTATGGGGACGATAATACTGATAATAGTCCAAGTAACGCTCTTGGTCTCAGTCGTGCCATCCCACCACTGATAATTTGCCGTCGGCGTAAATATCGCGGTGTAGTCCCCCGGCTCTGTTGCCGACGTGTCCCCACCGATGGTAAGCTGCCCTGCCTCATAGCCTTCCCAAATGGGGGACTTGGATGTGCCGTCGGCGACCAGATTGTTGCTCTGAACAGGCAGCGACGCAATGACCGCTCTGCTGATGACCCAGTCCACTGTAACCTCGCTGGCCCCATTGGAGAACAAAAATCCGTATGGCAGCGTAAATTTGACGGTGTATGTTCCGGCATTTACACCATTGACATCGCCGGTCAGTGCCATTTTGATGGAATCGTAACCATCCCAGGCTGGGGACTTACTGGTGCCATCATAAGTGAGAATGTCTTTCTGCACGGGGATTGCCATCTCGATAGCATTAACCACCACCGAAATGTGTGTACTCCTAGTCACACCCTCATAGGTGTAGTCCAGATTAACTACCTGATCACCCAGAGTGGAGAATGCGGCGTTGGTGTAACTGTATCCCGT
>QXXE01000192.1 GCA_009911355.1 Clostridiaceae bacterium | reverse complement strand
TGTTTGACCTGCTCCCGCAGGCACTTCGCCGTCGTCTGTTCCATTGCCCCGACCGACAGCTCCGCCAGCCGCTGCACATCGTCCAGCGCAGCGTCAAGCACCGCGCGGGCGGAATCGTCCCTGAGCTGTGCGGTCTGTACCCTGGCCTTGTCCGCTGCAAGGCGGATGTAAGAAACCGCATACGCCCCGCCGAGCGACAGCACCGCGAGCGCCAGATCGAGCAGAAAAGTGCCGAATGCATCCTGAACCGCTGCAATATCCATGTGATCTGCCTCCTTGAAAGCAAAAATTAAGAGTACAAGCTTAGCTTGTACTCTTATCTTACAGGGGTTTTCCGGAACGGTCTATACGAACTAATTCCTAGATTTAATTCCTAGAAAAGTTCCTGATTCACGTCATCTTCGTCAAACAACCCAATTTGCCCTTCGATAAAGCCGACCCCGCAGAGTTTTCTAACCCATCGCTCGGTTACGTCGTATTTTTCGGCAAGCTCCACATGATTAAAGCCGTTAAATTCCGCTTTGATGTGTGCGTCGCGGACAGGGCGGAGCAGGCTTTCCGGTTTCGGGATGTAGATGGTCATACCGCCGTTTACGCATGCTAGCTTGTAGAAGTTATCAACGCCGATTGCTTCTGCAATCCGGCGATAGAGACCTTCTGGCAGCATTTCAGGGGTTAATTCTTTCCAAATCTCATCCATAGCGCACCTCCTTTGCCCTTGCCTTTGCGTCTCATGCCTGCCCCTTTTTATTCACGGCGCAGGCAGATCACCAGCTGCACCGTGAAAAGCAGCATCTGCAAACCATATGCACGCCCTGAATAAACAATTTCACGACCGAATATGGTAAGGAGCAAACCGGTTGATCCCAGAACCACGAACAGCACCGCCGTAGCCCATTTCAAAAGCTTCATTCAATCACCTGCAAAATATCCGTCCGGGGCGTATAGACCCGGCTTTTCTGCTGCTCCTCGATCTTCCGCGTCGCGCCGAGCGCCTGATCGAGGGCGTTCAGCGCCTTGCGGTTTTCCGCTGCCCATTGCAGGACAGGCGCGAGCGCTTCGGCTGTGTTTTTCGCGGCGCGCCGCCGCCTGTTCACCTGCCGCAGAAGCTTGCCGAGCCGCGCGGTCGTGCGGTAGTCGTCGTCATGGAGCTCGAGCCGGTGCTCAATGTCCAACCGCTGCGCAAAGGCTTCCTTTTCGTCGGCTTCCGCGATCCGGCTCCATTCGTCAGCCTTCCGCAGGAATGCGGTAAACGCTGCGATATGCTCGGAATTCGTCATTTCAGTCTGTCCTTTCCGCGTCCTCCTTTGGCTTAGGCCAGGGTTCCCGTAACCAGGTTGCCGAGGATGCCGAACAGCTCGCCGACCGTGATATTCTGTGAAAGCTTGCCCGCCCAGTAATCTGGGCTGTTGATCACGCCCGCAGCAGCCAGGGTCTCAAGACCCGCCCGCTGCCAGTCTGGGACGGCGGGCGCGGCGGGCTGCGCTGCCTGTGGGACGCTCTGCGCGAGGATGCCGCGCAGCATCGCCAGCACGCTTTCGCCATAGCCCTCGCCGGGGACGGCCCAGCCCTTGCCCGTCGGGTTGTCCGCAGCGCCCAACCACTCCACATAAGGCGCGCAGCCGCGCGTCACCAGCGCAAAACGGGGGTCGACGCAGGGCTTGCACAGCGGGCTGGTGCTGGCGTAGGCTTTCAGGTGCTGGATTTGCGCCCGTACACCGATGAACATGCTCGGAAAGGACGCGGCCTGCCCCTCTGCGCTGCCGTTCAGTGCGCCGATGCCCGCGAAATTGTTCTGCTGTGGCTGAACAATGCCGCCGAATTTGAAATAACCGGTCTCGTGCAGGCTTTGCGCGAACGCTACGTCGCCGCGCACACCCTCAGCCTCGCCTTCTGTGAGGAAGGTCTGCGCAAGCATTTCCAATGTGCAGCCGGAAAGCTGCGGCGCGGCGTTTTTGCTGCGGCAGTAAAGCGCCATCTGCTGGGCGGTCGCCTGCGCCCTGCCCATGATGGGTGTCTGGGTTCCGGGCTGCGCCGTGACTTTGAAATGCTCGGCGAGAAGTTCCGCCTCGGCCTCGGCCAGCTTTGCAAGGTTGGCGTCAAGGGACAGCCATTTTGCGGCGGCGGTGTTCGTGTGGAAGCTGTGCTCGAGCAGCAGGTAGACCGGCACGCCCGCCGCCCGCGCGCCCCGCAGTACGCCGTAATACTCGCCGCCCGCGTTGTTTTTGCGGGTTGCGGTGCGGCCCGCCTGCCGCGTGCCCATCAGCTGCCCGATCTTCTGCGCAAGCTTGAGGGCAAGCGCGTCCGCGCCCTCCTTGTTATCGTAGGCGCGGTACACAACCGGGTAATCGACGCTTTCCGTGCCGCAGGCGTTGGAGTGCAGGGACAGGAACACGTCGCAGCCTTTTGCCGCCGCGCCGCGCGCGTAGACTTCCATCGAGGTATCGATCGCGGCGCGGGTGGTTTTCACCTCGAAGCCGCGCTTTTCGAGCGCCGCTTTTAGTTTGAGGTGCAGCGCCCAAACCATCGCGCTTTCATAGTAGGTCTTTACGACTGGGCTCTGGTTGTAAGTGGGGCCGATGTGGCCCGCGTCCAGGCACACCTTGATTTTACGCATCGCCGCCACCTGCTTCCTCGTCCGCGTGGAAGATGGGCTCGCCGTCCGTCTCATTGATGACTGCCGCCTGTTCGGCTGCGGCAGCTGCTGCGGCTTCCGGCTCCTGCGCTGGGATACCTGCATTTTCCTTGGTGTTTACCATGTTGAAATCCTCCTAAAGTGTCATAACAGGGTTATAAACCTGCTCTAAATACTCTTTTATCGAGTAGGTGCTGCGTCCCGCTTCTTTGAGCGCTTCATGGAAGTGTTTGGTTTCCAGTGTGAGCTTTATCAGCTTGAGGACACCAATCTGCTCGGATGTGATCCGGTCAGCATCTGCCTTAAGCATACTTTCATCGACCGTGCAGCCGATTGCCTGATGCAAATAGAACGAAAAAACTACCCAGCCACACTTTTTGTACTCTTTCAGCACTTCTGCTGCAAATTTCTTGCGGTTCAAGAGCGGCTTGCGCGGCGGAAGAATTCCCATTTCCCGCAGCCGCTTTCGGCTTGCCGCGCGTTCATCCTTCTCGCGCTGCGTCATGCGTTTCGGTTTCTTTGCCGCCATCTGTGCCGTCCTCCTCTCCCCGCCGTGCAGCCATCTTTTTCAGGGCTTCGATCACAACTGCGCATTGCTTTTTGTTCAGCCATTCGATACGGTCTATGCCGGACATGCGTTTGACAAAGCCCTGGATCCGGTTCGGGTTGTCATT
>QXXE01000191.1 GCA_009911355.1 Clostridiaceae bacterium | reverse complement strand
TTCTGCTGCTCGGCGGCGAGCATCTGGTCGATCTGGATCAGCACCCGCTCAAGCGCCGTCCGCGCCGCGTCCGACGCGCTCTGGTATTCCTCGTAGCGGCGGTGCAGCGCGCAGGCCGTCTCGTGCGCCTCCCGGCGCAGCTCCTCCGGCGCTTCCCGTTCCAGCCCGAACAGCTTTACGTGTTCCAGCCCCAGCTCCTTCAGCAGCTTTGCCCGCTTCTGCTCGGCCCCGCGCAGCGACAGGCTCAGCACCTGCTCCTGACGGATGCAGTCGTCCACCAGCTGCACGTCGTTTGCACGCACCGCGCCAGCCTTTTTCCGTTCCAGCTCCACCAGCTGCCCGACTGTTTTTTCCAGCCCCCGCAAAAGCTGCAAATATTCCCGGAATACCGCGTGATCTGCCATTTCAAGCCTCCCATACGAACAATAATTTGCGTGCAATCGCGTGCGGGTCCACCTCATAGGCCCCTTCGCGCACCTGCTCCCGCAGGGCCGACACCGTGCCGGTCGTCGTCGCTGCACGCACCTCCTGGGACAGCTTCCCGAGCAACTGCTTTTGGAACGAATCCCCGCTTACAATGCTGATTTTGTCAAAATTCCGCCCGTTTTCCGGGCCTGCCGGCATTCTTGCCGCGCGTGCACCCGGCACGCCGCCCGCACGCCCTGCCGCGCCTACGCCGCCCGTTACCCTCATCGGAAGCCGCCTCCTTTCAAGCCTTGTTCCATCAATATATTACCCTCGCGTCTTCAGGTGGCGCATCAGCACCCCCGCGACGCCGTCGCACGGCGCCTGCTCGCACACCGCGCCGATCTTCTTCGCGACCCCGGGCATCCCATACACAACGCTCGTCTTTTCGTCCTGCCCGATCGTGAATGCGCCCTTTTTGCGCATTTCCAGCAGCCCTTTCGCGCCGTCCGCGCCCATCCCGGTCATGATAATCCCGACCATCGGGCACCGCACGTTCTCCGCCATCGAGTGGAACAGCGCATCCACCGACGGCCTGTGGCCGCTCACTTTTTCACCCGGCGCGCAGTTGACAATATACCCGCCCGCAGGCGTGCGCTGCACGCGGCACTGCAAATCCGCCGGGGCCACGAGCGCCAGCCCGGGACGGATCTCGTCGCCGCTTTTGGCCTCGCGCACCTCCATGCTGCACAGCCGGTCAAGCCGCTCGGCATACATTTTCGTAAAACCGGTCGGCATGTGCTGCACAATCACCATCCCCGGGATGTCCGCGGGCAGCCGTTTCATCACCTCGAGCGTCGCCTCGGTCCCGCCGGTCGACGCGCCCAGCCCGATCAAAATCCGGGACTTCTGCGCCAGCTTGAGCGCCGGCGGCGGCGCAAGCGTTGGCTCCGCCGCCCGCACCCCGCGCACCTGCGCCTTCGCCGCAACCACGACCTTCAGCGCCAGCGACCGCAGGAACTGCTCCGGGCTTTCGGTCCCGTCCGGCTTGCGGACGAAGTCGACCGCCCCCGCATGCAGCGCATCGAAAACCCCCAGGTTTAACGACGACACCAGCACCGTCGGCACCGGGTACTGCGGCAGCAGCTCCTTCAGGAAATCGATCCCGTTCATCCCCGGCATCTGCACGTCGCACGTCATGACGTCCGGTTTCAGTTTGATTACTTTTTGTTTCGCATCGATCGAATTGATCGCGTAGCCCACAACCTCTATGTTTCCGCTCGCATTCAGCCCCTGGATGATCATGCTGCGCGCAACCAGCGAATCGTCGACTACCAAAACGCGTACTTTCGGCACTTCTAAAACTCCCTATTTCTGAAAAATCGACGCGCCCACGCGCCTGTATTTTGTCCCCGGGTCCAGGTTCTCCGACATGCTGATGATCAGGTACCCGCCTGGCACCGTCGCTTCATAGAACCGCTCCGCCAGCGCCTTTTTCGTCGCCTGGTCGAAATAGATCATCACGTTCCGGCAAAAAATCACGTCAAATTTGCGCTTGAATTTGATCGGCTCCATCAGGTTGAACTGCTGGAAGATCACGTTGTTCCGGATGCGCGGCGCGACTGCGTACTTGCCGCCCTCCGCCTGCACAAAATAATTCTTTTTCCATGCCGGCGGCAGCGTGTCCGGGAGCTCATAAACCCCACGTTTCGCCTTATTCAGCGCCTCCATCGAAAGGTCGGTCGCCAGCAGCCTGGTGTCCCACTGCGCCGCCTGCGCGCCCAGGAAATCCATCAGGTACATCGACACATTATACGGCTCCTCGCCCGACGAGCAGCCCGCGCTCCAGATCGACAAACACTTGTCGCGCTGGTGTTTCCGTACAAGTTCCGGCAATATCCGGCCCTTGAAGAAGTCAAACGCGCCCATTTCACGCATAAAATAGGTGTAGTTTGTCGTAAGCCGGGACAGCAGCTGGTTGATGTCCTCGCTGCTGCCCTTCGTGAGCATGTAGTCCACATACTCCTTGAAGCCCGCAAAGCCGTTCGCGCGGATCGTATTGCTCAGGCGGCTGACGATCAGCTGCTTTTTCTGCCGCAGGTCGATCCCGTACTGGCCCTGCACAAAATTGACCAGGCGGTTAAAATCGGCGTCGCTGATCGCGGCGTCCAGGGCACTGCCCCTTGCCTCACTGTTCATGGTACAGGAACGCGATATCCAGCATCATCAGCGTGCCGCCGTCCTCGGGCAGGCTGTACATGCCCGTTACCAGATTCTGTACGTTCTGGCCGTTCTGGTAGGGCACCGGTAAAATAGACTTTTTGTAAGCGTCTACCATCTGGTCGACCTCGTCCACCAGGATCCCCAGCTGCACCCCTTCATACTCCAGCACGATGATGCACCGGTTTTCCGCCGGGTACTGCCCCAGCAGCCGCCGGAAATCGATGATCGGCACGATCAGCCCGCGCAGGTTGACCACGCCGCTGATGTGCTCGGGCAGCACCGGGATCAGCGTGATCCGCGCTTCGGTGATAATCTCCTTCACGCTGTCCGAATGTACGCCGAACAGGATGCCATTGGAACGGAAAATCAAATATTTATCGGTCTCTTCCACCGGTTTCGCCTCAAATTCTGACGGTTCGGGCTGCACCGCGAACAAAACGTCTTCTGCCATAAGGTTATGCCCCTTTCTCTATGTTCCCACCGAAAAATAACACAATTTTCGGCTCTTCTTAATTCTGCGCCGCCGCGTAAATGCTGGCGACGTCGAGGATGATGCTGATCGTGCCGTCGCCCAGGATGGTGCAGCCGGCAATGCCGTAGCTCTTGATGCCGTAGTCGTTGATGTACGCCGGCAGCGGCTTGACAACCACCTGCTGCTGCCCGATCAGCTCATCGACGAACAGGCAGTA
>QXXE01000190.1 GCA_009911355.1 Clostridiaceae bacterium | reverse complement strand
TTTTTTCTCGAAAGTAATAATGAGGATGTTTCTACTTTTATCTGCTTTTAAGTTTCGTTTTGCCAACTTTTTTGTAATGGCGCTTGTATCGTTTTCAAAAGGCCATGTCATAGTTGTATCACCTCCATATTTGATAAGGGTATTGTAAAACCCAAATGTCCGCGAAATGTTACAGCGGCCAAAAAATTTCATTAAAAATCGGGGTGAAATGTTACAAAGCTCGGACATTTCAAAAAAATTTACGGCGGGCAGCCGGAACTGGTCGTCCGCTGCGTTCTATTTTGTAGGCAACATAATGGAAAATTCTGACCCCTTGCCCGGCTCCGAAACCACTCTGATATAGCCGCCCTGCCGCGTTATGATCTCGCGGGCCAGATACAGGCCAATGCCCACGCCCTGTTGTTCGTGTACTTCTTCCTCACGATAGAAGCGCCGGAAAATGGCGGCCTGATTGCTTTCGGAAATGCCCTTGCCGGTGTCGGCTACTTTGATCTCCACATACATTTCCCACAGTACCACTGACACAGCGATTTTCCCGCCTGCCGGGGTGTACTTCACCGCATTGTCCAGCAGGTTAAAAAGGGCTTCGGATGTCCACTTACTGTCATGGGAAACGGTCAAATCCTCCGGGCAGTCCACGGACACGGTGATTTCCTTTTTCTCCGCTGCATACACAATCCCACTCATAGCCTGCGCCACGGTATCAAAGAGGCGGCCCGGTTTCTTATCCAACTGGATCACGCCCGTTTCCAGCCGGGAGGTTTTCACAAGGGCCTGAAAGAGAAAATCCAGCTTATCCGTCTGGCTGCGGATTCCCTGGATAAAGTCAGTACGCTCCGCCTCGGTCATAGGCTTTTCCAGCAGGGTGTCTGTCGCCATTTTCAGGTTGCTTACCGGCGTTTTCACCTGATGGGAAATATCCGATACAAGGGCCTGTAACTCCTGCCGTTCCTCGTCCACAAGACGGCGGTTCTCCTGCATGATCTGATAAAGCCTTGCCAGCCGGTGTCCGATTCTGGCAAGCTGGGTTTCGCTGTCCTCTGGTCGCTTGGGCGCTTCATTCCCGGCGATCATGTGGTCTAAAGTCTGGCACAGGTCAGCGGTAAACTGTGACAGCCGTTTTCCAAACGCCTGCGTCAGTACAAAAATCCCCACAAGGGCGCACAGCAGCAGCGCCCCGCCAGTCAGCAGCACCGCTGCCTGTTTTGTCACAAAAAACAGGGCTATGGTAATCCCGGACATGGAGAGGACAAGTCCCATTGCTACCCGGCCAAACAGCCGCTTTACCGAGAGGTTTTGAAACTTCATTTCGCCTCGCCTCCCGTCCACTGATAGCCCATGCCGTAAACGGTCTTGATGTAGGGCGTGCCACCGTCGGATTCAATCTTGCTGCGAATCCGGCTGATGGAGGTTGTCAAGGTGTGTTCATCCACAAACTTCTCGTCTATATCCCACAGCTTTTCCAGAAGCTGCCCACGGGTCAGCACTTGCCGGGGATTTTTACGGAACAGGTTCAGCATTTTGTATTCCATCGGGGATAGGGTCAGGGGCTTGCCGTTTAAGGAAGCTGTCTGCTCCGAGAAGTCCAGAAACAGCCGCCCGTCGTTGTAAATATCCCTGGCCGGTTTGTGGTGTTCCAGCATGGCGAACATGGCTTTGATTTTCCGCTGCAAGGCCCCGATCACAAAGGGCTTTGTGATGTAATCCACCGCGCCCACTTCATAGCCCCGTATCTGGTCGCTCTCCTGATCGTTGGCGGTCAGGAAGATTACAATGGTGTCCGGGTGCTGGGGCTTTATCAGCCTGCACAGTTCAAAACCATTCCCATCCGGCAGGTTGATGTCCAGCAGCACTAAATCAAATTCCCGCTGGCGCAGGACATCAGCTGCGGTCCTGGCATTCAGGGCAGAAGTCACGCCGTATCCGTCTGCGGTCAGGTTGTAGGCCAACATCTTATTCAAAAAACTGTCGTCCTCGACAATTAAAATCTGCTTCATATCCTCACTTCCTTTGCTTTTTGCAGATAGTATAACAGGCAAATGTCCGCGAAATGTTACAGCGGACAGATTTTTTCAAAAAATATCCACCTCTATTATAATTTGATTTGGTTAGTGATACAAGGATAGCGTTTATATCTCACTAGCAACGCTTAACAAGGGCACACAAGCCATAGTATAAAGCGCAGAGAGAAAAGTTTTCAGATTTTCCACTCAAACGAAACGTAGTCGCTGGTGGCCTGGACCTGAGAGAGAATAATGTCTGTCACCTGCCGTCGGTCATCAAAGTCAATCGTGTTCCAGTTCTCCAGATGGGCAGACAGAAACTCGATTTTCTGCGGGGAAATTGTTTCCGCATTCAATGCGGCAATCTCCTTTATCAGCCGTTGACGGCTGGCGTCCAGCTCCTCGATTTTCCCGTTGGCATAGGACAGCAGAACCGCATTAGCCCCGGTCAAAGTATTCAGTAGCTTTTCAATCTCGTCCTCCACCTGGGCCAGTTCCACATTTAAGGTGGTCAGTTTGAGATTGACGGTCGTTGCTTTTACGGTCAGGGTTTGAAATTCGGAGAGCTTCTTCACCATCTCCCCATAGACAAATTGCTCAAACTCCGCCGTCCGCAACGTCCGCAGCCCTCACAGCTTTTGTTGTCCGCCCGCTTGGAACACCGAAGATACTGCGTCCCTGCCGGGTTGCCCACGCTCATTAAGGCATATGTAACCTCCATTTCGGTATTGGTGGAAAGGGACAGATCGAAATGGAGGAGGCGGGGAACGGCACCCAGGAGCGCCGCACCGGACTTCTGGACACTGTGGAGCTGTTGACAAAGTCGGTTTTCTAAAAATGTACTCCACAAAAGTTTTGAAATGTGGATGTTTCTCTGTGATACCGTCATAATCGGGACACAAAAATTTGCTCAATTTTTCAGAACTGGACTTTGTCAACAGGTCCACTGTGACCAGAAGTGAGGGGATATAAAAACATCCGCACAGCGCAAGGCCATACGGACGTGTCGGGGCGACAGGATATTACAATTTTCGCAGTTGCGGTCAGGGCTACCCTTTAGAGGGGGAGGGCTTTTTTTGACAGCAAACTACGAGAAAAGGACATGACAATACCTCCCGGATACCGCCGTGTCCTCAAAAATGGGCGACTTTAACACGCCCTCCGTTTTCCATTTTTTCAAAAGAAAGCGGCGGCTTGAAATTTGTTATTTCAAAACCGCCGCTGGGCTGCTTGTATTTTGTTCAGGCGTGTAGATACCAACCGCCGAACAACGGTTTTTGTTTTTTATCAGGGAATTTTCAAATCAAATTCATTTTTTAATTGTGGCCAGACAACTTTTTTGAGAATTTCGGACAATGAAAGTGAGAATTTTCCGTGCAAATCTAGGAAGCAATTCCT
>QXXE01000189.1 GCA_009911355.1 Clostridiaceae bacterium | reverse complement strand
TTCTGCTAACCAGTAAGGCAACCCCGCCAGCCTAGCCGGGTCCTCAACGACAGGAGCACGATCATGCGCACCCGTGGCCAGGACCCAACGCTGCCCGAGATGCGCCGCGTGCGGCTGCTGGAGATGGCGGACGCGATGGATATGTTCTGCCAAGGGTTGGTTTGCGCATTCACAGTTCTCCGCAAGAATTGATTGGCTCCAATTCTTGGAGTGGTGAATCCGTTAGCGAGGTGCCGCCGGCTTCCATTCAGGTCGAGGTGGCCCGGCTCCATGCACCGCGACGCAACGCGGGGAGGCAGACAAGGTATAGGGCGGCGCCTACAATCCATGCCAACCCGTTCCATGTGCTCGCCGAGGCGGCATAAATCGCCGTGACGATCAGCGGTCCAATGATCGAAGTTAGGCTGGTAAGAGCCGCGAGCGATCCTTGAAGCTGTCCCTGATGGTCGTCATCTACCTGCCTGGACAGCATGGCCTGCAACGCGGGCATCCCGATGCCGCCGGAAGCGAGAAGAATCATAATGGGGAAGGCCATCCAGCCTCGCGTCGCGAACGCCAGCAAGACGTAGCCCAGCGCGTCGGCCGCCATGCCGGCGATAATGGCCTGCTTCTCGCCGAAACGTTTGGTGGCGGGACCAGTGACGAAGGCTTGAGCGAGGGCGTGCAAGATTCCGAATACCGCAAGCGACAGGCCGATCATCGTCGCGCTCCAGCGAAAGCGGTCCTCGCCGAAAATGACCCAGAGCGCTGCCGGCACCTGTCCTACGAGTTGCATGATAAAGAAGACAGTCATAAGTGCGGCGACGATAGTCATGCCCCGCGCCCACCGGAAGGAGCTGACTGGGTTGAAGGCTCTCAAGGGCATCGGTCGAGATCCCGGTGCCTAATGAGTGAGCTAACTTACATTAATTGCGTTGCGCTCACTGCCCGCTTTCCAGTCGGGAAACCTGTCGTGCCAGCTGCATTAATGAATCGGCCAACGCGCGGGGAGAGGCGGTTTGCGTATTGGGCGCCAGGGTGGTTTTTCTTTTCACCAGTGAGACGGGCAACAGCTGATTGCCCTTCACCGCCTGGCCCTGAGAGAGTTGCAGCAAGCGGTCCACGCTGGTTTGCCCCAGCAGGCGAAAATCCTGTTTGATGGTGGTTAACGGCGGGATATAACATGAGCTGTCTTCGGTATCGTCGTATCCCACTACCGAGATATCCGCACCAACGCGCAGCCCGGACTCGGTAATGGCGCGCATTGCGCCCAGCGCCATCTGATCGTTGGCAACCAGCATCGCAGTGGGAACGATGCCCTCATTCAGCATTTGCATGGTTTGTTGAAAACCGGACATGGCACTCCAGTCGCCTTCCCGTTCCGCTATCGGCTGAATTTGATTGCGAGTGAGATATTTATGCCAGCCAGCCAGACGCAGACGCGCCGAGACAGAACTTAATGGGCCCGCTAACAGCGCGATTTGCTGGTGACCCAATGCGACCAGATGCTCCACGCCCAGTCGCGTACCGTCTTCATGGGAGAAAATAATACTGTTGATGGGTGTCTGGTCAGAGACATCAAGAAATAACGCCGGAACATTAGTGCAGGCAGCTTCCACAGCAATGGCATCCTGGTCATCCAGCGGATAGTTAATGATCAGCCCACTGACGCGTTGCGCGAGAAGATTGTGCACCGCCGCTTTACAGGCTTCGACGCCGCTTCGTTCTACCATCGACACCACCACGCTGGCACCCAGTTGATCGGCGCGAGATTTAATCGCCGCGACAATTTGCGACGGCGCGTGCAGGGCCAGACTGGAGGTGGCAACGCCAATCAGCAACGACTGTTTGCCCGCCAGTTGTTGTGCCACGCGGTTGGGAATGTAATTCAGCTCCGCCATCGCCGCTTCCACTTTTTCCCGCGTTTTCGCAGAAACGTGGCTGGCCTGGTTCACCACGCGGGAAACGGTCTGATAAGAGACACCGGCATACTCTGCGACATCGTATAACGTTACTGGTTTCACATTCACCACCCTGAATTGACTCTCTTCCGGGCGCTATCATGCCATACCGCGAAAGGTTTTGCGCCATTCGATGGTGTCCGGGATCTCGACGCTCTCCCTTATGCGACTCCTGCATTAGGAAGCAGCCCAGTAGTAGGTTGAGGCCGTTGAGCACCGCCGCCGCAAGGAATGGTGCATGCAAGGAGATGGCGCCCAACAGTCCCCCGGCCACGGGGCCTGCCACCATACCCACGCCGAAACAAGCGCTCATGAGCCCGAAGTGGCGAGCCCGATCTTCCCCATCGGTGATGTCGGCGATATAGGCGCCAGCAACCGCACCTGTGGCGCCGGTGATGCCGGCCACGATGCGTCCGGCGTAGAGGATCCGGGTCCCCTTTGATAGATTAAAAAGGAAAGGAGGAAAGAAATAATGGCTCGTGTACAGTTTAAACAACGTGAATCTACTGACGCAATCTTTGTTCACTGCTCGGCTACCAAGCCAAGTCAGAATGTTGGTGTCCGTGAGATTCGCCAGTGGCACAAAGAGCAGGGTTGGCTCGATGTGGGATACCACTTTATCATCAAGCGAGACGGTACTGTGGAGGCAGGACGAGATGAGATGGCTGTAGGCTCTCACGCTAAGGGTTACAACCACAACTCTATCGGCGTCTGCCTTGTTGGTGGTATCGACGATAAAGGTAAGTTCGACGCTAACTTTACGCCAGCCCAAATGCAATCCCTTCGCTCACTGCTTGTCACACTGCTGGCTAAGTACGAAGGCGCTGTGCTTCGCGCCCATCATGAGGTGGCGCCGAAGGCTTGCCCTTCGTTCGACCTTAAGCGTTGGTGGGAGAAGAACGAACTGGTCACTTCTGACCGTGGATAATTAATTGAACTCACTAAAGGGAGACCACAGCGGTTTCCCTTTGTTCGCATTGGAGGTCAAATAATGCGCAAGTCTTATAAACAATTCTATAAGGCTCCGAGGAGGCATATCCAAGTGTGGGAGGCAGCCAATGGGCCGGATCCACAGGACGGGTGTGGTCGCCATGATCGCGTAGTCGATAGTGGCTCCAAGTAGCGAAGCGAGCAGGACTGGGCGGCGGCCAAAGCGGTCGGACAGTGCTCCGAGAACGGGTGCGCATAGAAATTGCATCAACGCATATAGCGCTAGCAGCACGCCATAGTGACTGGCGATGCTGTCGGAATGGACGATATCCCGCAAGAGGCCCGGCAGTACCGGCATAACCAAGCCTATGCCTACAGCATCCAGGGTGACGGTGCCGAGGATGACGATGAGCGCATTGTTAGATTTCATACACGGTGCCTGACTGCGTTAGCAATTTAACTGTGATAAACTACCGCATTAAAGCTTATCGATGATAAGCTGTCAAACATGAGAATTACAACTTATATCGTATGGGGCTGACTTCAGGT
>QXXE01000188.1 GCA_009911355.1 Clostridiaceae bacterium | reverse complement strand
TGTTCTCCTGCCATTTTTCTGACCTCCTCTACCTTTGTGGACTATTATATCACACTTTTATTGACGACACCATCTAAGGCAATTTTTTGAGCTTCCCGATCCGCACGCTTGACAGACCAGCCATCCGGAACACGCCAGGTTTTGTAGTGCCGGATCTTCCGGTACTCATGGTCATACCCACAGTGCACGGTGATTTTATCACTGACGCTGTTCTTGCCTTCGATTCTCTGGATGGTTGCCATTTTGCACCTCCTGGGTATAATGTTTACAAGAGCCGCGCGCCTGTATGGCACGCGGCTTGGACATGATGTTTAGGATGCGGACTGCGGTCTGTTGCCTTCCTGTAAGAGCCGAATCACGTTCGGATAATACAGCAGAGCGTTTTGCCCTGCATAGGTGGCAGGCAAAACGCCGGTCCTCACCCAGCGGCGGAGCGCACACATTGAAATATTGTGCCCTTCTGCGTGCAGGCGGCGGTAGGTTTCGGGTACAGTTGCCGTTTCATGAAATGCAGGCATTTTGCGTCTCCTTTCGATGCCATTAAGAATGTTTAAGTCGTGTATTTAATACCGAACGCTACGATCTTTCAGCACGTCGATTTTGATGCGATAAACGCGCGGAACGCTACTGTCCTTGCTCAATTTGACCGAATTCGTGTGCTCTTCTTGTATACACAGTGCGCCGTAATCTAACAAAGTATTTACAATCTGGTTGAGATTCCAGTTGTGATATCCGTTTTGCTTCCGGTCAAAGACTTTGAGAGGTAACGTGCGCAGGCAAAGATCTTCCTTCCACAAGATTCCATCATATTGCGACAATTTGTGCAATTTATTTTTGTTTTTAAGGAAAGAAAACGCATCGTTTCGGTATCCATCGAGCAGAATATAAGCCAAATTCCCTTCGGCCTTGTTTGCCTTGAGCGCATCCATTTCATGATTGAAGAAATCGATAGACTCCTCTAACGCATTGTCAAATCGAGCAGCCAGACGTTTGCAGTTCGATGCGTTTGCACCGGCCTCCATGGCTGCATCCAGCATCGACCGAAACGCCCATCGAAGCGACAGCAAATTGGTACGAACGCGAGATTCTGTACAGTTTTTCATGGTAAGAATATGATCGTAATGCTTGATGCTCAATGTCAATCTTGCCAAGAGTGTCTCTGCGTTCATGAGAAAATATTCCCAAAATCCCCTAACGGATTGCCGATACCATGTCGGGCGTAAGTTCTTCCGGCAAATCCGGCTGTTCCGAAATTTTGACCAAAATACAGCGCGTCAGATCCGACTCGTTTTTCGGCGTGTCTTCTGCCGTAAACAGAACGCTTGCAACGTTTTCTAGTTCAACCTGGTTTCCGCCCGGAGAGGCTTTCATTATCGGCGCTGCATTCGCTGCCTCACGAATAATCTGTGCCAGCACTTCTTCCCGCTTCCGTTGCACAGCCTTGCTGGCGGATTTGCAGGCATTATCAGCAACAATGGGCAGATCACGGTACGTTGTCATCGCGATTCGCAATCCCGCGAGGGAACTCCCCAAATCGAAAAACAGCGCGGGCTTATTCGGAGAAATTCCTTTCGTGATGAAACTGACGAAACGACTGATGAGCGTAGTCTTTCCAATTCCTTGCAGGCCTGTCACGAACAGAACTGCTTGAAGGTGAATTCCAGCATTCAGAACTGCCGAGCGAACCATGCTCAAAAGGGTAAAACCAAGCACCATCAATGCGGCGTTGGGGAGTGACAGAAGCAACGGCAGCCAAAGCGTTGCAGCTACATAAACATCTCTTAAAACACTAATAGTTGCGAGTTTTGAATCAATTATCACGTAGTGTTTTTCCAATCCAAGCGTTTCGCCACCTTCGATGGCACCTAAGGTGCCATAAGGGAGTTGGAGGATACCGTTTTCAGTAACAAAAGAACCGATTTTTAAGGATGAAGTCCCGTGATAGTAATCTTCGGGAGACTGGACGTACAGATTATGGAGCCATGCATCAAAAAGCTCTCTGCGCTTGCTCCCAACACAACTCATAGCCGGAAAGTCTTTGTGAAGGGTTGCAAAATTCAACCCTTCAACTGGAACAAACAAAGTTTTAGGGGGTAAATTTCCCACCGAAACAGATATCTCAATGGTTGAGGGGGCTTCTTCGCTAGTCTTGGTATACAGTCCACGTACCTCGGGTATTGCATTGGAAACAAATTGCCCGTCAAGGTAAAGGCCGGTGTTTCCTACAGTGATGGTTGCATTCATTCAATCCCCTCCACTTCATCGTCCCTTACCTCAATGAATTCGCCCTCCATCAGATTCTGTTCGCCAGACTTTGCGCGGTAGTATCCAAGCTGTTCAGCCATTCGGATATTATCTTCGTAGATTCTGTTTAGAAAATCTGACACGTCGTAAATAACAGTTGTGGGGTTCTTTTTTTCTGCTTCGATTTCTTCGCCTTTTTCGAGAAATCTTTGACATAAAGAATCAACTGATTTGTCATGATAAACCTCCTGGAACTGGTGGGGGCGGTGGGGGATCCTCCCACTTCCCCCGGCAAAACTGCTTCACCGTCGGTGCTGACTCCATTTTACCGCACGTCAGGCAGGAAAGATACAGTAGCTAAAATTGACTGAAATTCCTTACATTTTTCGAAAGATTGTGCGTTTTGCTCGGAAATTGTTGCGAATTTTTCATTTTCCCATTTGATATTATCCGATTTTTTATTTTTGAAGCAGTTTGGAAGGAGGAAAATCCCCTTGTTACACTTGATTCGGCGTGAACAGCGTGATAGGAAGGATTCTGCTGTCTTGAACTGGTCTGAAAGTTTAGAATCGGCCTATTGTTTATGAATCAGGAAGCCCTCTGATATTTGTAGATACCTTTGAAACTGTATTTTCGTTGTTTCCCATTATCAGAGCAGTTGAGAAAGACTCTCGATTGCATCCTGATGACAGCAGTAAGACAATCGCTATTTTCTCTGCGCTGATAACAGATCGTGGTCTGCTCGCGGAGCAGACACGAGATGCAGCAATGTGTGACAATCAATCGCGTATTTCAACAGTTTTAACTTATATCCCGAAACTTACCGCAAAAGAGCGTCACCAAACATGTGTTAACAAAGCATTGATGGGGGGCCAACCTCTATGGAAGGGATATTTTCAGAATCGGTGTGGTTATGACCGGTTTGGTACGTTATTGAATATCTTTTATCAGCAGTGTGTCCATGGACAAAAGACGATTGGTTCATCAGTTCGGTTTCCCTGCAAATGTTTTCTCGACTGTGAGAGGAAACGATTCAAAAACATCAAAACATGCTTATATCAGCAATGTGCTTTTGAACGAAAAGATTCTAACACATCGACCAATTTCTCTTATAAGTGTTTTTGTATCCTAGTGCTGCATCCGGTTAGTTTTCAAAGTATAATCGGATACAGTCTTGCCAGCTTGATTCTTGCATCCTGAGTTTT
>QXXE01000187.1 GCA_009911355.1 Clostridiaceae bacterium | reverse complement strand
CCTTGCATTTGTATACATGGCTGCGGTTATGATTTGGTTACTTTGACGAATTTATTGCATTTTTCAAACAAGACCTAAGTCCGTGAGGATTTCACGGGTCAGAGTTTCAATGCTTTGATACTTTGCAAAGGCTACCAGCGCGGGGTGTTCCTTATCAACGCCATTTGCCAGTTCCGCCCGTTCTGCGTTCAGCCGGGCCAGCACATCCGCGAGGTCAGCGGCCTGCCTTTCATAATCGGCTTTCATATCCCGGTATTCCTGCTGGGTGATCTCCCCGTCTTTCCAATCTTGATACAGTGACTGCTTGTAGCGGGTTATCCGGGTCAATTCCTTTTCCTTTGCGGCTATCTGGTCGTTAAGGCGGTGGGATTGACTTTTTTTCAGCGGGGCCGAATTGATACGGGCTATCAATTCCGAGTAGGAAACGGCGGTGTTCACTTGATACTGGATAGCGAACAGAACGGCGGCCTCCAGACGGTTGTGCTTGATAGAGTGCATGGAGCAGGCCGTCCGGGAGCGGTTCTTGTAAGTGGAGCAGGCGTAATAGATATTTTTCCCGCTCTGGCTGCGGGTGATGGATTTCCCGCAGTCCGCACATTTCAGAAAACCGCTGAACAAGTGAACCTCCCGCCCTTTGGGGGATGTCCGGGTATCGCGTACCAGCAGGGCCTGCACCTTGTCAAAGGTTTCGTGGGTGATGATGGCCTCGTGAGTATCGGGGACGCGCACCCATTCTTCCTCCGGCACAGCCTCAATCTGGTGTACCTTGTAGCTTTTCACCCGGCGGCGGCCCTGTACCAAATCCCCAGTATAGATGGGGTTGGTGAGGATTTCATGTATCATGCGGGCTCCCCACATGGGGTCGTCCGCCACAGCCGAGGAAACGGGCAGGCCCTTTTTCCGGCGGTAGGCCGTGGGGCTGGGTATGCCGTGTTCGTTCAGATACAGCGCGATGGCCCTTTTAGACGAGCCTTGCAGGAGCATGGAATAAACACGCTTGACGATTTCAGCCGCATCCGCATCCACAATAAGCTGGTGCTTGTCCTTTGGGTCTTTGATGTAGCCATAGGGAGCGAAAGAGCCGATGTACTGGCCGTTGCGCCGCTTGTAATCAAAAACCTGCCGGATTTTCTTTGAGGTCTGGTAGCAATAGTTATCGTTCATCACGTTAGTTATCGGAACGATAATGTTTGAAACGCTGTCGGGGTTTAGGTAGCTATCCACGTTCTCCGCAAGGGAGATAAAGCGGACGCCCATCTGCACAAACAAGTTATCAATCAGACTCCCCGCGTCACTGTAATTCCGGGCGAACCGGGAAAGGTCTTTCACAATCACGCAGTTGATTTTCCCGCTCATCACATCGGCCAAGAGCCGCTGGAAGTTTTCGCGGTTGGCATCCGTCCCGGTGTGCCCATCGTCCACATATTCAACCGCGCTTTCAAATTCGTCCATGTGCCGCTGGTAGAAATCCCCCAGCAGGTCACGCTGGTTCTTCACGCTGTTGCTGTCGTCCTTGCCCTTTTTCAAATCCTCTTTGGAAAGGCGGATGTATGCGCCTAAACGCCAGCGCCGGATTGTATAGGTAGAGGTTAAAGTCTGCTGATACCCTCTGTTTTTAGCTCGTGCCATTGTTCCTCCTTCCCTATCACATTACACTTATATTATAACTCTGCCTGGGGCAATCAACAAGGATGTCGATGCCTCGGGACATTTTGTCTCGAAGTGGGAATGGGCCGCAACAGCAGTTACAGCCCGCTCTTTTGCCGGATAAGAAAGGCGGTCAGCGTATCCTGGAGGGAGGGGCCGCCCTCGGCAAACTCGATTTTTACGCCCACGCCGCCCACGCTAAAGCAGTACGGATTGACAGCCTGTTTCACAAACCGGGCCAGCCGCTCCTCCCGGGGGAGGGTGCGGTCAAAGGCCATACCGCTCACGTCAGCCAGCGCATCCGCGCTCACCGCGCCGATGTCCACGCTTTTCATTTGTTCCAGCTCTTGTGCGGTCAGTTTCACGGTAAAACCTCCTTTGCGTTTTGGGTTGGTGGGGAAACGCGAAAGGACAGCACCGCGAAAGTGCTGCCCTTTGGCCTGTCCCTACCTTGGGACAAATTGTCTCGAAGTTAATAGGGGCTGTCCAGAAAATGCGCCTCGGCCTCTTCCAGCCCCCGGCAGTCGAACACTTCATAGAGCCCGGCCACCACGCGCCGGATGTCCTCGGAGGAAAAGCCGCAGTTTTCCATCGCATAGATGACATAGCCTCGGCATACGTTGTTACTCCAAGGCTGGGCCAGCAGAGCAGCCAGAGTGGGGTCGTATTCCATAAGTCCGCCTCCTATGTAAAAATGGAGAACGCCGGGCTCGTATGTTTGGCCCGTCAAAAGACAGCAGGTAGCGGCCTGACGTTCCCTTGTTTTGTGCGGCGGCCCCAAGCGGCAAGCGGCCAGCTTGTCCCTCGCGGATTGTGGCCGTGGGGCTGGCAAATTCCCCACACGCGGCGGTGGTGTTGGTCGCTCGTCCTCCCGTGGGAGAAGTCACCGCGCACCCGCCGCCCGGCTCCCCGCGTTCGCTCGGGGCCGCCCGCTATTCAGTTGTGGAGAAGAAAAAACTTCCTCTCATATACCACCAGAAAAATGGAGCAAATGGAGACGGCAATCACGGATTTTTTCTCAAATATTTTTTCATCTTTTCGATGCCACTGAGAACAGAGCGCCGCACCGCGCTCTTATCCACGCCCTCGGCCTGGGCGATCTCTCGGTAGGTCATGCCCAAAATAAAGTGGGCATCTACCCGGCGGCCCTGGGTTTCCGGCAGGTTGTTCAGCGCGTTCCACAGACGGCAGAACCGCTCCTTGAGCTCCAGAACCTCGTCCGGGGTGAGCTCGTGCAGGCAGGCGGAATACTCAATGCCGTCATCTGCATCCAAGGAATAGTACGCCTTGTTGTAGCGGACACGCTCGGTATAGGCCGCCTCGTAGCGGACGCTGGCCTGGAGCGCCTCGGCCACATCGTCAGTAACCTCAATATATTCGTCCTGGGTGTACCAGTAGTAAAAGTCGCGCAAGTTGATGATAGTCATTATATGTACCTCCATATCGTTTTTTGTGGTTGGGTTGCCGGGAAACGATATGGAGGGCGGCGGGGAGCGGCACCCGGGGGAGCCGCCCCGCACCTTGGGACTGTTTGTCCCAAAGTGGAGCCGACAAGAAGCGACAACGCCCGCACAGCGTTGTACTGTGCGGGCGCATGAAATGACGCAGTTTTTTTATGTACTGGCAAATTTCGTGTTCCTGGCCGGAGTAACCCGGCGGAGGGTCTACGCTTTTTTTGACAAATTATTTATAGCAGAAACGGGAAAAGACACGGCGCTACCTCCTAAACGGTCGCCGTATCTTTCAAATGGAAAGAGCCGATAACCGCATTTTTAATTTGCGTGTTACCGGCTCTGCGTCTAT
>QXXE01000186.1 GCA_009911355.1 Clostridiaceae bacterium | reverse complement strand
CCTTCAGCATTTCCTTCGGTGTCTTCTCCATAATATTACATCCTTTCAATCAAGTTTTTTCTGCTCCGATTCTTGACGCAAAGGCTGTCTTTTATTCTCTTTTACACAAATTTTTCGGGGCTCTTCCATCCTGCGTAAATGGCGTATTCGCATCAAGGATAAGCTGATTCCCGCGATTCTTCAGGCTCTTAACCTGATTACTCCTTCTGATTGTCAAGGTTGGTTTACCTGTGCCGGATACTGAATATCTTTTCGCCGGTTTCTCTAGATATATGGATACAATTCGTATAATACAATTATCCATGTGAGGTGGTGTGAAGCGATGGAACAGGAACAGTTTATACACCGATTGGTAAGCCTGCGCATGGATAAGGGCGTTTCTGCAAGGGATATGAGTTTGTCCCTCGGCCAGAGTCCGGGATATATGAACAATGTCGAGAATGGTGTGAATTTTCCATCAATGACAACGTTCTTTTGTATCTGTGAGCACCTGGGAATTACCCCAAAGGAATTTTTCGATACAGATGATGTAGATCCTGTGAAAGTACGGGAACTATTGGATGCCGCTAAAAAACTCAACAGTGAGCAGATTGACCATTTGATCGCGATTGTGCGGGATATGCAGAGAAGATAAAGCAGAAAAATGGCAGGAGAACTGCATCGACACGATATCAGCCACAAAGCGTGGGAGAAACTCAAGCCGCACGCCACAGGGGAAAAGGGACGTTCTTCCCCTTTAGGTGTTGTGATAGCGTTTTTCGGTGACAATCGTGCCTGCTGACGGTGATTTTGCGTCCGAATGGGAAAAAGCCGCTGGCGTTATCATCGCCAGCGGCTTTTCAAGGTCTATCTGTTTAATGGCAGGAATGGGAGCCGCAGCCATGCGAACCGCACGAATGCCCCTCACCGTGGTGATGCCCGCTATGATGGGTGCATGTAGCGTCGGCGCTCCATGCGAGCGTCCCTGCGAGCAGCGCCGCAACCGCGTCGTCACAGCTGCCGCTCACCCCGCCGTACAGCTGGATGCCAGCCCCGGCAAGCGCCGCCTGCGCCCCTGCGCCAATGCCGCCGCAGATCACCGCGTCAGCTCCCGCGCCCTTCAAAAACCCGGCAAGCGCGCCGTGTCCGGAGCCCTGCGTATCCAGGATTGTACTGCTGACGATTTTCCCATCCGCCACCTCATACAGCTTAAACTGCGAAGTGTGCCCGAAATGCTGATAAACCTGCTCATTTTCAAATGTTACCGCGATTTTCATCCCTGAAAACCTCCTATTGTATCATATTTTAGCTCAAACCCTTTGCTGTGCGGCAAGGGTTTTATCCATTTTCAGCGCCGGTATTCCCGCTCCGCCGCCTGGTTTCAAATTCCCACTGTTTGCCCGCAGGACAGATAATGCAGGCGCTTCATATACTGTTTCATAAACTGGAACTGCGCGCTGCCGGTACAGTGGCAGGTGTAATATTCCGCAGGATACCCGTCTAGCGCGGCGGCATACCCCGCTAGAGTACCATCCAAGGGTTTTATCCATTTTCAGCGCCGGTATTCCCGCTCCGCCGCCTGGTTTCAAATTCCCACTGTCTGCCCGCAGGACAGATAATGCAGTCGCTTCATATACTGTTGCATAAACTGGAACTGCGCGCTGCCGGTACAGTGGCAGGTGTAATATTCCGTAGGATACCCGTCCAGCGCGGCGGCATACCCCGCTAGAGTATCATCCAGCGGAAGCCCTGAAAAATGGAAGCCGCCAACCAGTACATCCGGGCGGAACCAACGCACGATCTCCAAAATCCCTTTGTGCGAACAGCCGCTGAACAGGACACGCCTGCTGTGCTCTTCCACAAGAAGATACTGCTCGTGCCGGAAATCCTCCGGAACCAGCGTACAGGCGCATCCATCCGGGATACCCTGCGAGCCAGCGGCCAGGTCCCCTTGCGGACTGCCGCCGGGGTTCCTTTCCGGGCTGTCCTCCGGCTGGGCCATCTGCGGTGCAGGTTGTGCGCTGCCGTCCGACTGGTTAGAACCGAAACTGCCGCGCTGAGCCATTTGCAGCCCGCAACTGTCCAGCGGCCGCTCCCGGGTGTTTTGGTTGCAGTCACACAGCGTCAGCCCCTCGCCGAGCCGCGTTTCGCCTTCGGTAAAATGCAGCTGCGCGCTGCCGCGCAGGGCGGGGTTGAGCCCAATATAACGTCCTTCCCCATGATAGTGCGGTTCAAACGCGTAGCGGCTCAGATATACTGGCGCACTGCTGTTCCGCTCCAGGAACGCGGCGAGCCCGCCGCCGTGGTCATAGTGCCCATGCGAAAGCACTGCGAGCCCGACTGCGCGGAGGTCAACCCCAAGCGTATCCGCATTTGCCGCGAATGCGTCCGATTGGCCCATATCAAACAAAATTTTATGCTTGCCCGTCTCAATATACAGGCTCAGCCCGTGTTCGGTGCGCATATCGCTGCGGGTGCTGGTGTTTTCCAGCAGCGAAACGACTTTCATCCCGGTCCACATCCTTTCTGGCGGTGACGCTTGCAGCCGCCGCAGCTACAGCACGCTTCGTCCCCGTCGCACAGGCGGTACGCGCCGCCCTCAATGCGCAGCGCCGCGCCCCCGACGAGGGCTTCCGCAATCTTGCCGCGCGCAGAGTTATAAATCTGCTGGGCGGTCGTACGGGCAACCTGCATATAATGTGCGCATTCCTCTTGCGAAAAGCCCTCCTTATCAATCAGGCGGATGCTCTCGTATTCGTCCACCGTAAGGGTCACGATGCAGTCGCTGCCGCAGGCGGGGCGGAACTCGCTCGCCCGCGGCAGCTGGCAAACCTTTCGGCATTTTACCGGTCGCGGCATGGCTTCGCCTCCCTTCGTGTTTCTGGCATATGATATTTATAGGATAGCACGGTTTCTGGCATATGTCAAGAATGCAAAAGCTCATTTCCTGGCTTTTCGCCAGAATAACAATGCAGGGAGTTATCCATCGTGGATAACTCCCGACAAACTGGAAGTTCAAGATTCTTTTTTATTGCTTTCCGTGAGGCTTCTGATTGCAGACAAAAGAAGAACTACACTAACTGCCCAGAAAAGACCAAACATACCGATGTTTACGGAGTTGGAAATAGAAGCTATTTTTAATTTGACACCCAGCCAATTTGCGAAAATAGAACGTATTAAAAACAGTTGAGCAATTATCATACATACAGTATGAGCAATCAAACGGTTACGGGCCTCCCGCAAATTCCTAAGCAACACACACCCTGCAATCAATTCTAAAGCACTCACAATTGCCACCCCTCCGATGAACAGGGGTATTACTTCTGCTTCAAATGACATTTTCGGCATCTCCTTAAATCACGATCTGCTATATTGATTATATCATGATCAATGATGCGAATCAAGAGTGGAAAGCACGAAATTCCCGCGAAAAGTTGTGTTATTACTTTCGAGAAAAAAACTAGGAAAAGCGGAGCAACTATGGTATAATAGGTTGTATGGAATATATAGACTT
>QXXE01000185.1 GCA_009911355.1 Clostridiaceae bacterium | reverse complement strand
GACAAGCTCATTTGTTTATCCATATTTATATTATATCACATTTTTGCGGATTTCGCATTATGCGGTATTGCCTTAAGAAAGCTGCCTTTTCTCCCGTGTACCATGAAACGGGGACCGGGCATGGCTACCAGCTCACTGGCGGACAGGATCGCCTTTTTGTCTGGGTAGTAGAGGCTGACCTCAAAATTGTCAATTCCAGAGGATTCCGGCCTCTGCTTTCTCATATCCGCATAGACCTCATCGGGCATTCCAAAGAGCGCATACGCCTGGTCGATCAAGTGGATTCCCAAGTCGTACAGAATGTTGATACCCTTGCCGCCCTCCCGTTTCCATTGCTTTGCGCTTTGGCCTGTGACGAACCGGTCAAAATGGCACTCATAATCGACCACTTCACCCAGCCGCCCGCTTTCAATCATCTTTTTTACGGTGAGAAAGTCTCCATCCAGCCGTCTGTTTTGGTAGACAGAGAACAGGACCCCTTGTTCCTTTGCCATCTGGCACAGTTCCTCCGCCTCCCGGCTGGATGCCGCCGCCGGTTTCTCCACAATGACGTTCTTGCCTGCACGCATCGCCTGGGCCGCCATAGGAACGTGATACTGGTTTGGCGTGGAGACTACAACGAGGTCAATGTCCTCTGTCAGCAGTTCCTCAAAGGTCCGCACGGTTTCAACATCAGGATACGCCTGTTTCGCTTTGTCGGTGGTGCGCTCATACACTTTTTTGAGCGTAAACCGGGGATCAGCGGAGATGAACGGCGCGTGAAAAACCTGCCCGGACATTCCAAATCCCGCAAGCCCGACTTGGATCGTTCTCTCGCTCATTTGCCGCAAGCCTCCCACGTTAAATCATTTCCTTCTCCCACTCCCGGAGTGTATTGATATTGGCGGCATCGCCAAGGACTTCCAGTTCGGAGACTTCCTCCGCCGTCAGAACGATTTCCGCAGCTTTCGCGGCGTCTTCCACCTGCTCCACCTTTGTCACGCCGATAATGGGCAGGGTTCCTTTGGCAATCGCCCAAGCGGCGGCGATCTGTGCGGGAGAGGCGTCATATTTGCCGCCGATCTGCCGCATCTTTTGGGTCAGCTTTTCCAGCTGTGGCAGGACGGGGCCGTAGCATCTGGCACGGTCGCTGCCCTCCGGGAAGGGGTGGGTGGTATCGTACTTGCCGGACAGCGCACCCTGTTCCAGCACCATGTAGGCGTAGAAGGTGATGCCGTTTTCCTTGCAGTAGTCCAGAATCCCGGCCCGCTCGGAGGAACGGTGCAGCAGGGAGAAGTGGTTCTGAACGGCGGAGACTTTCAGACCGGCAGCGCCCAAAATCTCATTGGCCCGCTTGATCTCCGCCAGATTATGGTTGGACACGCCGATGGTCTTGATGTGTCCGCTCTGCGCCAGGGGGATCAGTTTGGGGGTCCACTTCTCCACATCCATGGGGTTGTGAATCCAGTACACGTCCATCACATCCGCATGGAGGCGGGCCTTGCTGCCGTCCAGCATCTCCTGCATGGCCTCCGGGGAATCGCTGGCGATCTGCGGGGGGAACTTGGTGGAGAGGATCACCTGCTCACGGGACACGTCCTTGACGAAATTGCCCAGGATACGCTCGGAGGTTCCCTCGCCGTAGACGGCGGCGGTATCCCACAGGGTCAGGCCGCACTTCAGCGCCTTGTCAAATACCGGACGCAGATCGTCCTCAAAGAGATGGTTCCCAAACACCTGGTCACCGCCAGCAGCTCCGGCTCCCCAGGACCATGCGCCCAGCGCAATTTTCGGCATTGTATTCATGAAAATTCCTCCTATTGATTGATCTGTGATTGGCAGAAAGATTGAATTTATTTCAGTCCTGCGCCAAAGGTACGCAGTTCCGCAAGTTTTCTGGGGGAACCGTTTTCGCCTCCGTGGGCGGTGAACACACCCATATCCTCCAGCCCCAGGAAATCCAAAAAGTCACCCTGGTAGGAGAACATCGCCCCATCATACATATTGGCATCGCCGGAGCTTAAAATCATAGCGACTTTCTTCAGCCTGGGCGGCTTGCTGGGGTAGGCAGCGGAATAAAAACGGTCTAGGACACACTTCAATTGGCCGCTGATGCCGTGGTAGTAAATAGGCGAAGCAATCACCAGCATCTCCGCCTCTTTCAGCAGAATGTAAATTTTCTGCATATCGTCCTTCTGGACGCACTCCCTGCGCCCTTTGGTGTGGCAATATTCGCAGGCGAGACAGCCGCCGATCTTCATCCGGCACACGTCCATCACATCCACCTGATGGCCCGCCGACACAGCTCCCTCCCGGAATGCCTCAATCATCCCCTTCGTGTTTCCGTTGGGCCGGGGACTACCGTTCAATACAAGAATTCTCATATTGTCCTCCTATAATTACATCTCTTGACAAGGGCATACAGCCCATAGTCAAGTGCGATGGATCGTTGAAAGTCAGATTTTCCACTCAATAGCGACACATTCACCTGTGGCGCGGATTTGAGAGATAAGGCCGTCAGCCACCTGCCGCCTATCGTCAAAGTCAATCTCTTCCCAGCGGTTCAGGTACACCGACAACCGCTCAATCTGTTCCGGCGACATACTCTCCGCAGACAGGGCCGCGATTTCCTTTGCCAGTGTTTGCCGCTGTGCGTCCAATTCCTCAATCTTGGTGTTGGCGTAGGAGATCAAAACCGCGCTGGCCCCGGTCAGGGTATTCAGCAGCTTTTCAATTTCATCCTCCACACGGGCCAGCTCCACATTTAAGGCGGTGAGCTTGGGATTGACCTTTTCCCGCTTGCCCGTCAGGGTTTGGAATTGCGCCAGCTTCTTCACCATTTCGCCGTAGATAAACCGCTCAAATTCCCTCGTGCGGAGCGTCCCACAGCCCGGACAGCTCTTGTTGTCCGCCCGCTTGGAGCACCGCAGGTATTGAACGCCTGACGGGTTCCCCACGCTCATTAAGGCGTACCCACAGCGGCCACACTTCACTTTCCCGGCCAGCCAAGTATTTTTCGCCTTGCGCCCGTTCTGGAATGTAGTGTTCGCCATCAGCTTTTTCCGACAGCGGAGCCACACATCCGCCGATACCAGCCCCTCGCTGGGGGCCACCACAAGGATCTGATCTTTCAGGTGCTTGTTTTTTCGTTCCTGCACGTCCCGGCCCTGATATAGATAACAGCCGTTTGTCCCCGCGAAGTCCGCCGCCTCGTTGATTACCACCGTCCCCTGGCTTTTGAAAAACTCGTACAGTTCCAGGTCGGCCTGGGCGTAAATGGGGTTGCGGAGCATTTGGGAGATAAAGCCACGGGTCAGCTCCTTGTCGTAAATCAGGATGCCCTCGTCCGCGAAGTGCCGGGCGATGTCCCCGAAAGAGGTGGAGGGCTGGGCGTACATTTCAAACATCAGCCGGGCGATGTCCGCTGTTTCCGGGTCAGGCTTCATCATCTTTGTGCGGATGCCCTGAATGGTGGTGGGTTCAAGCTGAAAGCCGAACGGGGCCGCGCCGCTCATGTGGAAACTGATATTGTCAATATTGGTTGACACTTTTTTTACAAGGATATCAATGCCTAAGCAGCATCCAGAGATTCATAGTA
>QXXE01000184.1 GCA_009911355.1 Clostridiaceae bacterium | reverse complement strand
AATGTGTACCTCTTCTCTTGTGATTTTGATTATATCTCATTTGCCACTCCCGTTACAACTTTAGTATAGCACTTCACACAGACTAACGGTGTCGAAACCTCACAGGCATGGCTGACAGGCTGGGAATACAGGCTTTAATACATCGGAAAATGCAGCAGACCGAACCGCAAATGCGGCTCGGTCAATGCTGGCCAGTTATTCTTCACCGAGGTACATTTTGCGAACCTCATCATTTCCAAGCAGGGCATCTCCTGTATCGCTAAGCGTAATACATCCCGTTTCCATAACGTACCCTCTGTCGGCTACAGCCAGTGCCATGCTGGCATTTTGCTCTACCAGGAGGATTGTCGCCCCCATCTTTTTCAAACGTGGGATAATATTGAATATTTCATCAATAAAAATTGGGGCAAGTCCAAGCGATGGCTCATCCAAGATCAGCAGTTTAGGATTTGAGATCATCGCACGCACCATGACCAGCATCTGCTGTTCACCGCCAGACAGCGTGCCTGCGGGCTGCCAAACCCGTTCCCGCAGCCGAGGAAAGATTTCGAACAGGGTTTCCACCTCATCTGGAACATTCTGCTTGTCATTCCGCAAAAATGCGCCCATCTGAATATTTTCCATAACGGTCAGTTTCGGAAATACATGGCGCGATTCCAAAACCTGTGCAATCCCCTTTTTTGCCACCTTATAGGAAGGCAGTCCGTAAATACTTTCTCCACAAAAACTGATTTCTCCGCCGCACGGCTTTAAGATACCAGATATGCAGCGCAGCAAAGTGGTTTTCCCGGCTCCATTTGCACCAATCAGCGCAACTACTTCATTTTCGTTTACTGTCAGGCTTACACCTTTCAAGGACTGGATTGCACCATATTTATGCTCCAGATTTTCTACGCTCAGCATGTTTTGCACGAGCGACACCTCCCTTCCCAAGATAGGCTTCAATCACCTGCTGATTTTTCTGGATATCTGCTGGAAGTCCTTCCGCAATCTTTGTTCCATGGTCAAGCACAGTGATCTGATCAGACAGCCCCATAGCGAGCTTCATATCATGCTCGATCATCAGGATCGTAATCCCCTGCTTACTAATCGCCCGGATAATTCGAATCAGGTTATCCTTTTCCACCGAGTTCATGCCTGCAGACGCTTCATCAAGCATCATAAGCTTCGGACGGCTCGCAAGTCCGCGCACGATTTCCAAAAGCCGTTGTTCGCCATAAGGGAGATTACACGCTAATTCCCCGGCACGATGTGTTAAGCCGACAAAATCCAACAGTTCATACGCACGTTCTACCATTGCCTTTTCCTCCGCCCGCTCGGAACGGGTGCGGAGCATCACTGCGAACAGCCCGGATTTCGTGCGGCAGTGCTGTCCAACAATGACGTTTTCCAAAACGTTCATCGTTGAAAACAGACTGATATGCTGGAAGGTACGCGCAATGCCAAGCTGATTGATCTCGTATTTTTCATTTCCATTGATTTTCTGTCCTTCCAGATAAACATTCCCCATTGTCGGCTGATAAACCCCGGAAATTACATTGAAGCTGGTCGTTTTACCGGAACCATTCGGTCCCAACAGGCCATGGATTTCCCCTTTTTCGATACTCATATTCAGGGCGTTAATCGCCTTTAACCCCCCAAACTGCATGGTTACATTTTCTACTTTCAGCAATTCCATATCATTTCGACTCCTGTTTCCCTTTTTCCGGGCGTGGCGGCAGTTGATTCAGCAAGTGGTAGTAACGTCCGCGCAATGTACCCGCAATACCATTCGGCATAAAGAACAGCACAAATATAATCAACGCACCATAGATTAACATCTGATAAGTACCAAATTGCTGTAAAAACTCAGTGACAACAATAATGAGCAGGGAACCAATCAACGGGCCACAGAATGTTCCCATACCGCCAACTAAAATCATCACGAGAAACATATTCGACTGTTCTGCCGAGAAAGATTCAGGGCTGATAAACCTTACCAAATGGGCATAAAGCGCCCCGCCGACTGCGGCATAAAACGCAGCAATGGTAAATGCCATAGACTTATATTTCGACAATTTCATACCAAATGCTTCACTCGCATCCGGATTACACTTCACTGCCTGCAGCGCACGCCCTACACGCGAATCAATGATTCTCTGCTTCGCAAGGAGCGCAAGCAGTACCAGTGCCAATACAAAATACAAATACTTGGCATTGCTGTCCAGCTTCAACCCCAATAGATTGACTGTGGGGATTGCACCGATACCGTTTGCACCTCCAGTTAGCTCTGTTGGGCCGTTCAGTGCCAGCAAACGTACAATTTCACCGAAACCGATTGTGACTATCGCCAGGAAATGGTGCACTAACTTGGAACAGGGAATTGCAAGTACATATCCTACAATCGCTGCAATGCACGCTGCTACCAAGATCGAAAGCAAAACCGGCACGCCTACTTTACTCAGTATTGCGCTAAAATATGCACCAATCGCATAAAATCCTGCCTGTCCGAGAGATATCTGGCCAGAATAGCCAAACAGAATATCAAAACCTGTATTTACAATAATGTAGATGCCCAAGGTACAGATCAGCAGATGAATATAGATTGACTGCGGGAACACAAGCGGATAGGCCACAGCCAATGCCACTGCAATAATCGCGATTAGGCGCTGTGCCTTCGTCTGGGAGAGCGTTTTCATAATCTTGTTCATACTGGCCCCCCTTAATCCGCCTTGACCTTCAGAATGCCGTGTGGCATTACAAAAAGCACAAGGATCAGTACCCCGAAAGAAATAATGTCCTTAAACGAAGAGGACAGATAGCCCGCGGCCATTGTCTCTACCACACCAAAAATCAATCCGCCAATAATTGCGCCATACATATTTCCGTAACCGCCGAGCACAGCTGCCGCAAAACCTTTTGTCGAAAGGATTGCACCCATTTTCGGATATACACCGTAAATAGGTGCAAGCAAAATACCTGCAATCGCACTCAGGACGGCGGCTAATGCCCATGCCATACCGATCGTCAGCGGTACATTAATCCCAACCACGCCAGCTGCCATCGGATCCTGCGCCGCTGCCCGCAGACTGGTCCCAAGCTTTGTCTTGCTCATAAAGAAATGCAGTAAAACCATACAGGCCAGCGTAACAATAATAATCGCAATCTGTTGCGGAGAAGCGGAAACCATCCCTAAGCTAATGGGAGCTTCGCCAAAGGAAGAGGGGAAATTTTTCACATCCGATCCCCAGAGAATCATTGCAAAATTTTTCAGAAATGTGGACAGCCCGATCGTAGCCAGCACGATATGTATCTGCTGTGCTCCACGCCGCAGAAGCGGGCTGATCATGCTGCGTTCAAGCAGCATGCCAAACAGGAACATAATACCAACGGCAATCAGCACCGCCAGCAGGAAGGGAATTCGCAGGCTGACATAAATTGTGAATGCAACATATGCACCTAGCATAAATATCTCGCCCTGCACAAAGCTCATCAATCCGGAGGCGCTGTAAATAAGGCTGTAGCCAAGTCCAATCAGCGCGTAAATACAGCCTACAGCAATACCTCCAACAAGCAACTGTAAGAACATAGCTTATCTCCTATTACAATAAGAATTACGGTGAGAGGCACGGTAACCAACCGTGTCTTTTTCCGCATTGTTGCCAAAGCTGTT
>QXXE01000019.1 GCA_009911355.1 Clostridiaceae bacterium | reverse complement strand
AGGAATTGCTTCCTAGATTTGCACGGAAAATTCTCACTTTCATTGTCCGAAATTCTCAAAAAAGTTGTCTGGCCACAGTTTGAATACGTTTAATGGTAAATATAATGCTTTTCATGAAAGCGTAGATACTCTGTACCATTGGCTTTATGAATATATAGTAGCTTGTCTCCCGGATGGAAAGAAGGTTGAAATTGATGGAGAAAACAATTTATGGCGGTAAGCCTAATAATCCAGTTGGCTATTGCTGTCTGCATTGTGGCCTGTTGACAGTTAAAGAAATGAAACGGAAGAATTGCCTTGGAAAACAATGTAGGCACTTAAAACGGTTTGAGGATCATGAATATTGGCGGCAGCGTAGGATTGCTAAAGAAAGAAAAAATATCAGTAGAAATGAAATTAGGGCTTGACGATAACCACAAATACAAGTATAATAAAGATGGGAGTTATCCAAAATGAAAAAAGTCGATTGGGAAAACAAGAAGTGCTATTCTGCGATCCTCACATACTTTGGTGGTCAAACACGTGGATATATGATTTGTGTAAACTATGGGGAAAATCCTATGGAGAAACTTATGCAAACCATTGATAGCAAGAATGTTTGTAAAATTGAGTTGACATTGATTATTACAGAAAATGATTTGATTATGTAAGTGATAAAGGAGTGTAGGACATGGACATTAAAGAAGTTTTGAGCCGCCCGGAGTATCAATTCATTCAGACAAACCCTCATCTTGGGGGGGGGTCGATGCTGTTTGCAACATTTGGTGGTAGTCATGCTTATGGAACAAATAAACCAACATCTGATATTGATGTACGTGGATGTGCGTTAAATTCAAAGCGTGACTTACTTGGAAGAACAAATTTTGAGCAAGTGATTGATAATGATACTGATACTACAATCTATGCGTTCAATAAGTTGATTGGCCTACTGGAAAATTGCAATCCTAATACCATTGAGATGCTTTTCGGCAGACCTGATAGTTATGTGTTCTACCATCCTATTGGAAAAATGCTGATTGATAAGCGAGATATGTTTCTTTCACAGAAGGCAGTTAAGTCTTTTGGTGGTTATGCTAACCAGCAACTTCGGCGGCTTGAATGTGCCGTTGCCCGTGATCGTCTGTCACAAGCTAAGAAAGAGGAACACACGCTAAACTCTATGAAGAGTTCCATGAAGCACTTTGAGGAAAAGTATACAGAGTTTGATAAGGGCGCTATTGTTCTTTACACAGCGGAAAGCCCACGTGAAGAGTGTGATACAGAAATTTTTGCAGATATTCGCTTGACGCATTATCCAGCCCGTGAGTTCAACTGCATTATGAACGAGTTGAGTAATGTTCTTGGTACATATGAAAAACTAAATCATCGAAACCACAAAAAAGACGAAGAACATTTGAACAAACACGCCATGCACTTGATCCGTTTGTATTTAATGTGCATTGATTTGTTGGAAAATGGTACGTTCTCTACATATCGTGAGAAAGACATTCCGCTGCTTATGTCGATCCGTAACGGCGCTTATCAGAATGAGGATGGGACATACAAAAAGGAGTTTTTTGATATGGTAAGTGATTATGATCGGCAAATGAATTATGCTAAAGAACACACTGTTCTCCCGCCAAAGCCTGATTACAAGCAGATCGAGGAATTTGTGATGTATGTGAATGAAGAAGCACTCAAGGTTGGTTAATAATCAATTTTTTATCGAAGTATTTTAATAGCAACAAATAACCACAAATGCAAAATGATTGGAGCAAAAAATGAAAAATAAAGTTAAGGTTAGATATTTCAATCAAAGAGGACATAGATATAATTGTAGCAGTTTCAAAAATGTTATCCATGGCTATTATAAAAATAAATATAATTTGCATCGGTGGCCTGTATATACTCATCTTACAATTTCAAATAATGTAGATGGAGTACGGTGGTGGTTTGATTCTGAAAATAAATGGTATAGTTGGAGCGATGCTGTTAAACTTGGCTTATTTGGCGAAAATAGTCTTGGTTGTTCAAGTCATTGTAGTAAAAATACTTTTAGTGTTAAAGCTGCAATTCGTCATGCAAAAAAGCATATTGAGCTTCCTGTTGGAACTATACTTATATTGTGTTCAAATCTCGATAATGTTGGAGTTGAAATTAGAATTATTGGAAAAGAAAATTAGAGGTATAAATGTGAGAAAAATAATCAATATTCCAAATGCTCCAAAGCAGCTTATGAAAATCCTGCTGGATGCTGGATATGAAGCCTATGTGGTAGGTGGTTGTGTTCGTGACTTTCTGCTTAATCGTGATCCGCATGATTGGGATATATGCACGAACGCCTTCCCTGAACAGATGCACGATGTTTTCAGGAATATGCACGTCATAGACACTGGCCTTCAGCATGGAACACTTACGGTTATGCTTGATAAGGAGGCATATGAAATTACTACCTATCGGAAAGATGGAGATTATTCCGATCACCGTCATCCTGACAGTGTAGAATTTGTTGGAAATCTTGCTGAAGATTTAAGCCGCCGTGATTTCACAGTTAATGCTATGGCAGCGGATGTTGGTGGTAATATAGTTGATCTGTTTGATGGTGAAAGCGATTTGAAAAATGGTATTCTTCGATGTGTAGGAAATCCCGATGAGCGATTTCAAGAGGATGCTTTACGAATACTCCGGGCATTACGTTTTGTATCCAGATTTGGATTTGTTGTTGATGATAAAACAGAAAAGGCCATGTTGAAGAATAAAGGACTTCTGCGGGAAGTATCAGCAGAAAGAGTCGCAAAAGAACTATCTGAAATTTTGATGGGTGATAACTGTATTCTTCCTCTCCGTTCTTGTTATGAAATTCTGGCAGTTTGGATACCTGAAATTACTCCAACTGTAAACTTTTGGCAATATAATCAACATCATTATTTAGATGTTTGGGGTCACACAATCACAGCGATTGCAAACTCTCCAAAAGATTTATATATTCGTCTTGCATTGCTGTATCATGATCTTGGAAAACCCAAATGCTTTTCTGTGGATGATGGAGTAGGACACTTTTACGGACACGCAGCAGCCAGTAAAGATATTGCAGAAAAGTCTTTACGAAATCTCAAGTTTGATAATAGAACTGTTGAAGTAGTTACACAGCTTGTAGAGGCACACGACAGGACGATTGAGCCACGAAAGCCTGTAATTCGCCGTTGCTTGAATAAGTTTGGTAAAGAGCAGTTTATGCGTCTTATATATGTAAAAGAGGCTGATAAATCAGCGCAGATGAGCGTTCGTGGAGAGCAACAATTCTCTACTGGAAAAATCATTGCACTGGTCGATGAGATAGAAGCACAAAAGGATTGTTTTATGCTCAAAGATTTGGCTGTGAATGGGCATGACTTGATGGATATTGGTATTCCTGCTGGAAAAATCTTAGGCTCTATTCTTAATGAACTTCTTGAGGAAGTTATGAACGAAACAATGGCAAATGAAAAAGATGTTCTTTTGAAAAGAGCAAAGGAAATTTTTAGTCATCAGACGTGATGATATAGTGGAAAAACATAAAGTTGATAAATAACAATAAATACAATTTGTGGTGACAATATTATGATTTCTTTACTTATTTTGTGTGCGACTATTGTTTCTTTGTTTTTGCTTTTGCTTTTGATTTTTGCGATAGAGGATAAAAAGTTTGAAAAAGAATGGGCTAAAAAAGAAGAAATAAGAAAAAATGCTGAATGTCGTTTAACAGACTCACTAAAGATGATGTGTTCTTTGCTTGATATTGACTTGTCATATCATAAAGAATTAGGAACGGCTGCTGGTAGGATTCTTTATCTTTCAATGGCTGGAAGGCTTTTTGTTGATGATGCAAGAATTGAAATCTTAGAAAAATATGAAAATGATCCATATGTACTTGCTCATGAACTTGGTCATTATATGGCAATCAAGCAACGTCAAGACAATAGTGAAGAAGGTGCAGATAGTGAAGCGGAAAAGCTATGCCGTTTAATTCTTAACCAACAAGAACAAGAATTACTTAAAATCGCATTACATTGCTATTTTGGAAAGGGATGATAGCAAATGAAATTTAGAGAAATTCCGCAATTTATAAGTGATGGTTCATATCAAGTCAATGTGTCTTGGGAATACATGATGGAATGGCTTGATAGGCTGATAAACGAAGAAGGATTGCAACTTAACCCTGATTTCCAACGTGGTCATGTTTGGACAGAGGATCAGCAAGTAAAATTTCTGGAATTTATTCTTCGTGGTGGTAAGACTGGACGTACTCTTTATTTCAATGATCCATACTGGCATAGTTGTAGACCAAAGACAGGGTATAGTGATTTTGTATGCGTTGATGGCCTACAGCGGATTACAGCAATTCAAAGGTTTATGAATAATGAAATTCGTGTATTCGGGTTGCTTTATTCTGAATTTGAAGGGGAAACAGATTTGATTCGTCATAGCATGATTATCAACGTTAATGATCTCAAGACGAAGAAAGAAGTTTTACAGTGGTATATTCAAATGAACGCTGGTGGAACACCACATACGCAAGAGGAAATTGATCGAGTAAACAAACTGATGGAGGAATGTGAATGAAACAGACAGGACGTTTTACGACAGATGACATTTGCTTTTGTGGTTCTGATTGTATAAACACAAAATGCAGAAGGCATAAATCAAATATTCTTAGGCCAGATATTCCACATAGTTTTAGTGATTTTAGTAATCGTTGCGGCAATTATAAAGCCGGAAAGGAGAATACGCATGACGCAGCGAACGTGTAATATTATCATGTGCTGTAAAGGCAACAGCAAGTATTCAAACAAAGGAGATTCTATCTACTCAATTAAGCGATATATGGGTGATGAATGTATTTATAATTGGGAGAATTATACGGATGCAATGATTCAGGACATTCTTTATACTGCGCTCATGGATTATATAGATGGGGTAAAGAAACCAAGTTTTGTCCTCTGGTGCTTGAAGAATGATGGTCGGTTACATGAAAACATCAATGAGAAAATCTGCGCAATGTTCGCCAATGTTAAAGTGCGTGACGATCATGGATATGTTAATGGTTTTACGCAAGAGCAGATTTCAAAAAGCAATTTGGTTTTATATGGAGGAACAAACAATGTGTGATTTTTGTAAGAGGTTTGATTTTGGATCGGCCTCAACTGAAACAGATAAATATGGCGCACGAATAATTTTAGCTGGTGGAAGTTATCATTTCCCGGAAGAGCGAATGTTTTCTTATTGCCCTGTTTGTGGACAATTTAGAACAGATATTATTCTTGAGCGAGAAAGGACAAAAAATAATGATAATTGATAACGATAATACAATATGGATAGATGGGGTTCCATATATCCGAGACGATTCAAAAATTCCTCCACAGATCACACTTCATCCTGACTATCATCCAACGATTAGGTTTCGTATTAAACGTTGGTATTGGGGACTACAGTGTAAAAAGGAAAAGTTCATAAAAAAGTTAAATAACAAGATATACAATCTTTTTCATAGGATAAAATAGAGGGTTATGAAATGCGAATACCAAAGGTTAAAAACAAGTACAATCTTACAATGTCAAAGATTCGCCGCTTAAAGATTGCAGATAGGAGTAAGGTGTGTGAACCTATATTCTGGAGGAATGACGTAATTGGTGCATGGTGCATTTGTGGTACAAGTGGAAACGACATGGATCGAATGTTTGGAACAGATAATGAATATTGGATTGGTATTTATGATCTGAACGCAAAAGCCTATGCAGGAAAGTTCCGTGTTCATTTGAGTTCTTGTGGTGGTATGTGTGGCTATACATTCAATAAATTTTATCAACAAAAAGACATTGACAATGAACAGGATTTAGAGATACAAGAAAAGTTTTTATCAAAGATCAATGAACTAATTGACTGTGGGATTCTTGCATTTGATTCAGAGGCCGCAGAAATCGGGGGGGCAAGTTAATTGACTTTGTGCAGATTAAAAATTTCGTGATAGAGTTGGCAGCGTGAAGGAGTTGAAGAATGGTATAAAATGAAATCTCTACAATTTTTCAATGGAAGTGACCAGATTGGTAGTGCAAATGTATTCTGGTTAGATGATGGTACTTATCTTGCTAATTTTCAGATTAAGCCAGAATATCAAAGACAAGGTTATGGAAAGCAGTTTATGGAATTGCTAATTGCTTTATATCATGTTGATACTTTGATCGTTGCTCAGAATAACTATCCGGCATATTTTCTTTATAAGAAATGTGGATTTGAAATTGTGAGTGGATATTATGCACCCGATTTGAATACTGATGTTTATTGTATGAAAAGAAAGGAGTTAAATGAAAATGTCTAAGTCTGTTGAATTAAAGAAATGTCCATTTTGAGGAGGCAATGCTTCTCTTACTGAATATGGTGCTGGTCATGAGGGAGATGGGGTATTTACAACATCGTATAAGTGTGGCTGTTCTGAATGTGGGATTTTCTTTAACAGGAAATCAAGGTTCTATATGGAGGGAACAGAAGTAAAGTTTTTGGAGAATGGTTATGAGTATGTCACTGATCATTGGAACAATCGTGCGGGAGAATAATTTATGTATTGTGATAGCAACTGCAAGTATTTGAATGAAAAGAAACATATCTGCAAACTCACTGGTGAACGACTCTCTCATATGAGGTTTGGCAGCAGAGGGTTTAGATACCACGTACATGAACATGATGGACTTTGCCAACATGATAAAGAAGAAATGGAGGAAAATAAAAATGGGAAATAAACGTGATAGTCTTGGGGATCGTATGAAGGGTTATGAGAATGTAACACGAACAAAGCTGGTACGCCGTATGCCTGTTATTATTCGTATTGATGGGAAAGCCTTTCACACTTTTACAAAGGGGCTTGATAAGCCTTTTGATGGCCTCCTGATGGATGCAATGAATAAGACAATGAAATACCTTTGTGAGAATATTCAAGGTTGTGTGCTTGGTTACACACAGTCTGACGAAATTTCGTTGCTGTTGGTAGATTACCAAACTCTTACAACTGATTCGTGGTTTGATGATACTGTACAGAAGATGTGTAGTATTTCTGCAAGTATGGCAACTCTGGCCTTTAATAAGGCATGGAAAGATACTGTGAATGAGTGGGCGGCTTCTAAAGTTGAAGATTGGGATTATGCAGACGATAGTGAGAAAAATCAGTTGTGTTTGTATGTTTCAAAGTATGATCGTGCGCTGTTTGATAGCCGAGTGTTTAACGTCCCCAAGGAAGATGTTGCAAACTATTTTGTATGGCGGCAACAGGACGCTACTCGCAATAGCATCCAGTCAGCAGGACAGTCGTGTTTCTCGCACAGCCAGCTTATGAACAAGACGTGTAATATGATTCAGGATATGCTTTTTGTTGAGAAAGGTATTAACTGGAATGACTATTCTACATCTTGTAAGCGTGGTACGTGCTGCATCAAGAAGATGGTTGATGTTCCTACTGGTAAGATGTGTGATGATGTTCAGGAATTTGTGCGCCGCCCGAAGTGGCAGCTTGACATGAATATTCCTATCTTTACTCAGGAGCCGAACTATGTCAATGATCTGGTGTTTGTAGGGGAGTAAATATGTTTGGCAAATATAAAGTAGCACATTTGCTTGGTATTACAAGAGAGCATGAATCTCAATTTCGCCATGTTGAACGTGAATTGACAAAAGCTGGATATATTTGTTTTGCTCCAGCAATTTATGATTTTGATGTTTATAAGCAATATCCTGATTTGCTGGATGATATGTGTTATGAAAAATTACTTGTATGTGATTTATGTGTTGTCGTTACTCCAGAACATATTGGTAAGTCTACCACAAACAGAATCAATCAAGCAATTTCGTTGAATAAGCCTGTGTATATTTGGATGGATGATAAACTAATGCCATATGTTTCTAACGGCAAAACTTATCAAACTGATAATTACTCAAGCACAGAATTAACACTTTTAGGAAAAGCATATTTTGGATATTTGAATGATCCGAATAATTTTAGAGTTTTAGATTAGGCGGTGATATAAATGAAGTGGGTTCTTTTACTTACTTTTGTGTTTTATGTGTTTCTGCTATTCAGTCCAATGTTTACGGTTAAAATAAACGGGAAACGTTCTGATGTTTTATGGCATAGAATTATTGGTGCTTTTGTATTGACAGCGATTTTCTTTGTGTTTGTTGGCCTACCGCTATTTGGGATTATTTCTTTATTCATCTGATAGGAGGGTTTATGGGAACACTTGTAACAGAGGATGGTAGATATATTGATTTTGGTGATCCAGAAGAGAATATTCGACAAAAATTAGAATCTATTAAAAAGTCTGTAGATAGTCTTGTTCTTGATAATAAGGCACTACGTTCACAAATAAAAGGATTCAATAAGGATGTTGCTATTAAGGCCAAGGATGATGAAATTCGGTCTATCTATCAGCGGTCTATTGCGGTTCTTTCTCCAGTTGAATATGAACGTGCAAAGACTTTTAGAGAGAAGCATTATCAATCTTGTAAGAACAATAGATATATCTATGATCTTGAAGGAACAGGTATTGGGACGATTGTAAAAATTAAGTGTCCAGTCTGTGGAGAAGAAAAAGATATTACAGATTTGGATTCATGGTAAGGAGGATGTATGGATTTTCTGTTGCTTTGTATTTTATTTCTTGTTATAGGATATATAATTTATGCCACAACAAGGAGCGAGATAACATATTGCGATCCAACCGAATGTGCAAGCTGCCCGTTTCCTCATGAGGGTTGTACGCACAGAAAAGAACTGTTCTATTCTAATTTAGTTGAAATGGACGGGCAATATATTTACATTGATTTAGATGGGCGACTTATCCCTGTTCGTGTATATATTGCTGATATGAAGAATGTATGGTTAGTCAGTGAAATGGGGTCTATGACTACCTATGATGATATAAAAAAGGCTGGAGGAAAATTTTTTGAGAAAGTTTCAAAAACCCCTTGACAATAACAAGAAATACAACTATAATAGATAATGTCAGGAGCCAGTAAGGAAGCTGGCAATCAATAAGTGGTAATAACCACAAATACAATAATAAAGGAGCAAAGTTATGTACATCGAAACGAGCAAAGAAATTGGAAGCAAGGTCTATTTTTTGAAGCCAATCCGTAAGGTTAAGTGCAGCCTGTGTAACGGCACTGGTCACATTTTCCTTGGCAAGCCTCTGAATGTAGAGGATGGCTATAGTAGTCCTGATGAGTTTGTCCAGTCCCTTGCTCACCAGTTTGCAGAGAATTATTGTGATGCAGTTGTTGGAAACACAAAGCAGTATAATTGTCCCGAGTGTGGCGGCAAGGGTATGGTTAAGGTTGTGCGTCCGAAGTATGAAGTTGGAGAGGGAACAGTTGTCGCTATCAATATGATTGCGAACACTAATGTGGCAAGTATGATGTTTGCCGTTAGTGAGAATGGGTCTACTCCACGCAAGTTGACAGATGATAAGGTTTGGCTGGATCGGGATAAGGCTCAAAAGGAATGTGACTTTATGAATCTTGAACGGCGGCTGGTTCCTATTGAGTTAATCCAGATTCCCCGCAGCTTTGCGAATACTATTCCCTGTAATGAAAAGTTGATGCGGCGACTGGATGAGTGGCGCAAGACTCGCAAATTCGAGACAGAGATTTTTGTTGACGAGAAGTTGAATCTGTTCGATGGGTATACATCTTTCTTGATGTATCGGATGCTCGGTAAGATTGATATTCCTGTTGTGATCTGGCCTGACGAAAAGAGGCCGTGATGGACTTAGTAGTTGGCAGCACATACCATAATAAAGATGGCGATAAAATCAGGGTTTTAGATATATGCGATAGCTTTGATAATAAGCCAAAAGTAGTGCTGTATAAGAAAAACAAAGGTAAAAAAGTTCTTCAGTCGTTTCAAGAAGTGCTGATGGAAACATTAAAAGGAAGGAATTGATAAAATGAAAACTATCAAAAACGCTCTCCTTGCTTTGCTGGCTGTGGTAATTGTTGTCGGTGGAACATATACCGCCATCAAGTGGGATATGATTGTTGACAAGTGGCAGACAGAAGCAGATCGAGAAGTATTTAAGCAGACCACAACATATTCTGAGGCCGCTGCATCATTCTTGGCAGATAGTTATAAGCAGTATAATGATGCCGAAACAGATGCGGATAAGAACACAATTATGGAGTATGTTGTGATGAGGTATCCTAATTTGGACACTAATTCCATTGATAATGCAACCTTACGAAGTTTTTACAACCAGTGCCTCAATCATTAATAATAAAGGAGATTTGAAAATGAAGAAGTTTAAAATTGTGGCTATTGCCCTTTGTGCGGTTCTTATGACGGGTATCTTGGCTGGCTGTATGTATGATAGTGAGGAAACTCAATATACCAATGAGTTAAAAGATCAGATTCAGGATAGTATTGGATTTCCAAATATCACAAATTTCTTTGAGTATTCTCAGTTGAAAGAAATCTATGAAATGCGTGATAATCCTAATCTTATTTGTTATTGGTATACTAAAAATGAGTACACAGGTAAATGGATTTATCAGGGGACTTGTATTGGGTATGGTATTCCTTATGGAGCAGCAATTACCGCCCCTGAATCTTCGCAAGAGGCCCGTGGTGGAGGTAGTTATTGGAACATTGTACCTCTTGCAGAGCCGAATGGACTGTATACAGAAAGTGTTGTGACTACGGCTACTTGGATTCTTACTACAAATGATTCTGGTGAAATTGCACCGACATATGTTGAGAGTGAGATCAGTGTAAGTCAGACTAAGATGGACGCTCGTCTTTGTGAAAACTGGTCTATCCCTGATAATTATTAAGGAGTGTTTACAATGGATGATTTTCTGCATGAGATTCTTGAAAACACAAAGAAAATGTTTCCGGGTGCAACCAGTGTAAGGATTGTGGTCACAAACGAAGATGTAAAAACTACTGCATCTTATAATGGTGAACTATCTGACTATTCTATGAGAAAGATTGATGGATCGTGGTGCAGTAAACGCAAGTAATTCATTCAACAGGTGATACATATGGATTTAATCGAAAAATATCTACGTGAACATTCTAAAGGTAAAGATTATCCAATTTGTAGTAGTGAATTAGCAGAGGCATTTAGTGTTCCAAGAACTATGATCCGGCATATGATTAATGCCGCTCGAAGTAATGGAAGCCCGATATGTTCTGGTCAAAAGGGTTATTACGTAGCAACTGATAAAGAGGAAATCAAAAGCACTATTGACTCATTACGTGGGCGCATTACAAAAATGGAAAAGGCTATTGCTGGCCTTGAAGCGTGTTTGTAAAACAAAATCTCCCTCACTACGTTTGTGGTGAGGGAGGGATATGGCAGCGTGTCAGAGTGGCTTAATGAGGCGGTCTTGAAAACCGTTGGCGACTAATATTCGCCCGTGGGTTCAAATCCCACCGCTGCCGCCATATTGGAGAATGGTGGAATTGGTAGACACACCGTACTATGGAGCGGCGAAGGTAGCGCAACCTTCTTTGTAGGTTCAAGTCCTACTTCTCCAGCCAAAATTATTTTAGTTCTAAACGTTGATTGACTAATCTTTTCATATCGTTTTCCCAAGCGGTCTTTCTATGATTGCGTTTCCATTTGATGTATTCATTCCAGCGAACGTTAGAAGCCTCCCATGACAGGCCAAAGATACGTTGAATATCTTGTGCTGATTCTACGTTTAGCATTTCATATAAAGGCATAGGACATAACAAGAGTGCAGCAAAATGATCGGCTTCAGCCTCAAGTTCTGGATTAGACAGATTATTGAAATTATTTTCTGCAATATGAGGTTCAGCAATATATGGAAGGTGGTTGAGCGTAACATGACCAAGTTCATGAGCCAGAGTCCAGCGAATACGTCCTAAAACATTATGGTTTTCTCTGGATGAATTGAATAGAATAAGATACCGATTTTTTCCTACGTCATAGTGTGTGCAGCCGCTTTTACTTTCGCATAGAGCAAAGACCTCTTGTAAAGGGCATTGATTGAGTTCTGCAAATTTATTGTACGTCATTGTTTTACAGTTATCCATCTGTTCAAAGAATAGTCGTGGATCAAGAGGAAATTTGATGCTTGGCAGCTTTTTGTAAAGTTGCAAGACTTGATTACAAATATAGGCGTATCTAATCAAGGCCATCACCTCACTTGGATTGTATCATAAATAGTGTCCCATAAAACGGACTTACTGATTATCGTCTTTAAAAGCATATTCAAAACCTATACGGAGCATTTGCATCATTTTTTGCCTATCCCCTCCTACCATTTTTGATCTTGCTCTTTGGATGGATATAATGTCATCGTCACCAATTAATTCATCGGCTGGTGTAGGAATGTCAGTCAGACCAAGGATATAGTCAACGGTCACGCCAAAGTAACGTGCAATAACTTTGATTTTATCTACGCCAGGGGTGCTTGTGGACTTCCATTTCTTGATGGTTGAGTTAGCAAACCCACAGTCATTTTCCAGTTTAGCGATTGAAATGCCTTTTTTCTCGCACAGCATACGGATTCTTTCATATAGCGTAGATTCCATAGAAAATACCTCCAATTAGAAAACTATCTCATTTTTCCCTTGACAATGAGAAAACTATCTGGTATTATAAAGACCGTGGCTGAGAAAGTTATCTCATCTGCACTGATTATAAGGTAAATTATCTAAAATGTCAAGACTTTTTAGGAGGATGATTCATAATGCCTTACAGCAGCAAGCAGGAAATAAATAAGTTGGTAGAGAATTTGGGTCAGTTTGGGATGTTTAAGGTTACAACAGATAAGGGCATTGAGTTTATGACTACAGAAATCGTTGGTAACATGGGCGTTTTTCTGGAGTTTCGGCGGTTGTTTGCGTCCTCTGTGTACACTGATAATGCTGTTATTGGCATTAAGTATGTGTCTAAGACTGTAGTGATTTGTAAGACTTCTACTACCACATATACTATAAAAGCAGTATATGGTAGAAAAGAGCCTGTCAATCGTGGACGGCGTAAGTTTAGCCAGATTGAAGATTTGATGGATTTGAAGTATGTGGACGATAACTATAATATGTACTTTCCAGAACTGGATTTGTTGATTCTTCCTATCCATCCTGTTTTATTAGGGAAACTTACAATTACCGAACAAGCACAAATCAAGAGCATTATTAATGTATATTTATATGGAAAAGGTCAAGCCATGCAGATGTGCAGAACTGTTTGTTTCCAAGTCCGGCTGTATGATGATCGTAACCGTATTTATGCTGGTATCTTTGATCTGGAGCGTGGTTGTTCTATAACCAGTAGGCAAATTTTTGAGGAATATATGTCTGTCGATATGCCAGATGATATTCTTGCAAAGCATCGAGCATTTCAGAACCATGCAAAAGAATTTATGAAAAACTTAGGGAAATTTGGAAATAAGGCTTGACAAATCGGCGCAAGCCGACTATAATAACAATAGATACAACAACGGAAGTGAGTGATACAAAATGCTCTGGTAAGGACGCTGGATTAACGTCCAGCAGCAAGAAGTTAAGGCTATCTTAATCCATTGATTTTCTTTCTCCACAATAACAATAAATGCAAAAATCTTCTTGACAAGTGCGTTTAACTATGTTATTATAATAGTGTGAGGTGATTATAATGGTAGATAACTTGGTGATGGACAGATATGTTGAAGAATCCTCGCTAAAAATGAATGAAAAAAGCAAGCAACATATCAGAACTTTATTGACAAAATTCTTTGGAATGAAGCCTGACGTGGCCTATAATGACCTGACTCGACAAGATTTAATTGAAATGCTTTCTGCTTTTAATGCTACATCTATTATCACTTTTAACTCTGAAAAGAGCAAGATGAATGATTTTATGAAGTGGATGGTTGAGGAAGGCTACGGAACAGATGAACCATTAAAAATTCTTGGTGATATTACATTCTTTGATCTTGACCGCTCCCATTTGTATGATAGGTATTATTTTCGGGACTATGAAGAACTTCATAATACGATGGATGAAGCCTTTTCAGAGCGTGGATCAGAGTTTGATACATTCAGGTCTGCTGCTGTGTTGGTATGGTTTGGAATTGAAATTAAATACCTTTCAAACATTCTAAAAGAAGATATTTATGAGGACGAAGGGTATGTAGTTCATCCAGAGACAAAAGAAAAAATTATGTTGCCTCCATTGGCTATGTATGTTCTTATAAACTATCGTGACTCAGACACCTATGATTCAAGTAAGTTCGGCGGCAGCGTTATGACTTATGCCAAAAGCAAATTCTTATTCAGGAGTTATAAAAATGCTCAATTTACAACAGCGCAAATTACAAACATATCAAGTTCTGCAAATCGTGCGGCTGAAGAAATTGGCAAGACATTTCAGTGGAATAAGATTTATCTGAATGGTATATATAATAGGATGTACCAGTATGAACAAGAGCATGGTGATTTGTCAAGGTCTGACTTTGATAAGCTAAAAGTTTTCTTTGGAAAGCCGGACTTGAAACCAACTTCTCAACACAAAATGGATATGGCAAGAAAATTTGAAGAATATCAGGAATTTAAGGAGCATATGTATTCTTGAATTTCAGTTTTAAGGGGCGTGGCCTCTTAAAACTTGGCTAATAACCACAAATACAACTATCGCAGAATGGTTCAATGGTAGAACACCGTAAGGAGATGCTGGTTCGAGTCCAGCTTGTGCGAACATCATTTTTCAAAAATCAAAGTTTAGAAAGGAAGTATGTAAAATGACTACTGAGAAGATGACTGTTCACAAGGCTCTTGCAGAACTGAAGGTGCTGGATGATCGTATTCTTGCCGCCATTGGTGCTTGCAACCTTATCACTACTAAGAAGAATAATCAGGATAAGGTACGTGGCAAGACCGTTGCAGAGTTCACCGCCGATGCCAAGTCTGCTTATGATAAGGCAACTGACCTTATTAAGCGGCGTAACGCTATTAAAGATGCTGTGAATGTGTCCAATGCCAATACCACTGTCAAGATTGGTGATCAGGAGTACACTGTGGTTCAGGCTATTGACAAGAAGAATCATGGTATGGATTTCTTCAAGAGTTTGCGTGACACTATGGTAGAGCAGCTTGCCAAAGCAAAGACCGATCTTGAGCGCAATAACGATAGCCTCCAGCAGAAGGCAGAGCAGTTTGTAACTGGCCTGATGGGTAATAAGGATGCCAAGACTAATGGAGATGAGTTTGATGCCTCTGTTCGGACTTACATTAAGTCAAACTCTATGGAGTTGATTGATCCCGTTGGACTTGAGAAGCGGATCGAGGAACTGGACAGTATGATTACGGCGTTCATGACCGAGATTGATGCCGCCCTGTCCGTCAGCAATGCTCTGACCACCATCGAGATTACTTACTAAAGCATATCTCCTTCGCTGCATGGCGAAAACTATAAACCATGACACGCCTGAGTTTTTGGGAAAGAGTTCTGAGGTGTAAATTAATAAAAACTCTACCCACCTTCTGAAATTACGGTTATCGTAATTTTTAATACATAATCAAATTGGAATATGATTATTATATAAAAATTATAAATTCTATCAAGTGGGAACTGCATTATGACAGTTCGCCACAGAATAGAACTTAAAAGATGACTGTAAAGTTCAAGGCTGAAAGTTGAAAGCTGAAGGCTCAATGCTCAAAGTTTAGACTTGTCAAAGGTGAAAGGTTAGGCAACAAAGTTAAAAGGTAGTCAAAATCCTTGTAAATGGTTTTAGGAATTGTCATGCTTGTCCTTTAGTGATCCACAAGGCTGCTATGTAGCGAGGTTGATATAAATAGAATGTCTGATAGATACTATCGGACATTCTGTTCAAAACTTATTGTGGAATGTTGGCTTAGAAGCAGCCACCATTTAAAGAGTAGAGCGAAGCACCGCTAAGTGCGAAATGCTCAAGTTGCGTACTAAGTTATAAGTGCAACATGGAGTGATGTGCTGGCGGGAAAATGTGGAAGTGGAACGTCACCCCGTAACTGGTAAGGACTGACCCTCTTTTGGCGTAATAGCACACCATGATAAGTTTTGTACAGAGTGTCCGATGTAAGGAGTGATTGATTGCACAAGAAAGTAATTGCGTTTATCAATAGGTTTACATCTGGCGGCAAACTGAAAGATACAATTACAACTTTTACGCAAGGTTGCTGTTATTGGTTTGCTTATATTTTGCATAGTAGGTTTTCAAATTCTATTATCATGTATGATCCTTTAGAGAATCACTTTGTTGTAGAAATTGAAAAGCGGCTTTACGATATAACAGGGGAAGTTACAGGCCAATATAATGTTGTTTGTTGGAAGAAGTACCCTGATAAAAAAGGTATTATTCGAGACTGTATTAAATTTTAAAAAGGAGAATATAAAATGGAACTTCGTATTGATCAGAATGTCTTGGATCGGTTTCCCAATCTGAATGTCACTAAGGAGAACGATGTGGTTACGGTTAAGTTTAATGAGGGCAATGGTAATTCTGACTTTCTGTTTCCCCTGAATTTCCCGTTGCATAATCTCGATAGTCTTTCTTGGAGCAAGATTGATGAGATTGGTCGTGCTGGTAAGGCCAGAACATTCTTTGCTCTTGGTGCAACTAAGAAGGACTATATGAAGAATGGGTTTGTTGCCGAGTATCAAATTATGGATTTTGACCATGACGATCTTGCTGATGACAGCGGTAAGGCTCCTATCAGTTGGGATATGGTTGCACTTTATAAGGACGAGATTTATATGAAGCGTAATAGTGAATCCTCTTGCTGGGATGAGTGTGACGGACGTACATTCCTGAATGGTGAGTTCTACGATAATATGTCTGATGAACTTCGTGCCATTGTTAAGCCTGTATGGAAGTTGACCGCCAACAAGAACGGTGAGATTGTAAAGTCCAAGGATTATGTCTGGCTGAAGTCTGAAAAGGAACTGTATGGACGTACATTCTATTCCAATGATGGTGAAGGCTATTGGTATGCGTTGTTTATGCAGGAGAACTTTCCGTGGTTTAAGTTGAACGGCGACAATGAGAAGGACTGGCAATGGCTGCGCTCTGTTCATGCGGGTAACTCGAACCTTTTCTGCCGTGTCGACGCTGACGGGAGTGCGAACATCACCTACTCCGGCCTTTCCATTGGGGTCGCCCCGGACTTCTGTTCGTAAAGTTGATCGTTTTATCCCTCCTATCTCGTCTAAGGCGCAAGCCGGGACAGATAGGAGAGGATAAAACAAAACGTCAGAACTGAGACAAAAAGGAAAGGAAGAAGAAACTATGAGAGTTTTACTCTTGTTGCGTGGATCGGCTGGTGTTGGTAAGTCCACATATATCAAAGAGCATGGGCTTGAGCCGTATGCACTGTCAGCAGATAATATTCGTATGATGTGTCAGTCCCCGGTAATGCAAACAAACGGAACTCTTGCAATTAGCCAATCGAATTGATGCAAATACTTGTTGAAAACTCATCACAGGAAAAGGAAATAGTTCTTGATCCGTTTGTTGGTATTGGATCAACCGTTTTAGCTGCGGCACGTGCTGGACGTAGGTTCATTGGATATGAACTTGATGAAAAGTATTATGAGATTGCTTGCCAGCGAGTAGATCAGGAATTATGGGAAACTGAATTGTTTTAAGAAAAGAGGAAATTTTGATGCAACCTGTTTATTCTGAATTTGTTGAATTTTTAGATAGTCATGGTTGCGATACAAGTTGGTATAAGGATGGTCAACTTTGGCTGGACAATAATATCATAAAAGCCTTCAAGCGGGGGGGGCAAGTAGTTTGGTTGTTCAGAATATCAGTTGACGATAACTTGAATGTAACTGTTAAAAAGCACAGCAAAAATAAAGGTTACACAGAGTTAGAAACATGGCAAGAAACCATTTGTCGCAATCAAGATCATTTGAAAGAAATTGAAAGCAAAAGTATTTCTTTGTTACATGAATATTGTATAAATACAGATAGACGTATTATTAACACAAATTCTACTGGCAAAGATAGTATGGTTGTAACTCATTTAGCAAATAAGGCTGGAGTAAATTGCGAAACATATTTCAATGTTACAACACTTGATGTTGCAGAGAGCAATCAGATGGCGAAACGAAATGGTTTCAAGCATATTTATCCTGATCCACAGTATGGAGGATTTTATAAATATGTTCATAACAGTGGTATTATTCCAACAAGATTTGCACGATTTTGTTGCACGTACTTTAAGGAGCGACCAACCGTAGACTATTTCCCCGCAGAAGATAGACTTCTATTCCTTTTTGGTATCAGAAATGAGGAAAGCAGCCAAAGGTCTAATTATGAAGATATTACAAAAAACCCCATGTGGGGAGATCGTGATTGGATTGGTGTATTGCCTATCCGAAAATGGACTGAATTAGATATTTGGCTTTATATCCTTGCAGAAGGAATTGAGGTAAATCCTAAATACAAATACGGATATACCAGAGTTGGTTGCGGAATTGCTTGTCCGTATTATACTAAGTATACTTGGGTTCTTGATAGATTTTGGTATCCATATCTTTATAATCGTTGGAGAGATATTCTTAAACATGACTTTATTGATAAAAATAAATGGCTTGTTATGAACTGTACTATTGATGAGTATATTCTAAAGGCTTGGACTGGTGGAGTATATAGGCCAGAGCCGACAGATGATGTTATTCAAGAATATGCTCAATACAATGAACTCGATGAAAACATTGCTGAGAAATACTTCAATAGATATTGTGAGAATGGATGTTTGAATACCAGAGGTCAACCGCTTAAACTTAAAGATAAAGCCACTCTTGCAATGAACATGAAAATGTTTGGTAGAGATATTCAAAAGTTCAAATGTAAAAAATGTTTAATGAAGGAATTTGGGTGGTCACAGGATCAATGGGATAAACAAGTATGTGATTTCAAAAATCAAGGATGTAAATTATTTTGAAAAACAGAAAAATCCCTTGACAATAACAAGAAATACAACTATAATAGGAGTGAGAGCATGAAAGTATATTATGCACACCATACTTGGAAGTATGGAACTCCCATTGAACTTTTTGAAACAGAATGTATTAGAAAGTTTTTTGGTAGTGATGATCTGACGGTAATCAATCCAAAAGATGCTGTCTCGCAGGATAAAAACGAGACAGAGATTATGGAGGATTGTTATTCAACAATTAACGATTGTGATGCTCTTGTATTTTCAACATTCTCTGGCATGATAGGTCATGGTGTTTTTAATGAAATTATTTATGCTTTGAATTGTGGAAAGAAAGTGTATCATCTTCATGGAATTGGATGTTATGAGATTGATAGTCTTGAATTGTTTATGGATGAGGTAGTTGCAGATTTCATATTTAGAGACGACAACCGATTGTATGCAATTCTTAATTCTCCGTTTTGAGGGAGTGGTTAAGTGGGTTTAAGAGTTCTTTCCATATGTGGCGGTCTTGAAACTGGACTGCTGGCCTTAAAAGAACTGGAGATACCAGTTGATGAGTACCATACTTATGAAATTTTTGAACCAGCTATTGAACTTAGCAAAAAGCACTTTCCTGAAATTGTTCATCACGGAGATGTAATCGGTGCAGATTTTTCACAGTTCAAAGGTTTTGATTTAGTGATGGCTGGTACTTGCTGCCAAAGTCTATCGGTAGTACGACAAGAAAACGATAAGATATGTTCAGGATTGAAAGGTAAATCCGGCATTTTCTTTGAGTATGCAAGAGCCGTAAAAGAAATTCAGCCAAAATGGTTCTTGTTAGAGAATGTTGTTCCTAAAAGCAAGACTGATCAGAATATTATTACCGATAACTTGGGGGGGCAAATTCCTCAGTTGATAAATTCAAATCTCTTTTCTGCACAAGACAGAGAAAGATTATATTGGACAAATATTCACATCGGTTCGCTGCCTAAATTAAATACAACTGTTTTGAAAGATATAATGGTGTCAGATGCGCCAGAAAAGGATTATTATGACAAGCCATATATCTTTCATGGTGAAGATAAGAAAGTGATTGCAACATTGCAAGTTAATACGCATGATATGTTGAAAAGAGTGTATAATCCAAATTTCAAATGTGCTACATTGACTTGTGTAAATGGTGGTTATCAGGAGAAAAAAGTTTGGGATCGAGGTCGCATACGGAAACTTTCACCAGTAGAATATGAGCGGCTACAAACTCTGCCCGATGGATTCACTGAGGGATACAGCGATAACGTTCGCCGCACTCTTTGTGGAAATGGGTGGACAAAAGAGGTTATAAAGCATATTTTTAAGGGCTTATAACAATAAATACAACAAGAAAGAAGGTAAGGTATGGCAAAGATTGTAGAACTGGAAAGTGGCGTTGATCCTGTTGAAGAAATTACCGATCCGAAACAGGCAGCAAAGAATGAGACAGAGGAAATGATTCAGCGATTGATGCAGAAAGCATATGTACTTGGATTGTCCGCTGGTATGAAAACCATGTGTGGTTCTGTTCTTGAGAAGATGAAACAGAATAAGAATCTTAATCCGCAGAAACAGTTAATGCTTTTGCGTCAGTGGTGTAATCACAATCTGTCAATTAGCAGTAAAAGTAATAATGGCGTAGACACAGAAAGCACAACACAAGAAACAACAAATAATAATACCGTTGAAAAGGAGAATGAAAATGATGCGTAAGTCACAGAACAATTCCACTATTTTGACCGAAAAGGCCGCTCAGTTAAACAGTCTAATGAAGGACTCTGAGAACGCAGTATCTGTCATCACTATAACGATTGATAGGTTGGCAAGCGTGAATGATCGTATCAATACTACTCGTCAGGAAATTGAGTCTTACAAGGCCGAACTTGAGCGTTTGGACGGGTCTATGGAGCAGCAGTTCTCTCATAATGCTAAGATCATTGAGAAGTTTAAGAACTTTTTGGAGGACTAATGAGCAGAGACACGTTTGAGAAAGAAATCGGTTGGATTCATTCAGAGAAAATCGCAAAGTTTGCTACATATTGTGTAAATAATCTTCCCGCTTATTTCTTTACGGTTCCTGCATCGTCAAGTGGTAAATATCATCCCTCTTATGCCCTTGGAGATGGTGGCCTTGTTCGGCACACTAAGGCCGCTGTGTCTATTGCCCATGAACTGTTCGACCTTGAAATGTTTCCGTTTACTAACGATGAACAAGATTTAATTATTCTAAGTCTTATTCTGCACGATGGCTTAAAACAAGGTGATGGTAATGGAAAGAGGACGGTATTTGATCATCCAATTCTTGCAGCAAATTTTGTAAAGAGATGTAATTTTGAGAGCCAGTTATTGACTGATGAGCAGGAAGCCTTTGTAGTAAATGCCATTGAATCTCATATGGGTCAATGGAATACATCAAAGTATTCTAAGGTTGAGTTGCCAAAGCCAAAGAATAAGTTTCAAAAATATGTTCATCTTTGTGATTATCTTGCATCACGAAAGTATTTGGAATTTGATTTTGAATCTATTTGAACAAGCAAAATATTAACAGTAAAGGAGAAATGCAAATGAGTTATCAGGCACGATTTAGTTTTGTTGGTACTCCCGTTATTCCCAAGCAGAAGTCGGACACCAAGCGTCCTTTCTGCAAAGAGGGAGAGTATGTTGATAAGCAGACAAAGAAGAAGCGCAAGACGCTTTCTATGACATTCGGCGTTAAGGAGACGGACTCTAATATGGCCTTTGTTGAGGCTTTCGATAGTGTTCAGTCTACGATTAAGACAATGGATGCCGACAATGAGAAGTTTGATGTTGATTGGGATGACCGTTTTGATGAGGATATTATTGAGAAGGTCGCCAATTACAGAAAGTACATTGTCGATCTTGGCGAGGAATATGGTGGTCGGCAGGAATTTATCACTGTATATGATATGATCAAGCATCTGCAAGAGTATCTTCCTCAGTATGATGGGCGTGTGGTGGTTACAGGTCAGTTTACCCGTGATTGGTACGCCAAGAAGAAGATGTATTTCAGCAAGTTCCGTATTCAGAATGTCTTTGCTGCTCCTGAAGAGCGTAAAAGTCGTTTGCTGATTACCGCCGATTTGTTCTATAACAAGTCCAGTCTGGATGATTCTGATTATGCAGAAAATAAAAAGATGACTTTGGATTGCTATATTGAACAGTACATCAACAAGGATGAGGGCAGGAAGTTTGTTCCTATTCAGTGTGTGTTCTCCGGCGCAAAGTATGATCCTGAGAATGAGCGTCATAAGAAGCTGCTGGCTAACAAGATGAGTTATCTTAACGTTGCCAAGATGAAGGTTCAGAACGATCAGGATGAAATCGTTACTGTAAAGGGTGATGAGTATGTTCATATCCCTTGGGAGATTGTTCTTCTGCGTGGTGCTGAAGAGGTTGACTTTGACGAGTCCATGTTGACTGAGCGGCAGCGTGAACAGGTTGAACTTGGTATTCGTACTGTTGATGATTTCCGTCCGAAAGGCAATGTCTTTGGTGATCGTGTTGATGAATTTAGGCTGAAGGACGTTATTATTTCTTCTGACGATTTCAAGGACGGATATTGTCGGTTTGCCGATGATAAGGGTGATGAGTTTGAGGAAAAGATTTATCAGCCTCCGCAGGATGAGACTATGGAAGAGGCTAAGAAAAACTCTAAGAAGGCTAAGAATACTGAGTCCAATGACGATGATCCTCCGTTCGATGAGGATGAGAAGAAGTCTGACGATGGTAGCGTAGCAGACGATGATCTGTTTTGATTGGAGGTAAGATAATATGGCAAGAAAGTTTGGACAGAAACGAGAGATTTGTATTGATCCGCTGGCTTATAACATTGGCCTGATTGGTGAGTCTGGTATTGGTAAGTCTACTGTAATTAAAGAGGTATGCGAGAAGCTGGCTGGTGATGAGGGATATATTGCCCTCGATATTGGCAAGGAAGATGGTCATGATGCAATCAACGGAATTGTATCTGCCAAGATTCCTGATTGGGCTACTTTTAAGGAGTTCTGTGATGATGTGATTGATAACAAACTGACAGATTATAAGGATTTGCGTGTCATTGTTCTTGATACATTCGATCAGTTGCTTGACATTGCCGAGCCTGAAGTTATCCGTATGCACAACAGGGCTAATCCTGATAAGCCTAAGATTACCTCCATCAAGGCAGCGTTCGGTGGTTTTATGGCTGGAGAAGATAAGGCAATTCAGATTGTTCTTGACAAGCTGTGGGAACTCAAGAGTGTGGGCGTATCGTTTATCGCCATTGGTCATACCAAGAAGAAGGATGTTGATGATCCGATTACTGGTGAGTCTTATTCCATTCTGACTACTAACATGAGCCAGCGTTACTTTAATGCTCTCAAGACCAAGTTGCATTTTCTTGGTGTTGCTTACATTGACCGTGAGATTGTTAAGCAGAAAACAGGTAAGAAGAATGTTGTTACTAAGCAGGAGGAAGTTAAGGGTAAGGTCATGAGCGAGAGCCGCCGTATTTCTTTCCGTGATGATAACTACAGTGTTGATTCTAAGTCTCGCTTTGCAGACATTGTTGATGAAATTCCTCTGGACTCTGATGCTTTCATCAAGGCACTTACTGATGCGATTATGGCTGAACACAGCAAGGGTGATAAGACTGTTGAACAGTCTAAGAAAGACTTAGAGAAGGCACGTAAGCAGAAGGAAGCCGAAGTTGCCGAGAAGTTGGAGCATGATGCTGCGAATAAGGTTGATGAGGAAAAGAACGCTGAGTTGGTTAGTACCATTCAGAATAAGTTCTCTGATGCAAATGCTGCAACTAAGAAAAAGGTAAAGGCTTTTATGGCAGAGCATGACATTCCGAATTTCAAAAACGCAGATGAAATCCCTACTGCAAACCTTGAGGCCATTGTCGCCATGCTGAATGAGGACGAGTAAGATGAGAAAATACAATGATGGTAGTTTGATTGGATGGATCGTTTGCATTGTTCTGCTCTGTATCTTTGAGCCTGTTCTTTATTTTGGTCTTGCATATTTTGGCGGTTGGATTCTGAAGATGTGTATTGGCTCTACAGTTGCAAATGGTCTGAATCTGATGTTTGACACGACACGATTTACACCAGACATTATCCCTCTGGCTTGCGGTACACTTGCAACAATCGGAAGTTTCTTCAAGACACGTGTAAGCAACAGTAGCAACTAATTCAAAGGAGGACAGTCAGTTATGGCAAGGTCGTGTAAATGCCATATCACGGGTGAAACCGGGACAACTGATACCTTTGTAAAGATTGGGAAGTATTATTACAAAAGTCAAGAGATATATGACGCAGAGCAAAGGCAAAAGGAAATTTATAAATCTCTGATTGATTATATATGCTATGAGTTTTTGGGATATGGGGATGGTCAGCCCTTCCCCACATCCCTTCCCAAAAAAATTAAAGAACTTTCTTTCTACGATTATGAAACCATTTTAGAAACTTTTCAAAAGTGTCATGACGATATTTGCTATTGGATAGAACATAAACAGTTTGAAACAGAATATGGAAAGTTATCTTACATCTTTGCAATGGTAAAAAGTAAACTCTCTGATGTACACTCTGATCGTGTTCGTAGAGAAAAGCAGAGTGAAAATACAAAGAAAACCGAAATCGAATGTGGTGATTTGTCCAGTCTTGGTACAAAGCACAGAGGAAAGGACATAAGCAGCTTTCTTAATGATGATGAACTATAAGGAGGAACTGATCATGACTGAACGTGAATATTTCGATGCGGTAGAAAAGATTATCAATAAGGCACTCGCCGCTGGCATGACGTTAGATGAAATCTGTAAGAAATTGGAGATTGACACTGATGGCTGATTATCATGTCGGTGCGGGTTGTTTTGGCATATATGCCGGAACAATAAACAAGAAGGGTGATTTATGGCAAAACAAAACCGAGTGTACAGATGAAGCCATAAATGCAGTTCGTGATTATATGGTGCAGGAGTTACTTGGTGGTCTTAATTGTACTAAAGCATCATCCAGCGGCTATGAATGGACACTGAAAGATGGGCGCATTGTAGAACTCCGAGTGACAATTAAGGATGGTGATACAAATAAGTCTTAAAGATTATCCGCAGGAATTAGTTAAAGGGCGAGAGAGTGCGGAAGCAACATTTGTGTTTTGCTTGTGGAAGCAGCCAGATTTATTTGACGATTTTCAGAGAATTAATACTAATGATGATCAAACTCTAAAAACTGATGATGGTATATTTTATTTCTCATTTGGACGACAAATGTACAATCAGGGGTTCAAGTCTTTTGACAATGTTACAATTTACACGTTCCTCGAAAACAAGCCTACTGTAAAAAAGCATTTTGATGAACTTGGCGGTTATGCAACAGTCAGCGAACTTTGTTCATTAGTTAATCCCGAAAACGTTGATGCGTATTACGACAAGATTGCAAAAATGAATACTTTAATGACATTGCATGATAAAGGGTTTAACGTAATCGACAACATTGAAAAGTTTGCAAAAATGACCAATCAAGAAGTGTATGATTACTACGATTACATTTTGAATAGTGTGAGCATTAAGAATACGCATGATATTGATGTTGAAACATTAGAGATTGACGATAAGTTTCTGAAAGAATGTGATGAAGGTTCTGCTCAAGGAATTAGTTATGGAGCGCATTGTCCGATCCTGAATTATCTAACACTTGGTACACCTCTTGGTGATATGTATATGTTCGCTGGTCATAGCGGCGTTGGTAAAACCTCTTTTGTATTTGAGAATATGATACTGCCAATGACAGAGAGCGGCGTGAAGTGTGCTGTAATTAGTAACGAGCAGCGGTCAAAAGATTTTAAGCAACTGTTACTTGTCCATATCATGACAACAGAACTTGATTATTGGGGATTAACCAGAAAGAAATTAAAAATTGGCAACTTCACAGATGAACAGTGGGAATATCTGCGCAAGGCCAAAAAGATTTCTCATGAAAAGTACGGAAATATTCAATTTGTTAAGTTATTTGACAATGATATGAACAAAGTCAAACGAATTATTAAGAAACTTGCCAAATTAGGCTATCAGACAATCATGTTTGACACGATGAAATCTGAGGATGAGATTGATGAGGCTATGTGGCAGCAACTTCTTATACATAGTCGTAAGCTGTTTCAGATTACAAGTCGTGAAAACATTTCTCTGATCTGCACTTACCAGCTTGCCTTACATACTTTGAATAAACGGTATTTGGATGCCAGTTGTCTTTCTAATGCCAAGCAAATTAAGGAAGTCTTTTCTGAGATGGTATACGCAAGACCGTTATGGGATGATGAATACCCCGGAGAAAAATTTGATGTAAAGCCATATCAACTGGAGAAAGACAGCAGCGGCAAGTATACGAATGTACGAAAAACAATTCCATTGGATCGGGATAAGAAATATATTGTTGCATTTCTTGATAAAACAAGAAACGATGATGATAAGATTCAAGTCCTTTACCAATTCAATGGTAGATTTAATCGTTGGAAAGAGATTGGATATTGTTCTGTATTTAATGAACACAAGTAATCATAAGGAGTAAAAGTAATGGAACATTTAACAAGTACACAACAGAAAATGGTAGAAGAAAATCACAATCTCATTTATGGAATGGCTCATAAGTATAAAATCAATCTTGACGAATATTATGACGTTTTGGCGATTGGGCTGTGTAAAGCAGCCATGACATTTGATGAAACAAAAGGACAGTTTTCAACTTTTGCATATGTTACCATGCTTAATGAGTATAATGCGGTATTACGGCATAATAAAACATACATGGTTATTCCAGAGCAGAATCTTGTATCAATGAATACTCAAATGATTTCTGATGATGGAAATGGTGTTGTAGAATACGGTGATTTGTTTCCTGCTGATGTAGACATTGAAAAAGACACTGTAGAAACAGATTATGTATCTTTCTTGTGTAATCAAATTAATCATCCACAGGAACAAGAAGTCATCAAGTTATTGGCTAATGGATTTACACAGGCTGAAATTGCAGAAAAAATGGGTGTTAGTCGCCAGCGTATTGGTCAGTTAATGAACAAAATTCGGGAAAGATTGAGGAAATACGCAGCATGAGTGTAGGTTGTTTATGTTCTCATTGCAATTTTTCAGATTGTAATAGGCGCAATGATAATAAAATTCGTTGTACCAGATATAGTCAGTGGGTAAATCCAAATGATATAGGCTGTGATGTTTATGTAGGTGCAATGTCCTTTGCCGATATGTCTCCTGAGAAAATGAAAGAAATCGCAGAACTGTATCATGATTTAATTAAAAATAAATAACAAGAAATACAACAAGGAGTGATAGAAATGAAGAATTGGAAGTTTCCCTTAATTATTGCCGCTGTTGTAATTGCGGTTGTGATGCTGTGTATCTTTTCGTTCCAAGGGGTTCAGAACAAGGCTATTTCACTGGAGGAACAGATAAGCACCGCTCAATCTGAGATTAAGGTGCAGGAGAAGCGTAGGGCAGACCTGATTCCTAATCTGGTTGATTGTGTTCAGGCATATGATGAACATGAGTATCAGACTTTGATGGATGTTATTAACGCACGTGGTAGTTCTTCCGATGAAAGTGTTCAAGAGATTCAGACGATGATTCAGGCTGTTGCAGAGGCATATCCTGAACTCAAGAGTAGTGAAAACTATCGAGAGTTGATGAATGAGTTGGCGACTACTGAAAATTTGATTGCGAATTACCGTAGCAACTTCAATAAATGGGTTAAAAGTTACAATCAATATGTAAGGAAATTCCCGAACCGACAGATTCTTGGGATGCTGGGATATGAGGTTATTAGTTACGAATACCTTGATTATAATGTTTCTTCAGATGCTCCCACTAATTTATTTGACTAAAGGACATTCAAATGAAAATTACCAAACGAGAAACCATATTTAGTGTTGTCATTGTTGCAGCAATGTTGATTTTGGGTATCGTGTTATCAGACAAAATTAATGATAGCTTGATGAACTCATATCAAGAGTATAATACGACATTACAAATCAATGATGATTCTGAGTTGTTTGAGTATGGAATGAGAACAAATATTGGTAATGCGTTTGTTCATGGGAACTTGGCAGCGGTTGGTTCAGTATCATATCCAGAAGTTGAAGGCCAGTATGCCACAATGACAAAAGTAACTGAGCGATATACTATGCACACAAGAACAGTGACCAAAACACGCACTGTCAATGGTAAAACACAAACCTATACCACAACAGAACATTACTGGACGTGGGACACTATTGATAGAGATTATATCCATGTCAATAGCATTTCGTTTCTTGGCGTAGAATTTCCATACGGAACAATCGACTACTTCCCGGAACATAATGTTGCGACAATTTATCAAACCTCACATCTGCGAGATGTATATTATGGCTCTGATCTGGAGTATGAAGGAACCATTTACACAGTTTTGTCAGATAATACAATTTCTAATACAACCTTTTATTGTAATCGTTCTATTGAAGAAACGATTGATTCTTTAGAAGTTAAATGGCAGTTGATTGTATTTTGGGTTTTTTGGATTTTACTGATTAGTGGACTTGTGTATGGGTTTTATTACATTGACAACAGGTGGCTTGAGAATTAGGAGGATATATGCTGAAACATTTTTGTGATATATGTGGACAGGAACTATATGATTATCAACCGAAAGACGGTATGTACATTGATTCTCCTTGCGACACTAAAATTGTTAGTATTCAGAATCCAAATGAAAAGTCATCTTTTATCAATGATAATGATACATTACTTGAAAGAATGGAAGTGTGTTCTGATTGTGCAAAGAAGATTCTGAATTATATCAACAACACAAGAATTTCACATAATAATAGTTACAAAAAATCTAAACGTGAGATTGGCGATAAAGTAAGGTGTTTAATTACCAATGCCAGAATCGGTCTTTATTCTGGACATATATACACAGTCTGTGACATTCCGAAGGATTACGATGATGCCGTATATGTTGATGTTGGTAAGGGTTGGCAATCTTTATTGAAATTTGGTCAATATAGTTACTGTTTAGAGTAAAAAAGTAATTTGAAAGGAGGGTGATACTATCGTCAATGCCTTATCATTATCGAATTACTTAACAAATAATGTAGATGCGTGTATTACCCTTCTTGAATGTATGGGTTTTACGCAGATCACATACAGGCAACACAAAAATGAAATCAGGTTTAGTCGTGACGAAGGCCATAATCCAACAGCAATGAGGCTTAAACTTGATACGCTAAAGTTTGATGGGTTTTCTATCAATGCACATGGAAATCTGTATTCTCTTGTAATGAAATATGAGAATATGACTTTTCCTGAAGCATTACACTTTATTGCAGATGAACTTGGATTACAAAAAAGTCAGTTCAGCAGAAAGGTCAAATATCCTTTTGGTGGATTCTATAAAGGATTAATGAAAGAGATTCAAGAGCCTGAATACTCGATGCAAACATACGATACTTCTATTCTTGATGAATATGCTGGGAAGTATAATCTCATGTTCTTTCGAGACGGTATCAACTTTCAGACACAGGAGCATTTTAATGTAGGGTTTGACATAGAGACTTTGCGGATCACAGTTCCAGAATATACACTTGATGGTAAATTATGTGGGATTATGGGTAGGTTGAATGACAGTAAGTGCGCCAAAGAAGAACGTTGGTTGCCTATCATTCCTTGTTCACGCAGCCTCACATTATACGGATACCATTATAACTATGAGACAATCCAACAAAAGAACATAGTTGTGATTGGTGAATCTGAAAAGTTTGTCCAGCAACTTCATTCAATGGGGAGCGGTATTGGTTTAGCTACTTGCGGCTGTGATGTAAGTGAAATTCAAGCCAAACATATTAAGGCTCTTATGACTAACAAGATTATTCTGGCCTATGATGAGGGACTTGAGGAAGAACAAATACGATTACAGGCTGAAAAATTGGCTCTTAACAATGCTGTGTTCAAGAACAGTGTAGGGTATGTATTTGATAAAGACAATGAGATTCTGCCAAAAGGAAGCAAAGCAAGCCCATCTGATATGGGGAAAGCTGCATTTACAGAACTAATAAAAAAGCACGTTATTTGGCTTTCATAACAACAAATACAACGAAACAGCAGGGGAGGATGTAAATGGCAAAGCGTGATAAAGACCCAAGGTTACAAGAATTGTTTAAGGCAAATAAAAATGTGTACAGTATTTCCAAATGTAATACTATAGAGGAATGTTTGTATGAAACTTTTAAGTCATATATTGAGCATGACAAGGGTACAAACGGTATTTATGGTGTTCTTGGAACAAAAATCCACGACAAGTTGGAGGAAATCATCAATGGAGAAGCAACGGTTGATGAACTTCCCGATACTCTAAATCAGGAACTTTTGGATTTGGATATGCTGGGGATTGAGTTTCCAAAAGATTTCAAAGGGAACGATACTATTCGCAACAACTGGATTGCAGATATGAAGCATTTCTGCCAGACATTTCAGCCTCCAAAGGGTAAGTTCCAGACGGAGCAACTGATAATTTATCCTTTGTCTGAAGATAGGTATATTCAGGGTTACATTGACCTTATTCGTGAAAATGATGATGGAACCATTTCAATCTACGATTGGAAAACATCAACAGACTTTAAGGCTGCTGATCTGCTGCATCACGGGCGGCAACTTGTTCTCTATGCTCTTGCAAAAGAGGCAGATGGATATACAGTACGGGATGTGGCGTGGATTATGCTGAAGTATTGCGAAGTCAAATTCATGGGTAAGAAACGTGCAAATTCAAAGGCCAAAACCGAAATTGTTAAAGTTTTGAATCGTGGCAAGTTGGTGAGCGAATTAAAACATCACATTGAAAGTGATTTGACTGAACTTGGCTATGATGAGATTGACATTGAAATCATGCTCAAGAAAGCATTGGATGAAAATTCTCTGGATTCTTTGCCAGAGGAAATTAAGTCAAAGTATACCATCAAGCCATATGTTCGCCAGTATGAAATTACTGATGAACTCAAGCGGGAAACTTTGGAATATGTTAATAAAACCGCCGATTTATTTGAATCTCTTGATAAGGATGATGATAGTCAGTGGCCTCCAAGACAGTTTACAAAGATTAGTAAGACTGGTAAAGAGGTTGAAGATACATTCTTCTGCAATAACCTTTGTAATTTCCGAAAAACTTGTGTTCATCTTAAACGGTTCAATGATCAGTGGGAATTACGGAAGAAAGATGCAGATGAGGATGCTGATTTGTTTTAAGGAGGTTATTATGAACGGTTTTGTCCATTACAAAGACATTACACGTAAAATTCTTGATACCATTAAAGTTGGTGATGAAATTCTGGTTAATAATTGGACTGATCCTATGACTGTCAAATGTGTATCAGAAAATTACTTTGTAATGACTTGTGTAAAAGATGAAGATACATATTACTCTGTTTGTTCAAAAAAACCTTGGAATGGAATTAAGCATAATGCAATGGTTGGCGGTATGTTTCATTGCGGAACTGATGATTGGATTTTTGGTTCTCCACTTTGTATTAGTAATGAAAATCTATATCAGTTTGCAAATATGGAGTTGTCATTAAAGTATTTGCAAGAATTTGAAGATGAGAAATGCCATGTCTCTGAAAGAAATGGTATTGCAATCTACGACCTTTATGTAAGATGTTCAAAGTAATCATAGCTGGAGGTAGAGATTTTAGCGACTATGAATTTCTGAAGCTGACTATGGATCATTTGCTTTCAAATATTACAAGTGAAATTGGTATTGTTTGTGGCATGGCAAAAGGTGCTGATTTACTGGGGAAGCGGTATGCTAATGAGAAAGGATATAAGGTATTCTGCTTTCCAGCAGATTGGAGCAGCTTTGGTAAATCCGCTGGTTTTGTTCGTAATGAAGAGATGGCTCAAAACGCAGATGCGCTTGTGGCCTTTTGGAATGGCAAGAGTCGTGGAACACAGCATATGATTAAAACTGCTGAAAGATATAAATTAAAGATAAGAGTAAAAAACTATATTTAGTTGTATTTGGAGGTTTATGATGCAAGTAGTTACGAAAAATGAAAGCCCTATGAAATGGAATCAACCAACGATTGAGCATAGAAAAAACACTTGTTTTGACTGTGACCTGTTCCTTGGTGGTGCGTGTGACGGATTTGATGAGGATATAAAAGTTTGCTCGGACTATGCTGATTATTGGACTATTGTAAAAGAATAATTGGGTGTTGATATATGATTGCTGAAAAAAGCTGGGCTATTATTACAAACGACAGACAAAAAGCAGAAGCCATTATTAAAACATTACTTGTGTTATGTGATCCGGGGACAGTAGATAGAACAAGAATAAGTAAAAACGAATTATGCGTTCTATTTTCAGATGGTACACAGATTTGTTGGCATAATGCTTTACTTAACGGTGTTCGTGGAGTCAAATGTGGTCGCCTTTTGTGTGACAGAGACATTGATAAAAATGTATTAGAACATATTCTGTATGGAAGTTGTTATTTTGGTGAAGAAAAGGACATTATCTGGATTTGAAAGAGGTGAATAGATGCAGAATTATCATAGACATACATCATACAGCAATATTTGGGGCTTTAAGGACTCTGCTGCCGTAAATGAAGATTACGCAAAACGTGCTGTTGAACTTGGTCATAAGGTTATTTCGAGCGTTGAGCATGGTTTTCAAGGCTATTATTTTGAGACGTATGAACTTTCTAAGAAGTATGATTTGAAATTCATCTTCGGTTGTGAAGCGTATTGGGTTAAGGATAGGCATGAAAAGGATCGTACAAATTCTCATATTATCCTGCTTGCCAAGAATGAAAACGGACGTAGAGCAATCAATTCTGTTTTATCGACAGCGAGTGAAGATGGATACTATTTCCGTCCTCGTCTTGATACTGAATTGTTGTTGAGTCTCCCAGCAGATGATGTATTTGTTACTACTGCTTGTATTCTTTCTGGCATTACGATGACATTGAAGATATTGTTGTCAAACTTCACGAACATTTCAAAGACAACTTTATGCTTGAAATTCAGTATCACAAAACAGAAGCACAAATCAATCTCAATAAACGAATTTTGGCATTGTCTGAAAAGTATGGTATTGAAATGATTGTGGGCATGGATAGTCATTTCATTTATCCAGAACAAGAGGCAGAACGTAATTATATGCTTGCAACAAATCCAACCAGATATGAAGATGAAGATGGTTGGTACATGGATTACCCCGATGATGAAACTACTATGAATCGCTTTCTGAAACAGGATGTATTTACAAGAGCGCAGATTCAGAAAGCAATGGACAATACTGATCTATTATTAACGTTTGATGATTATGATGTTTTGCCAGATGGAACACATAATCCGATTTTCTCCAAGGACATTAAGTTACCTACTTTGTATGACGGTGAACACATCATTGATGGTGTATTACTTCCAAAACTGACACAGGATGAACGCAATAAAGAATATAGCAAATTGATTACACGGTTATTCAAGGAATATGTCAAGGATGTTCCTAAAGAACAGTATGATGAGTATTTTGAAGGAGTAAAGACAGAAGTTCAGGTAATTAAGGATACAAATATGTCTGATTACTTCCTGATTGACTATTATATGGTGAAACGTGCCATTGAAAAAGGGGGCGTTTTGACAAACTCAGGCCGTGGCAGTTCGGTTGGTTATTTCACCAATACTCTCCTTGGATTCTCAAAGGTTGATCGTTTCCAGAGTCCTATTAAATTGTACCCGGAGCGATTTATCAGTAAGAGTCGTATTCTTGAAACAAAGTCGTTACCTGATATTGACCTGAATTGGGGTACACCAGAAATTGCAGCGGAGGCGCAGGAAGAAATCTTGGGTAAGGATCATGCTTATCCTATGATCGCCTTTGGTACGTGCAAGAAAAAGAGTGCGTTTAAGTTATATGCACGTTCACAGAACATGGATTTTGAACTCGCAAATACTATTTCTACGCAGATAGAGAAGTATGATGAGGCCATGAAATATGCTGACGATGATGAAAAGGACGATATTAGCATTTATGATTATGTAGATGAAGAATACCATTCCTACATTGACGCAAGCAAAAAGTATCAGGGCATTATTACTGACAAGAAAAAGGCTCCATGTGCTTACCTTTTGTATGCTGGCAGTATTCGTGAGGAAATAGGTTTAATCAAGTGTAAGAGTGATACCACAAAGAAAGAGTACATGACCGCTGTAATTGACGGTGCGATTGCTGAAAATTATAAGTTCTTGAAGAATGATATTCTCAAGGTCGATGTTGTGCTTCTGGTTGATATGATCTATAAGCGTATAGGCATTACACCACATACTGTTAATAGGCTTATGGAATTAGTCAAAAATGATCAGGCTGTATGGAATATTTACGCCAATGGATATACGATGGGTGTAAATCAGGTTGAGAAAGCCTCAACCACCAGAAAGTCTATGAAGTATCAGCCCAAGAACGTTTCTGAGTTGTCAGCGTTTATTGCAGCTATTCGTCCAGCATTTAAGTCTATGTATTCTAAATTAGAGAATCGTGAGGACTTTTCCTATGATATTCCTGCATTTGACAAGATTCTTCAGACAGAGGAATTACCGCAGAGTTTCATTCTCTACCAAGAGCAGACTATGAATACTCTGAACTATGCTGGATTCCCTATTGATGAGTGCTATGGTATTATCAAGGCTATTGCAAAAAAACACCCTGAAAAGGTTAAGCCTCTGAAGGAACGGTTTATTAATGGTTTCCGAGATAAGATTATGCAAGATGAGGGCGTGTCGGCAGAAAAGGCAGAAGAGGATAGTGCAAGGGTATGGCAGATCATCTCAGACTCTTGTGGATATGGATTCAACTCAGCCCACGCCTATTGTATGGCACTGGACAGCCTTTACAATGCCTATCTCAAAGCCCACTATCCATATGAGTTCTATGAAGTTCTTCTTCAGACATATTCAGATAAGGGAAAGAAAGATAAGGTTGCAGAACTCAAACAAGAGATGAATAAAGCCTTTGGTATTCGAGAGGGCGATTTTCGGTTTGGCCTTGATAACAGAAAGTTTGTTGCTGATCCAGACAATCACACTATCTATCCTTCGCTGCTGTCTATTAAGGGACTGAGCCAAGGGTGTGCGAATGACTTATATTCTCTTGGCAAAAAGAAGTTTAAGAATTTTTATGAACTTTGGAAAGAACTTAAAAAGAAAAAGAGTCTAAATAGTGCAAAAATCAATACGCTTATTGAGATTGGCTATTTTGATGATTTTGGTTCTATTGGCAAAATTAAGAGGTTTGTTGAGATTCTTGACAAACTGTATGAGCGTTCGCAATTTAGTAAGACTAATCCACCAAAAGAGTTTATTTCTTACATTATGAAGTATTCAGAGGCCACAGACAAGCAGTATCGAAAGTTTGATTATAATACGGCACTCAATGAAATCTGGAATGATTTAGATGATGTTGAAATTCCATTTAATGAACGCCTGAAATATGAACTTAATAACATCGGCTATGTCAAGACTGTTATGCCTGATATGCTGCCGGATTACGCTTTTGTGCAGGAATATGAGTGTAAGTATAAGAATCCTAAATTAACACTGTATCGCCTTTGTGATGGCTCTACAGAGGTAGTTAAAGTGCGCCGAAAGAAATATGACGAAGCACCTATTAATGTTGGAGACATTATTAAAACGTTGGAGTGTTCTGATGAAGGCCGTTGGTCTAAGGATGCCAATGGTGATTGGCAGCAAAGCCAGACAGATCATGAGTGTATCTTGAAAAAATGGTCTTTTGTAAGAGATAACGTCACTGAAGGAGTGTAGCCAGTATGAAATGTCCCTATAGGAATGAATGTTGTCTATGCGCTAATTGTACAGACAACGCTAAATATGACGATTGTGTAAGTGGTTATTGTATCAACTGTTATGAGTGCGAAGAAGCACAAAAAGTAGTGCATAACATATATATTTGTACTGGTTATAATCCTATTAAGAAATGTGGTGTTGTATGAGAACAAAAGATGATTTGTTTGCACTTGGAGACATATCTACATTGTTGCAATATCTCTATATGAACAAGGATCATAGGATTACATATAGCAATGGGTTGACAAATTTATGTATTCGTATGGATGAAAACTTTAATGTTCTTTGTAAGAATTTAAGTTTTCCTGATTTGCCTGAATCAGATTTTTCATCACAAATGACTCCATCGTATACATTAGGTGTGATCGACATTCTACAAGAGACTCAAGCAGAAGAATTTCCAGAACGTTTTAAGAATAGATGGGAAGAGATTCGTCAAATTACACTTACAAATCTCTCAATTAATGTGAGGTACAAGTAATGGGAAAGGATAAACTCATAGAACTTCTTTGCCAATATTTTTGTGTTGGTGGTGATTGCTATTCGTTTAATCTTACAAGAGATAAATCAGCATTTGCGATAGGTACAATGAGTTTTGATGATTTTGAAGAATTTAATGATGAATCAATGAATGATTTAGCTGATTTTTTAATCAAAAATGGTGTTTCAGTGAAATGAGGTGATGTAAAATTTTATCTTTGTACAAGTATACTGATAAAGAAATAGATCAACTTGTCAAATCTATTGTGATTCTTACAGATACAAGAGAACAGAAAAATCAACATATTCTTGATTGGTTTGATAAAAAGAATATTCCGCATAAGACAAAAGCATTGTCGAATGGGGACTATAGCTTCTATGTTCCTGCCAATCCAGACCTGAACATTGATCGTGATTTGTTTTTTGATAAAGAAATCATGGTAGAGCGGAAAGGATCGCTGGAGGAATTGAGTAGCAATTTTTCTCAGAACAGGGCAAGGTTTGAGGAAGAAATGGCTACATATCCGGGCAAAAAGTATTTGTTAATTGAAAATGCAAACTACCAAGATATTGTTACAAGTAAGTATGACACAAAATTCTCTTCCAAGGCATATCTTGCAAGCCTTCATGCGTTTAACCATCGCTATGATCTTCAGATGATGTTCATGCCCGATCCGCAGTATTCAGGTTATTTTCTATATGGAGTATTTACATACTTTCTCAGAAAAAATTTGCGCTAATCGCTTGACAATAACAACAAATACAACTATAATAGTAATAGGTAGGGTATTCTTTCGGATGCCCTACCAACCAAAAAGCAAATAACAATAAATACAACAAGGAAAGGAGATTATATGAATAGTTCAAGAATTTCTGAACTTGTGCAAAAACTCAACGAGTGTCGTGATGCTTATTATAATCGTTCTGATCCGCTTATTCCAGACTCAGAGTACGATACTTTGTTTGACGAATTAAAGCGGCTTGAAGATGAGACGGGGATTATTCTAAGTAATTCACCTACACAGACTGTTGGGTATGAGGTTAAGAGCAAGCTGACAAAGGTGCAGCATGATATTCCGCTACTCTCACTTGGCAAAACTAAGGATGAGAATGATCTAAAGAAGTTTGCAAAAGAGAATCCGTGTTTGTTAATGCTCAAGTATGATGGCCTGACGGTTGAGTTGATTTATGATGGTGGTGAGTTGATTCAGGCTTCTACCCGTGGTGATGGGTATATTGGTGAGGATATTACCCATAATGCAAAAACTTTTAAGAACATTCCACTAAACATTCCGTATAAAGGATTTCTTAGGGTTGTTGGCGAAGCTATTATCCATGAGGGTGATTTTAGGGCAATCAACAACAATCTTCCTGCTGGCGAAAAGCCATATGCCAATGCCCGAAATCTGGCAGCAGGATCAGTCAGGCAGCTTGATAGTGGGATTTGTGCAGAGCGCAATATTGCTTGGATGCTTTGGGATGTGCTTGAAGGGTTTGAGGAATTAGGCAGCATAAGAGGAAACGATTCAAGGTTTTATAAAATTAATCGTTGCACTGAGTTTGGTTTTGAATTACCTGAAATGCTCAAAGTATTTGATAAGAGTAGTCGTGATGATCTTGAAATACTAATTGATACTCTTAAAAATGTGGCTGTTAAACGAGGTATTCCTATTGATGGCCTTGTTATGAAATATGATAGTATTGCCTATTCAAAGCAGAAAGGTGGTACTTCTCATCATAACAATGATGGTATTGCTTTCAAGTTTGAGGATGAAACCGCAGATACAGTTTTGCAAGATATTGAATGGTCGCTTGGCAGAACAGGACAACTTACACCTGTGGCAATTTTCGACCCTGTTGATCTGGATGGGACAGTGGTTGCCAGAGCCAGCGTACATAACCTTAGTTACATCAAAGATTTTGACTTACGTGTTGGTGACAACATTAGAGTCTATAAGGCCAACATGATTATTCCTCAAATCCTTAAAAATCTTTCTGCTGAGAATAGAACAGATAATCTTCATGTAGAGTATCCTCATGTCTGTCCTGTGTGTGGGCATGGACTCGTTGCAGAAAAGGTAAACAATACAGAAACATTGTATTGTAAGAATCCTCATTGTGCCGGAAAGAAATTAGGAGCATTTGAACATTTTGTAAGCAAACCAGCTATGAATATTGATGGCCTGTCTGAAGCAACGCTGGAGCGTTTCATTTCAAATGGATGGCTGGATGATTTTTCAGACCTCTACCGCCTCGACCAATACAGAAACGAGATTATCCGCATGGATGGCTTTGGAACACGCTCATACGAAAAGTTATGGGGTGCTATTCAAACATCAAGAAATGTTTCATTTGACAAGTTCCTTGTGTCTTTGGGTATTCCTAATGTTGGCAAAACGGCATCTAAAGCCATTGCAAAGTATTGTGAATATGATGTAACAAAGTTTGAGGATTTGGTAGGAAACAATTTTGATTGGACTGTTCTTGATGACTTTGGTGAGGTAATGTCAAACAGCATAAAAGAATGGTTTGATGATCCCTTGAATGTTGCACTTTTTGCAAAGTTGCTTGATTACATTGAAATTTTGAAGCCTGAAATTGCGATTGTACAAAGTAATCCATTCAAAGATAAAGTCGTTGTCGCCACAGGTACGCTTAGTAATTTTACAAGAGATAGTATTACTAAAAAGTTAGAGGAACTTGGGGCGAAAGTCGCTGGATCGGTTTCTAAAAAAACAGATTATCTAATTGCTGGTGAAAAGGCTGGATCAAAGATGGCAAAGGCCAATCAACTTGGCGTAACAATTTTAACGGAGCAAGAGTTTATGGAGATGATTAAGTGAAAATATTCAAGAAACTATTAGGATATTGCCCATGCTGCGGTAGATGGTTTCGATTCAGCATAAAAAGACGTAGACAGAACACTTCATACATGGATGAAGAAAGTAATTATATTGTATGCTGTAAATCTTGCTTTGAGAATATTGAATCTTATTGGGATGAACGTTGGCAAGAGTTACATAAAGAACAAATGCTTGGATTATCAATGATACGATAAAAAAGGTGGGATGTGCGCCTAAACACACATCCCATCAACAACCTTTATTCTTCAGTATTGGCATCATCATTAAGAGAGATACCTAATTTTTCAGCAATTTCTTCATTGGTCATTCCGGCCTCTTTAGCTTTTGAAATAAGGGCTTTCAGACCAGCAGCCTTAGATGCACGTGGCTTTGGATTCAAGATCGTGTGTTTCTTTGCCTCTAACTTCTTGATTGCCTCTTTATGTCCAGCAATCTTTTTGTCAATTTCGGCAATACGTTCTTCGGCGGGGCGGCGGTTCAATTTTCGTTTGGTTTCGGCTTCTGCCATTTTAGATCAACTCCCTATTTCAAAATGTAGCATTTGAATTATAGCACACATTTTTCAATTTGTAAACACGAAAGGTGAAATTTTTGATGAGAGAATATACTTACTCAAATGAGGACTTGTTAAAAATGCAAGCAAGACCATTTGAAACTAAGATACAAGTTACAACGGCAAAGTTTCTTGAGTTTTGTCAAAAGACTGATTATAATGTGTCTCTCTCATTTTCCGGGGGGGGCAGATAGTTCAGTTTTGTTAGATATGTTTGCAAAATTTTGGTCAATTCAAAAAGAGCAACATGGAAATAAACCTTTGCTTGTTATATATGCAAACACAAGTAATGAATTTGTTGCTATGCCAAAACACGTAAAAGCATTTTGCAAATATATTGAACAAAAGTATAATATAGTGATTGATTTACATATTGTTCGTGCAAAAACAAACTTCTTTGATGTTGTTAGAACTGAGGGTTATCCAGTTGCAAGTAAAAAAGTTGCTCGAATGATACGGGACGTTAAAGAGTTCCTTGACGAAAGAGGCTTAAAATATGAAGATGATATTGAGCCACATCTTGATCAGGGAATTGAAACTGCAAATTATTTACGTTCTATAAATTGTCCAGCGACTATTGTATTGAGACTTTCTGGATATACCAGAGATAATAATATCTCGAAAACATGGTCAATCCCAAAGAAATGGCGTTTTTTAATCAATGCCCCATTTCCTATTAGTGAACATTGCTGTGATATTCTAAAAAAGCAGCCGATTAAACTTGTTCAAAAAGAGGTAAAAGCAAATCCGATTTATGGAACTTTGGCTGAAGATAGCCAAATGAGAAGGGATGCTTACCTAAAGACAGGTTGTAATGCTTTTAAGGATGGACATGGTAAATCTACTCCTATGGGATTTTGGACTCGGCAAGATATATTGAGGTACTTGCATGATTTTAATATTCCTATTGCGCCGCCATATGGAGAGATCATTAAACTTGAAAACGGAAAGTTTGAATTTACCAAAGAACACAATACAGGATGCAAACTTTGTTTGTTTGGTTGTCATTTAGAAAAAGAACCAAATCGTATTCAACGTTTAGCGAATATTGAGCCAAATACATATAAATTTGTTATGAAAAGCCGTGAAGAAGGTGGACTTGGTTATAGGGAAGTTATGGATTACTTGGGAATACCATATGAAAATAAAGGAGATACATGAAAAGAATCATAACAATAACAGCCGTGTTTTTAATAATAGTGTTTAGCATTATTATGATAAGTCCGGCAGCAATGCAAAATGAAGTTGAGAAGGTTATGCCCACTCAAACAATATATGCTAAAGAGAAATGTCAGTTACAGCATGATATAGTTGATGAGGTGTTATCTGAAATTTATCCAGTTTTGAATATAAATGTATTGTTCTTTTCAACGAAACAATATAATGATTTGCTTTATGAACAGATTGGAAATCATTATTTTTGTTATTCCACAAAATCTTATCAAATACAGAAAGGAAATTAATAATGAAGCGTAATAATTATCCAAAGCGTCAAAACTCTGAGCAGATGGATGAACCAAGGAAGGTCATTAAGATTAGTTGCATGGAGTGTGGAAGTTCACATGGAACTATGCGCAAAATTAATAATCGTGGCAAGAAAGGTTATCTTTGTGAGTATTGCTTTGCTGATTATCAGGCTGAAAACGAATCCTAAATAACAATAAATACAACTATATTGGAGGACGATTTATGAACATTATTTCCCCAGCATTTAAGATTATTACACCTATTGATGGTATTGAAATCCTGAAAACACTTGAGGAAGTGGGGCGCACCTGCTACAAGAGCGAGGACAAAATTACGGATGACTCCTGCAACAAATTCGTTCAGAATATTATTGACCGTGGACATGAAGCAGTCATTGAACACTACAACATCACAGTCAAATTAATCAATGATCGTGGTGTTTCTCATGAGGAAGTACGTCACCGAATTGCCAGCTTTGCACAAGAGTCCACACGATATTGTAATTATGCTAAAGATAAGTTTGGCAATGAGATTACATATATTGACATTATGGGTGGAATGAATCTTGATCCAAAGATTAGTAAGTTGGATGCCGCAATTCAAACCCAAATCTATGATGAGTGGGTAGAGGCTTGTTTGGATGCAGAGCGGCACTACAATAAAATGATTGCTCTTGGTGCTACACCTCAGATTGCACGAAGTGTTCTGAACAATTCTACCAAGACTGAAATTTGTATCACTATGAATATTAGGGAGTGGAGGCATTTCTTTAACTTACGGTGTTCTCCGGCAGCACATCCGCAAATGAGGGAGATTGCTTTTATGCTTTTGAAGGCATTTAAGATGATGATTCCAGTTGTCTTTGATGATCTGTATAAGAAGTATGTGACAGATGCCAAGACGGACTAATAAATATATTGAGTGTGGGGATTATTACAAAATTGAATTGTATTATCCCCATACCAATAGAATATGTGATTACGCTCTTATTTCCAAAAGTGATAAAGATAATGCACAAAAAGTCTTTTGGAGAAAAACAGAGTATGGCTATGCCAGAGATAAAAATCCAGCAACAGGAAAAGATGTGTTGTTGCACAAATATATTACGCAAACCACAAAGGAAACTGTAATTGATCATATCAACAGAAACAAACTTGACTGTCGCCGTTCTAATATGAGAGTTGCTGATAGCCAAATTAATTCCTTAAATAGAAATCCTCCAAGAAACTCATTGACTGGATATAAAGGAGTTTCATTTGATGTGAGAAGTGGTAAATACAAGGCGTACATTAAAATTGATAGAAAACAGTTTAATCTTGGATTGTTTGATACTCCAGAAAGAGCAAATCAAGAAAGAATAGAATTTGAAAGCAAATTGATGTACTGCCTAAGTAGAAATTGTAAGGGGGCATAAAATGAAAGTAATTTTAATTTCCGGGAAGGCTCAACATGGCAAAGACACTCTTGCTGGGATGTTAAAGAATCATCTCGAAGATAAAAGTTATCGTGTATTGATTGCTCATTATGGTGATCTGGTTAAGTATGTCTGCGAAAAGTTCTTTAATTGGGATGGCAATAAAGACGAAGCTGGGAGAACTCTTTTGCAGTATGTTGGTACAGATGTTGTTCGGAAACAGAATGAGAATTTTTGGGCTGGCTTTATTAAGGACATTTTGACAATGTTCAGTCATGAATGGGATTACGTTCTTATTCCTGATACACGGTTCGTCAATGAAGTTGAATGTTTTGATGGAGACATTGATTCAAGTCTTGTACGTATCTATCGTCCTGATTATGACTCTGGCCTAACGCCGCAGCAGTTGTCGCATCCTTCTGAAACTGCTCTTGACGATTATGAATATGACTATTATGTAGTTAATGATGGTAGCTTGCAAGACCTTGAAAAGAAAGTTCCTGAAATTCTAAAGGCTATTGGAGGTCTAAATGCAGAATAAACGAATCATTCTGTGTGATGCAGATGATACTATTGAGAATTTGTGTCAAACGTGGGTGACACATCTTAATGGATTGTATGGAACTACTGTACATAGTAGTGAGATTGTTGATTGGAATGTAAGCCTGTTCTTTCCGGGACTTACCAAAGAACAGGTTTATGCACCGATTTTCGATAAAGGGTTCTGGCACAAAATTAATCCTATTAATGGTTGCTATGAGGTTCTTGAACAACTTAATAAACAGGATGAATTATATATTGTAACAGCAACAAATTATCAAACCTGTGATACAAAAATTGAAAGAATCCTTGAAATGTATCCGTTTCTTAAATGGTCGCAGTTCATCATTACAGAAAGAAAGCAACTTATCCAAGGGGATTATCTAATTGATGATGGAGTACACAATTTTGACGGTGGAATTTATAAGGGGATTTTAATGAGTCAACCTCATAACAAAAATTTCAATGCTGAAGAAAACGGTCTTATTAGAGTTCATGGATGGAATGAGATTGGCAAAATTCTACTTTAATAAATTGGAAGGAGAGTGGTTCGATGACTGTAACAAAGCGTGACGGTAGAGAAGTCGAGTTTGATAAGACAAAAATCAGTGACGCAATTTGTAAGGCTATTGTAGAGGTTGATGGTTTCTTAGCAGATGACACAAAGCAGCTTGCTTATGATATTGCTGATCGAATTGCTGAACGTACAAACGAGAATTTATCTATTGAACAGATTCAGAATATGGTTGAGGTTCAACTTATGCTGAGTTGGCGCAAGGATATTGCCAAGGCGTATATTTTATACCGCAACGAACGGACAAAAATCCGTGAACGGAACAGTAGCCTTGTCAAGAAAATTATGGTACGTGCTGATTCAAAGGTTAATTTCCGTTCTAATGCAAATGTTGATGAATCTTCATTCTCTGGACGTGAAAAAGAGGCTTCGGCTGATATTGGCAAGATGATTGCATTGGATTTTGATGGCCTGTCTCAAGATGTTGCTAATGCACATAAGGAGATGTTGGTATATCAGCATGATCTTGAAAAGGCAATCTACGGTATTCATAATTGCCTCAATCTGAATTTCCAAGAAATTTTTACTTACGGGTTTAGAACACGTAATGGTGATGTAAGACCTCCCACAAGTTTCAGTACAGCGTGTCAGTTAGTGGCTGTTGCTTTCCAGTGTCAAAGTCAGGTGCAATTTGGTGGCGTTGGTAGTATTCATCTTGACTATGACCTTGCTCCGTTTGTAAAACTCAGTTTTTATAAGCATTTTGCAGATGGACTTGTATATCTTGCTCATTATACCAGAGATGATGTAGACTGGCTTGTTGATCAATGGAAGAGAGAGAAAAAGAATATCAATAATGAGTATTTCATGAAATCTTTTGGTGATGCTGTTTATCAGTATGCTATGGATATGCTGGAGCGTGAGGGCAAACAGGCTACTCAAGGACTCTATCATAATCTCAATACTCTTGAATCCAGACAGGGTTCACAGGTTCCGTTCACCAGTATTAACCTTGGCAGAGATACAAGTTTTGAAGGGCGATTGGTTACAAAGTGGATTATGGATGCAAGTATTGATGGTATTGGACAGCATCATCTTACAAGCATTTTCCCTATTAGTATTTTCCAATATAAACAGGGTACAAATGCCAATCCTACTGATCCGAATTATGATCTCAAGCAACACGCCCTTGTGTCAATGAGCAAGCGTATTTATCCTAATTGGTGTAACTGTGATTGGTCACAGGCTCATGAAGATGAAAATGATCCAGATACATACTTTGCCACTATGGGATGCCGTACATTGATTGGATATGACCGTCATGGCCTTGGTTATATCCGACAGGGACGTGGTAATAATGTTCCGAATACGATTATTCTTCCTAAATTGGGTATCGAGTTCGGCATTTGTCTTGGTAATCGTGATAATCCCGATCTGGATGGATTCTGGAAGGCTTTCGAGGAAACCTTGCAGTTGACAGAGCGTGGACTTTTAGAACGATTTGAAATTATGGTACGTCAGTCTCCTAAGTCTGCACCGTTTATGTATCAGAATAATACTATTCAGGATGCAAGAAACTGCGAAGAGGATGTGTTTAATGCGCTGCGCCATAACACACTTGCTATTGGATATATTGGCATTGCTGAGATGTGTCAGGCTCTTTTCGGAAAGAACCATGTTCACGATAAAGAGGTTCATGATTTTGCCATCTCTGTTGTAAAGCGTATTAACGAGTATGCCGCCGAAGCATCTGAGCGTAACAATTTGAACTTCTCTTGTTATGCTACTCCAGCAGAAGGACTTTGCCGAACTGCTCTTATGGGACTTCGTAAACAGTATGGTGTAATTGAGAATGTAACCTCTCATGATTATCTGACAAATTCTCACCATGTTCCTGTATGGGAGAAAGTGTCCATTCAGCAAAAGTTAGAGTGTGAGGCTCCGTTCTGCAAATACCCAACGGGTGGTTGCATTACATATGTTGAACTGGATAGCACTTTTGTCAAGAATACAAAAGCGGTTGAGGACATTATTGATTATGCGTTTAAGGTACTTGATATTCCCTATTTGGCTTTTAATTTCCCTATTGATAGTTGCCTGAACTGCGGTTATCAGGGTGAGTTTAATGATAAGTGTCCTCAGTGTGGCAGCGAAAACATTCAGCAGCTTCGCCGTGTCACAGGGTATCTTACCACAGATTATCGTAATTTCAATGATGGTAAGCAGCGTGAAGTTCTTGAACGTGAAAAACATAGCAACTATACTCCACAAGTTGCCTCTGATCAAGAATGAATAACTGGCGATACGCTGGTATTGAATATGACGATGTAGCAAATGGTATTGGCTTGGGGGCAGTATTTTTTACTCAAGGCTGTCCCCACCAATGTCCAGAGTGTCAAAATCCTCAAACGTGGAGTAAGGACGGCGGCATAAAATTTACTGATTCAGTATTAGATCAGTTAATGCAATATTACTACGATATTCAATATGCCAGTAGATTAACACTTTCAGGTGGCGATCCTTTAGCAAATCCCGAATTAACTTATCGCATTATTTTCAAATTCAAAACCATTTTCCCTCAAAAAGCTGTTTGGTTGTATACAGGTTATAAATTTGAAGATTTTGCGTTTAATGTTCCTGCAACGCAAAACGAAGCATTGATTCAAAAAATTGTTCGGTTATGTAATGTGATTGTCGATGGCAAATTTGAAATCGACAAGAGAGATATTACATTACAGTTTATGGGTTCAAGCAATCAAAGGATTATTGATGTGCAAAAATCTTTAAAATCCAATCAAACAGTTTTATGGAATGACATGAATGGAGGCAATACTTGAAATATATTCTTGAAGTCCAATTTGAAACAGATGACCTTGATCCAGAAGAAAGTGAATTGGTTGAGGATATTCGTCATGATGTAGAAGATGTAATTGCAAATTATTCTATGACAGACAATCCAAAAGCAAAAATTAGGGAGGGGTAACTAATGCTTGTTGTAAATCTTTTTGGTGCGCCCGGAGCAGGAAAGTCTACTGGTGCAGCATATATCTTCTCGCAACTCAAGATGGCTGGCATTAATGCAGAATTAGTCACAGAGTTTGCTAAAGATAAAGTTTGGGAAGAGAGCAAGGCCGTGTTTCAGAATCAAGCCTATATCTTTGGTAAACAGTATTTCCGTATCAGTCGCCTTCAAGATAAGGTTGATGTTGTAGTGACAGACTCCCCCATCATTCTGTCGCCTTTCTATGCTAACGATCCTGTGCTTGGTGATGAGTTTGATACCCTTTGTACTAAGGTGTTTAACTCTTATGACTCAATGAATGTGTTTGTCAACCGTGTTAAACCTTACAATCCTGTTGGACGTTTCCAGACAGAAAGCGAGAGCGACCAGTTAGCGGCTGATCTGTTTACATTCCTGAATAAGCATGGTATCGTTTGCCGTCACTATGATGGTAGTCTTGATGGGTATAAGGTTCTCATTGCAGACATTATGGAGAGGCTTAAATGCCCCGGTAGAAGCTATGGCATATAACAATAAATACAACTGCGGAGGATTGAATGGAGTATATTGATTGTAAGTCTATTGCTCAGAAATGGAAAGATGAGATTAAAGCACATGGTATAAAAGCTAAATTTTATGTACTTCAAGTTGGTGATAATCCTGCATCAACCGCCTATATAAAAGGCAAGATTAAGGATGCTCAAGAAGTTGGGTTTGAATGTGTACACGTTCATATTCCAGCTACAACACGTGAACAGGTCTATCATGAAGTCAGTATGAAACTTGAAGAACTGAAATACAGCATGGAAGCAGACGGTGTTATTCTCCAGTTGCCTTTACCCTTTAGCCTGACGATGGATGATTTTAAAGATCATATGAATCCTGATAAAGATGTAGACGGGTTCTTAACTGATTCTCCTTTCGCCCCTTGTACACCTGACGGTATCATGCAAATGCTTAATGAAATTGGTGTATCTGCTGAAGGTGCATTGTGTGTCATTGCTGGTAGAAGCGATATTGTTGGTAAACCTATGGCACGTCTTATGACAGATGCAAATGCTACAGTATGTTTATGCCACTCCTTTACGGATCGCAAGCAACTTGAGGAACTTGCTAAGAAAGCAGACATTTTTGTAAGCGCAGTTGGTAAACCAGATTTTATAAGCAGTAGTCTTTTCAAAAAAAGAGCGGTAGTTATTGATGTAGGTATTAACCATACTGAAGATAGATTGTGCGGAGATATATCTATTGACAAAACTAACACAAAGAATATCTTGATAACTCCTGTTCCGGGCGGTGTTGGCCTTTTGACAAGAGCAATGCTCATGCAGCACATTCTTAGAGCATATGAAAAATATCACATTTGGAGGGCTATATGAATAAGTTTGAACGTGTATCTGAAACAGAATATAACAAGGTATTAACAAGTGATTGTACTGCCAAAAACGGTGTAATTTGTGTTGCACCCTATGAGAATATTAAACTTCCGCATAGAGCCACTGTGCGGAGTGCTGGGTATGATTTCTTTTCTCCTATCTCTTTTAAATTAAAGCCGGGACAGACCATTAAGGTTCCTACATTTGTCAAGGCTCAATTAAGCCACGGCAGAGTTCTCATGCTTTATCCCCGTAGCAGCTATGGGTTTAAATATCGGATGCAACTTGATAATACTGTTGGTGTTGTAGACGGTGATTACTATAATAATGAAAGTAATGAGGGGCATATTTTCATTAAGATCACAAACGACAGTAAGACAGGTAAGACACTTGAAGTCAACGTTGGAGATGCTTTTGCACAAGGCATTATCATGGGATATGACGTTACAGACAATGATAATGCTACTGCTGTCCGAACTGGTGGGATAGGTTCAACATCGGTATGAACAATTTTCAATACATAACAGAAACCTATAAATCAAACTGTTTCATTGAGGCCGTTAAAGCAAAACTCTTTGGCGGCTCCAATATAAAGATATATTTCTGCAAGCCAAGATTTCATAATGGCAAATTTCAAATGTGTCATTTTATGTGGACTGATGGAGTGCGTGATTACGATTTTTCGGATCACGAAGAAGATGAGTTGCCGTGGTATAGGTGCTTTCTATTCGATGGTCAGATTAGGCAGTTTGAGAAAGGATTTGCTGAACGATACTCTAACTATCGAAATAAAAGGAGATAGTCACAATGAAAATGAATCACAAATTTTGCATATGGCTCATTAGTATTGTCGTTGCTATAAGCATTTGCTGGCAATTACTTGAAGTGCTAATTTATGGTGAAATTCAGCCGAGAATTGTTGATGATATTATTGGCCTACTTTGGACTGGAGCAATATGCTTTGCTTATAAATTCAAAGAAATTGAATTAAAACGAATGTTAAAAAAATATAATAAGGTTCGTGTCAATACTACATGGTGGTTAAGAAAACCTGTTCCTCCAGAAATGTATACTGATGGGTATATAAGCGATCATATATGGTTGCAATCCGAACATAAACTTGGATGTAAAAGAAAAGAGAGGTGTACAAATTATGGAAATGGAATTTTTTGAATCACAACTTTTAAATGTAAATACCAGTTTATCGTTGTTAGAAGAAATTATTAATATAGATGTTGCACTTAGAACAATCATTAACCTATTAGTAGAAAAAGGAATTATATCTAAGCAAGAGTTCTTAGAAAAATCAAAGCATATAGAATCAAACGATACATATAAGCATTTTTATGAAAACAAAGATGCAATGTTAAAACAATCCGAACTTTTACAAACTGTTATTAGCAAACTAAAGCAAGATAGTTAAAACTAAATTATTATTTAAGATAGCGGGGGGGTGATAATATACACGAAACAATAGCACTATCACGCCAAATCCCATTTTGGGAGAAATACACTTTGTCGATAGATGAAGCAGCAGCTTATTTTAGAATTGGTAGAGACAAATTATACCAAATCGTTTCTGAAAACAAAGATGCAGATTTCATTTTGTGGAATGGAACGAGAGCGCAAATTAAACGTAAGAAATTTGAAAACTACATTGATAAGTTAAATATCTTGTAATTTGCCTTGAATCAAGACTCTTGATGTGGTATAATTAAATCAACCACATTAGGGTCTTTTTTCGGATAAGAAAGGAGTGTACAATGTCCGAAAAAAAAACTGAAACAAAACGGCGTGATTCAAAAGGCAGAGTTTTAAGGAATGGTGAAACTCAACGATCTGACGGAATGTATATGTATCGCTTTAACGATGCAGGAGGTGTTAGACGTACAATTTATAGTTGGCGGCTTGTAGAAACTGATAAGTTGCCACCACACAAACGGGCTTGTGAACCCTTACGAGAAATTGAAAAGCAACTTACACGTGATACGGATGATGGGATTCAAAGTTTTGTTGCAAACAAAAAAACGCTCAACGACTTCTATGAAAAGTACATGAGCATGAAAAAAGAACTGAAACCCTCTACACGATTTACCTATGCGAACACTTATGACAACTGGATTAGGAACGAACTTGGTTTTCGTCCAATCGGTTCAATCAAGTACAGTGATATTAAGCAATTCTATCTTTCTTTGTATTTTGATAAGGAAATGAAGCCTAACACGATCCATGCTGTCAATACCATTTTACATCCTATCTTTACTCTGGCAGTACGTGATGGATATATCAGGTCTAATCCAGCTTATCAAGTTTATGCGGAACTCAAAAAGCAGAATGGATGGGGGCAGGATAAACGCCACGCATTGACAGAACAGCAGCAAGAAGCATTTGTCGATTTCCTTCGTAATTCGTCCGTGTATCACAAATGGCTTGGCCTGATCACATTTTTACTTGGAACTGGTTGTCGTATAGGTGAGGCTATTGGCTTACGGTGGGAGGACTGTGACTTTCAAGAGAACATCATTTCTATCAATCACAGTGTTTCTTATACCGAAGTTGAAAAAGGTAAAGGACGTAGGTTCTATATATCTACTCCCAAAACCGATGCTGGCACAAGAGACATTCCTATGTTCAAGGAAGTGAAACGTGCCTTGCTGAATGAACGTCTTAGACAAATGCAGACGGGATTCAGTCAGCAGGAAATTGACGGTTACTCTGACTTTGTTTTTGTCGGCAACAGGGGAACTATCCATCATCCTACCAGTATCAATCAAACTCTCAAACGGATCATCAATGCCTATAACACTATGGAAGTTGACCGGGCGAAAAAAGAAAGACGAGAGCCTACTTTGCTCCCGCACTTTTCAGTCCACAATTTACGTCATACATTCTGCACACGCATTTGCGAAAACGAAACCAACCTGAAGATCATTCAAGAAATCATGGGTCACGCCAATATTTCTACTACGATGGATGTATACAACGAAGCCACTATGGAGCAGAAGAAAAAGTGTTTTGCCAACCTTGAAGGCAAGATTAAGATTGGTTGAATCTACACCAAAACCTACACCATTTCAACCTAATTTCTCAGGACGATGTAGGACATGGTAGGAAAATAAAATGTTTCTTCAACCAAAATCACAAAAATGCCTACAAAATAGGGCTGTTTAGAAACTTATCGGCAGTTATAGAACGGCAAAGAATATCTTCTTATATCCGCATGGATTACTGTGGGAAATCGGCGGGGGCGACGCTGGGGTGTTCCGCTAACCGCTATCCGCCGTCCGGCGTTTTTGGTGGATTAAAACAGGTTTTAGATGCAAATCAGGAGGTTTTATGTCATTTCCTGTACACGAAATGGAATGGACGCGGGAGCCGGGAGGCTGCGCAGTGGAAGAGGGCCGGATCGAGATTACCACCCGCCCGCACACTGACCTGTGGCAGCGCACCTATTACCACTTCCGCAACGACAACGCGCCCGTTTTGCAGCTGCGGACAAAGGAAAAATACTTCTCTTTCGTTGTAAAGGCCGCGTTTGACTGCCATCACCGCTTCGACCAGTGCGGCGTTGTGGTGTATCTCGACAGCGAAAACTGGCTGAAAGCGTCGATCGAGTACGAAAACGGGGAATTTCAGCACCTTGGGAGCGTGGTTACCAACCACGGCTATTCTGACTGGGCGACGACCGAGATCGACGCGTCTATCAAAGGGATGTGGTACCGGCTGAGCCGCAGGGGGAACGACTTCCGCGTTGAGTGCTCGGAGGACGGGCTGCGGTTCCGGCAGATGCGTATCTGCCATCTGTGGGAGGCAGCGGACGAAATCCGCTTTGGCGTTTATGCGTGCAGCCCGGAGGATTCCTCTTTCCGGGCGGTATTCAGCGAGATGCAGTTGATGGAATGCCAGTGGCCAGCGCACGACGGGCAAGCGCCGGATGAATAACGTCCACGCGCAGGGATGCGGGACGGCAGGCTGCAACAGCAGAAAAAGCCGAAACTGGCGACTATAACAGCAGCAAAAGTCAAAATTGGCTTCAAAACATAACAGATTGATACAAAAGCGCATAAAAGGGCTCCGCAGGGGCCCTTTTGCTGCATGATAAGGGAGGTTTTTACATGTCGGTACACGGGATGTTTTTCAGCGGCACGGGTACGACCGAACGGGTTGTGCGGGCAGCTGCGGGGCGGATCGCTGAGCGGCTCGGATGCGGTGCGGAGGTCTTTGACTTCACGCCGCCCGGCGCGCGGCAGGAGCCGAAATGCTTTCAAAAGGATGATCTTGTGGTGCTGGGCGTACCGGTGATTGCGGGGCGCGTGCCCAACCTGCTGCTGAAGTATCTCGGCACGGTACAGGGGAGCGGGGCGCTGGGGGTGCCGGTGGTGCTGTTCGGGAACCGGAGCTATGACGATGCGCTGATCGAGCTGCGGGACATCATGGAAAGCGGTGGATTCCGGACGATTGCGGGCGGGGCGTTTGTGGGGGAGCATTCGTTCTCGACGACGCTTGGCAGGGGAAGGCCGGACGCGGACGATCTTGTGCAGGTGCAGGAATTTGCGGACAGGATTGCGGAGAAGGTGCAGGCGGGGGCGTTGGCTTCACCGATTGCGGTGCGGGGGGAATCGCCGGTGCGTGGGTATTACACGCCGCGTGACCGGAACGGGAACGGGATCGATATCCGCAAGGTGAAGCCGAAGACCAGCGAAGCGTGTACAAAATGCGGATGGTGCGCGGCGGTGTGCCCGTTGGGGTCGATTAACGGGGGTGACCCGTCGGTGGTAAGCGGGATTTGCATGAAGTGCTGCAAATGCATCAAGGGGTGTCCGCGGGGGGCGAAATATTTCGACGATGCGGGTTATTTGTACCACAAGGAAGAGCTGGAAGCGATGTACGGCGGCCGCCGCGCGGAGAACGAGATTTTCGTGTGAGCTGTTTTCGCGCCTGTGCGGCGAGCACCGGGGGCTCCGCCCCCTGGACCCCCGGCCCTGCGCGGGCAGCGCCAGAGGGGCTAGCCCCTCTGGACTCCCTCTCTCGCCTGCGGGCGGGACGGGGGCTCCCAAGCGGCTATAGCCGCTTGGGATAGAAAATAAATATAGGTTCTAAACCTTTCAAGCGGGCTGAGCGGGAAACCGACCAGCCCGCCGTCCTTTTGGCGGGCTGTGTCGTTGAGCGTGAAGAAATGGCGGGAACCCAAAGCCCCCGTCCCGCCCGCAGGCGAAAAAGAGATGCGGTAGCATCTCAGGGGTCTGGGGCGTAAGCCCCAGCGGGTGCAGGGCTCTGCCCTGCCGCTCGCCGCGCAGGCGCGGGTGTCCAGAGGGCAGAGCCCTCGGCGGGTGCAGGGCGGAGCCCTGCCGCTCGCCGCGCAGGCGCGGGTGTCCCGAGGGCAGAGCCCTCGGCGGGTGCAGGGCGGAGCCCTGCCGCTCGCCGCGCAGGCGCGGGAGTCCAGAGGGCAGAGCCCTCGGTGGGCAGGAAGAATGTTGCGGCAGCAGGTCTAACCGCGCCCGGATCAGCGTATACTGGTGCAGGAAGGTGAAAAATATGGCAGTCAACCGCAGAAAAAAACAAGAACCCCTCATTACCGGCGGAGATATCCGCCTGCTCCTATGCGCAGCCCTGTTCCTCTGCGCCGTGATCTTCCGCTACGGCGATGACCCCAGGCTCGATAGCCTCCGCAACCGCATCCAAACCTTTGTGAACGGAAACACAAGCCTTTCCGGAGTGATTTCTGCCTTCGGCGGCAGTACCGGCAACAATTCGCAGGATGTAGGCGAGCAAGAGGTCTATTCGCCAGAAGATCAGTACGTCCAAGCCCTCGCCGAGTCCTCCGGCGCTGCCGACGACGTCACCGAAAGACGAAAAACAAGGTATCCCGATACCGTCGATAAAACCCTCTACGTCATGACCTTCGCCCACCAGAACCCCCTCGACGGTACTGTGACCTCCGCGTTCGGCGGCCGCGATGACCCCATCGACGGCGCCGGCGATTTCCACTACGGACTCGATATCGCCGCTCCCGAAGGTACCCCGATCGGCGCAATTGCCGACGGCGAAGTCCTCGAAACCGGCGTGAGCGCAAGCTACGGCAATTACCTCGTTGTCAGCCACGCTGACGGGTTTACCTCACTGTACGCCCACTGCTCCGAAGTGACCGCCCAGGCTGGCGCTCTCGTCAAAATGGGCGATCCAATCGCCCTCGTAGGCGCAACCGGGCGCGTAACCGGCAACCATCTCCACCTCGAAATCTGGAAAAATGGCAACGCCGTCGACCCCGCGTCCTTCGTCAGCTATGCTTGAAGTCTCCGACAGCGCCCTCGTCATGCTCGCGTTACTATTCTTTTTTGACAGCGAAGGGCTGCTGCTGCCCTTCCTCGCCGCGGCAGCCCTGCACGAGCTCGGCCATTTGCTCGCACTCCGCCTGACAGGCGGCACGCTGCGCCGCCTGTGCCTGACAGCCGCAGGCGGACGTATGGACTGCATTCTCCCCGACGGCAGGCTGGCCTGCTGCGCAGTGCATTTCGCAGGCCCTGCCGCCAACCTCGCCGCCGCCGCCCTCTTCCGGACACTCGGCTTCCCGCTGTTCGCCGGGGCGAATTTTGTGTTATCAGCGTTTAACCTCCTGCCCATCTGCCCCATGGACGGCTACGCCTGCCTTGAGGCGATCGCAGGCGGCGCGGCAAGGCGCGCCCGCGCCGCTTTAAGCCTGTGTTTTGCGATCCTTTTGTGCGCTGCCGGAAGCTGTATTTTTTGCGCGGGATATGGGGTCTCGCTCGCTGTGATCGGCACCTTTTTGACGGTTTTTTCAGCCAAAAACTTGCAAAATAGATAAAAATAGTGTATAATGGCGGTATCTTAAAACAGGGAGGGAGCCGCTGTGTACCAGGTTGGAGACAAGATTGTACATCCTATGCATGGGGCGGGCATTGTGGACGAGATTGTAGAGCGCACGATTGACGGTCAGACGGAAACCTATTATGCGCTGCGGCTCGTTTTGGAACGGGTGGTTTTGTACATACCGGTGCGGACGAGCGGCGCGCTGGGCGTGCGCCCGGTCTGCTCGGCGGAGGCTGCGCAGGAGCTGCTGGGGCGGCTCCCGGCGCTGGAGATCGAGGCGGACGGCAACTGGAACCGCCGTTACCGGGAGAATATGGACCGGCTGCGCAGCGGCGACCTGCTCGAAGTCGCGGGGGTTGTCAAGGGGCTGACGCTGCGCGACCGGCGGCGCGGGCTGTCGACGGGCGAGAAGAAGATGCTGGGGCTTGCCAAGCAGATCCTTGCGTCGGAGCTCTCGCTTGCGCTCGGCCGCGACCCCGAGGAGATGAAGGCGGAGGCGGTGGAGCTGCTCTGCCCGCGCTAGGCTGGGGACGCCTGCGCGGCGCGCGGCAGGGCTCCGCCCTGCACCCGGCCCTGCGCGGGCAGCGCCAAAGGGGCTTGCCCCTTTGGAATCCCGCTCTCGCCTGCGGGCGGGATGGGTGGTGCGGCCTGCTGCTGTGCTGCTCTTTTTTTTATTCGCTTGCAGACGGTTCTGCTATGTGATATGATAGGGATAATGGTTGGGTTCGGAAGCTGCACGCTTGTTCGGCTTCCGAATTTCTTGGCCGTAAAACTTGGTTTTTTTAGGATGTGTTTTTTCGATGCTCTTTGGTAGGAAGAAAAAGGAACCGCCGCGTTTGTGCGTCGCCGCTGTCATCCCTGCGGCGGGCTCCTCGCAGCGCATGGGCGGCGAGAACAAGCTGTTGGCCGAGCTGGGCGGCGTGCCCATCCTCATCCACACGCTGGCGGCGTTTGAACAGTGCGAAATGGTTGATTATATCGTCCTGGTTGCGCGGGAAGAGGATATTCTTGTGTATCAGGATTTGTATAAGAAATATGGGCTGTCTAAAAAGTGCATCCTTGTGCGCGGCGGCGAGACGCGCGCGCACTCGGTACTCGAGGGCGTTCGCGCCTGCCTGGACGGCACCGATATCGTCGCAATCCACGATGCGGCGCGGCCGCTGGTGACCGATGATGTGATCTGCGGCGCAATCCGCGCAGCGGCAGAGTTCGGCGGCGCGGCCCCTGTTGTGCCCATGAAGGATTCGGTGAAGCGCGTCAGCGACGGCAAAATCGAAGCCGATGTGCCCCGCGATGCCATTGCCGCCGTGCAGACCCCCCAGTGCTTCGTGCGCGGGCGCATCGAGGGCGCGCTCGTGAAGGCGTTGCGCCGCTGCCTGCCGCTGACCGACGATTGTGCCGCCTTTGAAGCTGCCGGGCTGCCTGTCCGCGCGACGCAGGGCGACTATCGCAACATTAAGATTACAACGCCCGAGGATCTTCTGGTCGCGGAAGCTTTTTTGCAGGGGAGGGATGTGTAATGGGGTTCCGGATTGGGCACGGCTACGACGTTCACCGGCTTGTGCCGGGGCGCAGGTGCATCCTCGGCGGGGTCGTGATCCCCTATGAAAAAGGGCTTTTGGGCCACTCCGACGCGGATGTGCTGGTACACGCTGTCATGGACGCCCTGCTGGGGGCGGCGGCGCTCGGCGATATCGGGCAGCATTTCCCCGATACCGACCCCGCCTATGCGGGCGCGGATTCTATCGCCCTGCTGCGCGAGGTCGGCGCGCTGCTCCAGAAAGAGGGCTTTTCGGTTGTCAATATCGACGCGACGATTCTTGCCCAGGCACCCAAAATGAAGCCGCATATCCCGGCCATGCGCGCTGCCATCGCGCAGGCGCTCAGGCTCGACTGCGGCTGCGTTTCAGTCAAGGCAACCACCGAGGAGGGGCTCGGGTTTACCGGCGAAGGGCTCGGCATTGCCGCCCATGCGGTCTGTTTGATTGAAAGATGAAGTTTTCTGGCGCGGTTTGGAAGCGCCAGACGGGGATGCAAAGCCGATTTCGGGCTTCTGTGTCCCCGTTTTGGTGTGGTGCCGTTCTCTGGATGGCGGGTTTTTTTGGAAATGCTTTTCGCGGCCTTGACAGGGCTGCGGCGGTGCGATATAATAAGTGCGACAGATTTACAGGGGTACTGATGTAGTTGAGAGGGCGCGAGCCCGACCCTTTGAACCTGACGGTTAAGACCGGCGTAGGAAGTAAATCGGTGTCGGGCAGGCGTGCGCGCGGCGTGCAGCCCTCCCGCAAAAGGCCGATGCTTCTTTCCCGGAGCATCTTTTTATTTTGCCTTTTTGGGAGGGGAATGCCATGCCTTTTATTCGCGAAGCCGTCGAAGGCGCAATGGACCTTTGGGAACAGTGCCTGCGGCATCCGTTCTTGCTGGAGCTGCACGAGGGGAGGCTTCCGGAACGGAAATTTACCAACTATATCGTACAGGATTCAATTTACTTGCGCGAGTATGCGCGCGTGTTTGGCGTGGGCATCCAGCGCTCGGAGACTTACCGCGACCTCCGCATGTTTTACAGCCAGCTGGGCTTTGTCACTGAGCGGGAGTCGGCGGCGCGGGTGCGCTGGCTGCGGGAACACGGCATTTCCGAGGGGCAGGCCGACAGCATGCCCGCGCTCCCGGCCTGCCGCGATTACACCCGGTTCATGCTCGGCGAGGCGGCGGTTGGCGGGCTCCCCGAAATCATGATGGCGACGCTGCCCTGCACGCTCAGCTACTTCTATTTATTTGATAATTTGTTACAGCGCTATCCGGGCGTGCGCGAACAGCCTTACTGGTATGTGGTGTCGGAGTACACCGGGGAGGGCTACCGGCAGGTCTGCGAGACGCTGGGCGTGTACGCCGAGGGGCTTTGCAGCGGCCTGCCGGGGGCGCGCAGGGATCGGCTGCAATGGATTTTCCGCCGTGCGAGCGAGCACGAGCTGGCGTTTTGGGATATGGCTTATGCGTAAATTGTGTTATATCATGGGGGCGGGTGAGCCGCCCCGCAACCCGCCGCAGCCGCAGCCGGGGGACTTGCTGATTGCGGCGGACGGCGGGTATGCGTACCTGGAAAAACAGTCGCTAAACCCTGATCTTGTGATCGGGGATTTCGATTCGCTCGGCGCAGCGCCCGCGCACCCGGGGCTTGTCCGGCTGAACCCTGTGAAGGACGAGACGGACACCCTTGCGGCGATCCGGATGGGGCAGGCGCGCGGCTATGAGCGCTTTGTGATCTATGGCGGCACGGGCGGGAGGACGGCCCACACGATGGCGAACGTGCAAAACCTTGTGATGCTTGCGAAGGGCGGCGGGCGCGGGTGGCTGGTCGGACGGGACGAGGTGTTCACTGTGGTTTCGGGCGGCAGCGTCCGGTTCGCGGCGGGCTCTCAGGGCTTTGTTTCGGTCTTTTCCATGAGCGGGGAAAGCACAGGCGTTTGCGAAACAGGGCTGAAATACCGGCTCGAAAACTATACCATGACGAACGATTACCCGATCGGGGTCAGCAACGAATTCACTGGGGAAGAAGCCGAAATTTCGGTCAAAGAGGGCGTTTTGCTTATTATTTACACGTTGGAGGCAAGGGAACGATGAAAACAGCACTTACGATTGCGGGCTCGGACTGCTCGGGCGGCGCGGGCGTCCAGGCGGACTTGAAAACATTTTGCGCGCACGGCGTGTTTGGGATGAGCGCGATTGTGTCGGTGGTTGCGGAGAATACCGCCCGCGTGATACAGATTCAGGATATCACGCCGGAAATGATCGGGGCGCAGATTGACGCGGTGTTTGAGGATATCCCGCCCGACGCGGTCAAGATCGGGATGCTGTCGACCCCGGCCTGTATGCGGGCGGTTGCGGCGAAGCTGCGGGAATACCAGCCGCGGAATGTGGTGATCGACCCCGTCATGTACGCGAAAAACGGATGCGCGCTGATGGACCCATCGGCGATTGATACGCTGGCGGCGGAGGTGCTGCCGCTTGCCGACGTGCTGACACCCAATATCCCCGAGGCGGAGTGCATCGCAGGGATGAAAATTGTGTCATTGGAGGACGCGCGGGAGGCCGCGCGGCGTATCCACCATATGGGCTGCCGCGCGGTGCTGGTCAAGGGCGGGCACGCGGCCGGGGATGCTGCCGATACGCTGTTCGACGGGGAACGGTTCTGGGAGTTCCGCAGCGAACGGATTGACACCAAAAACACGCATGGGACGGGGTGTACCCTGTCGTCGGCGATTGCGGCGAACCTCGCGCGGGGGAAAGACCTCACGGCGGCGGTGGAGGACGCGAAAGCGTATGTGACGACGGCGATCCGGCACGCCCTGCCGCTGGGGAAGGGCTGCGGACCCACCCACCATTTCTACAACTTATATGAAAAGGCCGGGCTGAATGGCTGACTCGGCTGGGACGGGGACGTTGGCGCTGCGCTGGCGTCCTTGCTGCTTTTTGCGAGAGGTATTAAGAGTTGGCGGGGCGGCCGCTCCGGCCCGCCGCCGTTCTGGCGGGCTGGAGCCCTGGGCGTGAACGGCGGGTGAAGGCCCCGTCCCGCCCGCAGGCGAAAAAGGGAGTCCAGAGGGGTTAGCCCCTCTGGCGCTGCCCGCGCAGGGCCCGGGTGCAGGGTGGAACCCTGCCGCTCGCCGCGTAGGCGCGGGGTGGAGGGCGGAGCTCGGGGAGTGAAGGGTGGGAGAAGCCAGCGTCCCGCCCGCAGGCGAGAAAGGGTGTCCAGAGGGGCTAGCCCCTCTGGCGCTGCCCGCGCAGGGCCCGGGTGCAGGGTGGAACCCTGCCGCTCGCCGCGTAGGCGCGGGGGTAGGGGCAGTGCCCTGCCGGGAGAGAGGAGAGTGGAATCCTGCCGGGAACCCGTAGGCGCGGGGGCAGGGCGTAGGCGCGGGGCGCTGGAAGTTTTTTTGCGGTGTGACCCCAAACGCTGCGTACCTGCGTCTAATGGGCGCAGCTGCAAAACAATTGCCGACATGCTTCTCCCACCATGCAGGGGCTGGCGGCGGAAAGGAGTGTGCGACGATATGACCGAAGCCCAACTAGTCCGCCGCGCGCAGAAAAATGACCCAGACGCTTTCGTGGAATTGATGGAAATGCATAAATTGGCGCTCTACCGCGTCGCAAAAGGTTTCTTTTGGGACGAAAACGATATCGCCGATGCGATGCAGGAAACCGTTCTTGCCTGCTTTGAACAGATCGGCAGGCTCCAAAAGCCACACTATTTCAAAACCTGGCTGACCCGTATCCTCATCAATAAATGCAACGATATCGTCCGGCAGCGGCAGCGCTGTACCCCCGCAGAATCGCTCCCGGAACAGCCCTATACCGACCCCGCAAGGGATGAGATGGAATTCTGCGACTTCTTGAGCGCTCTCGACGAAAAATACCGCCTGCCCCTGCTGCTCTATTACGGCGAGGGGTTCCGGGTGAAGGAAATCGCTGAGATGCTCGGTATGGAGCCTGAAACCATTAAGTCGAGGCTCAGGCGCGGGCGGGAAGCAGCAAAACGGCTCTATGAACAGCAAGAAGGAGGCGCTCAGCATGCGGTGGCAAGATGAATTGAAACGACAGCCTGAGCTGCCGCCGGTGGTTGAGCGGCGACTTCAGGAAACCTATGCACAGGTGCGTGCGCGTGCCAGTGAAAAACAGGAGGAACCTATGAACGTTACATCTATTGCAAGGAAAACCGTTGTGGGCGCGCTGATTGCAGCGGCGCTCGCGACAACCGCGATGGCGGGCTATGCGAGCGGCTCAAACGCTGTGTTTGCAGACTTTTTCCGCGCGGTCTTCGGCAGTGGTCAGGAGCAGGCTGGGGAACCGGCGGCGCAGGAGGATGCAGCCGTGCCGCAAAAGCTGGAATGCAGAGGCTTTACCTTTACCATCGGGCGCAACTGCTATGACCCGGTGACCCGTATGGGCGTGCTGGAAGTTACGGTCGACAACCCCAAGAATGGGAAGGGGCTGCATGCTGAGGGTTCGGGCGGCAGGCACCTGTGGAGCGGCAAAATGCCCGACTGGGAGGATGCGGGCGTGTACCTTAAACTGTTGCGCTCGGATGGGAACTATTTCGATGCGTCGGTGAAGTACATAGACCTGGAACGCAGCACGCCGGAACGCACATATCTTTATGCAGTCTATGCCATCAGGGGCGACAAATCTGACGAAATTACAGGGTTGAAGATTTGCATCGATGACTTTACCGAGCCGTCTGCGGAGGTACAGAAGGAACTGGATGCGGCAAGACAGAATGGGGTTGGCGTGTATAACGAGACACTTTACCGGCTTCAGAGAGAAGGAAAATATCACGCGGCGCTGACCGAAACAATAGAAGTCCCGCTGGGCAGTGCGCCGAAGAGCTGGCAGGCAACGAATGAAAACGGCGAATGGGAGATCAGCGTCAGCGAAATCGGGCTGCGGTACAATTACCCGCTGCTGTCGCAGGCGCGCGATAAAATCGTGCTGCATTTCGCAGACGGTACGGATTATACTGTGCTTGTGATGGATACAGAGATGGATGAGGATGGACATCTTATCCGTGCTGGTCTTGACCAGACATACGTTACTCTTATAGACCCTGTACTGTGCAGTATGACATTTGACCACATGATCGATATGGATCAGCTGGTTTCGGTCACGATTGACGACCGGACTTGGAAGGTTACAGAAAAGTGAGGGGTTTCCCCTGATCGCAGGCAGGCCGCCGGGATTTGTCGCCCGGCGGCTTGTTTGCGTCTGGATGTTTCGCTGACGATTGGAATTGGAGGGGGGGCAGGGGTGGAGTGCCGCCGGGGTAGGGGTGGAGCGTCGGGGGAGTCCGGGGGTGGGGCGCGCTCAAGTCGATTTTGCAGATTTCCCCAAATTCTATTTGCAGGCAGGCCCGCTTTCTGCTATAATAGTAACAGACTATTTTTTGACCTGGGGGATGCGGAAAAGCGAATGACGATCTATGATTTTGATAAAACGATATACGACGGCGACAGCACGGTCGATTTTTTCCTGTTCTGTATGCGGAAAAAGCCGCATTTGATCCGCTTTTTGCCGCTGGCGATCCGGCTTAGCCTGATGTACAAGCTGCGCATTATTTCACATAAGGACTTTTTGCGCGCCGGGGAACGGACACTCGGGATTGCCGCGCGCGAATTTGACGATATTGATGGCCTGGTGCGCGAATTCTGGGATAAGAATGAGCACAAAATCAAGAAATTTTACCTGCGGCAGAAACGTGACGACGATCTCATCCTCTCCGGCTCGTGTGAAATTCTGCTCGACGAGATTTGCAGGCGGCTTGGGGTGCGGCATTACATCGGCTCGCGGCTCGACTTGCGCAGGGGGCGCATTGAGTTCCTCTGCTACCACGAAAATAAAGTGAAAGCGCTCAGCGAGCGCTATCCCAATGCGGAAATCGATGCGTTTTATACCGATTCTATGCTCGATCTGCCCATGATGCGGGAGGCCGAGATCGTGTATCTGGTCAAGAAAAACCGGGTGCGGCTGTGGTCGGATAAAACTGCGGTTTGAATGTGAAAAAGCGCCGTCCCTGCGGCTTTGCAGGGGCGGCGCTTTGCGTTTCAGGGCTCGTCGCGGTGGTCGTGCAGAAGGTGCAGCACGTCGGGGAATTTCGTGCTGCGCGCGCTGGGGTTCGCGTGGAGGAGCGCCGCGTAATGGCGGCGGCGCTGGCGGATGTGCTCGTCAAGCCGGGTTTCGGCGGCGGCGAGGCGCTGGCGAAGCTGCTCGCGGCGGGCATCCTCCGCGGAACGAGCGGACTGGATGCGGCCGCGCAAGCCGCTTTCCAGCTCGGAGTGGGCGGCGCGGAGCTGGGCACGGGCTTCGTCCAGGCGGTCCTGCGCTTCGCGGACACCCAGGTTTAGCTGGACGCGCAGACCTTCGGCTTCGGCGCGCAGCTTTTCCAGCTCTTCCAGTACGGCGGCAAATTCAAAGGCCGCTTTCGCTGACAAGGTTACGTCATAGAGGAACAGCACGGTTACTACAGCCGCGAACGGGATAGATAATGTGCGCGGTAAGCCTGTAATCAGCTGCGCAACCGGTTTATGCAGCACGTAGGCCAGCAGGAGCGAGAGAAAACCCCAGGCAATGGAGCTATCTAAGCAGATGCGCCCCTGGAATTGGAAACGGTGGGCCGAATAGTCCCAGTAGCGGACTTTGAATAGGGTTTCCATCAGCACGCCGACCAGGTACTCAAACGCGGTTGCCGTGACAAGCCCCGCAAAGTAGATCGCGACGGGGTGACCCAGCAGCGGGAGGGAAACATGGAGCATGATCGTCGCGCCGAAGCCGTAGATCGGCAGCATCGGGCCGCGCAGAAAACCGCGGTTGACAAGGTGACGCTGCTGGATGGAGACAACGGCTGACTCGAACAGCCAGCCCAATATACAATATATATAAAAGATTAAGAGCCATTGGAAGGGGTTGTAATTGTACATCGCTTTTTTGCCTTTCTGGATTGCGCTCAATATTACAGCTCTGTATTACATTTCATAATACGTATACTTAATACTTATACTTGCTTATAAGATGCTTCTTTCAATAATACACAGAGCGAACGGCCTCGCTGGGCGTGAATCGATGCGGCCCGCCGCCGTTCTGGCGGGCCGCATCACGGAGAATGAAGCCGTCTGCGGCGCACCCGCCCCCGCCGCAGCGGGGAAAGGGATTCCAAAGGGGTTAGCCCCTTTGGCGCTGCCCGCGTAGGGCCGGGGTTCCAAGGGGCAGCGCCCCTGGCGCCCGCCGCGCAGGCGCGTGGCAGTAACGGCGGGCGGAAGGCAGTAACAATCAGGTCGACCCGGCGAAGTGGTGCAGGTCTGCGTATACGCCGCCGCGCGCTAGCAGCTCCTCATGCCGCCCCTGCTCCGCGACACCATCCTCGGTCAGTACTACAATATTGTCCGCCCCCTGGATCGTCGTTAGACGGTGCGCAATCGTTATGACCGTCCGCCCCTCTGCAAGATGGGTCAGACTTTGCTGCACAAGCCGCTCACTTTCATTGTCCAGCGCCGATGTCGCTTCATCTAAGATTAAAATCGGCGGGTCCTTCAAAAATACGCGCGCAATCGATATGCGCTGCTTTTGCCCGCCTGACAGCTTGACCCCACGCTCGCCTACGTAAGTGTCATAGCCGTCCGGTGTGTGCAGGATGAATTCATGCGCGCCCGCGCGCTTCGCCGCTTCAATAACCTCTTCCCGCGTGGCCGTCGGCCGTCCGTACAAAATATTTTCAAAAATCGTCCCCGAAAACAAGTAGACGTCCTGCTGCACAATGCCGATGCTGCGGCGCAGCGAACCCAGGGACAAGCTGCGCACATCGTGCCCGTCGATCGTCAGCCGCCCCGCCGTTACATCGTAAAAACGCGGGATCAGGTTGCAGATCGTCGTCTTGCCCCCGCCCGATGGCCCCACCAACGCTACCGAACTGCCTGCCTCGATGTTCAGCGTCAAATTGGCTAAAATGGGATGCGCCGGGTCGTCCGCGTATGCAAACGACACGTTTTCAAATTGGATGTCCCCCCGCGCATGGCTCAGCACGACCGCGTTTTCCGGCTCCGTAATGTCCGGCTTTTCGTCCATGATCTCGAAAAAACGCTCGATGCCCGTCATGCCGCGCTGAAACTGCTCGGTGAATTCGACAATGCGCCGGATAGTCGCAAGCAGCGTCGTTACGTACATCACATAAGCCATCAGGTCGGCGGGCGTGATCGCTTCCGCGGTCATCGCAAAACCGCCCGCAAGGATGACCGCTAAGTACATCAGCCCGTCAAACACCCGCGTCGTCGCATGGAAACCCGCCATCCAACGATAATTCGCCCGCTTCAGGCGCAGCCAGAGCGCATTGCCCGCGCCAAATTTCTCGATCTCCCGCGCTTCGCCTGTGAACGATTTGACTACCCGCACGCCCAGAAGCGAGTCCTCAACCTGCGCGTTGATCTCGCCAACCTGCGCGCGGTTTTCCCGGAAAGTGCGCCGCATCCCCGTGTTGAATACCGACGAACACACGATCATCAGCGGCACCATCACGAAAATTAAAAGCGTCAGCGGGATGTTGATCGTACATAATATGAAAAAGGAAACCGCGATCTTCAGCCCCGCAACGAAAAATTCCTCCGGGCAATGATGCGCAAATTCGGTTACGTCGAACAGGTCCGACGTGATGCGCGCCATGATCTGCCCCACCTTCGTGTTCGCGAAATAATGAAACGACAGCGTTTGCAGATGCTCGAACAGGTCGGTACGCATGTCCGTCTCGATCATCGCGCCCATGATGTGCCCACGGTTACACATAAAATAATACGCCACTACATCAATCACGCGCAGGGCCAGGTAAACCGCCCCGACCCGCAGCACAAGGCCCGCCGACAATAAAGACAGGTCCTCCATGCCCGTCTGCGCAAGATACCGCACAAGCAGCGGCAACACGATCTCACACAGCGCGGTCAGCCCCGCGCAGAACAGGTCCAGGAAAAAAATGCCGAGGTACTTTTTGAAATAAGGTGCGAAGCGCCGCAGCAGCGCTGGCGTTGAATGCACAGGAATCCCCCCCTAAGCTTGCATAGTGTCCCCATTTTACCATGCGGAAGAGGGGTTTGCAAGCCGATTTTTGCCGAAATCAGGACGCGCGCGGGGCGCGCCCCGGAGGGCCGGAAACAGGCCGGAAATATTTTTTTAAAAAATCGTAAAAAAAGTGTTGACAATCGTCGGAAGGAGTGGTATTATAAATAAGCTGACCGGCACGGAGGGAAACAAAAAGTTCCGAAAAGA
>QXXE01000183.1 GCA_009911355.1 Clostridiaceae bacterium | reverse complement strand
TAATTCTCTTTGATTATACATTAAATCCTTGCGTATGAGGTGTCAACTAAAATGGTACAACATCAGAATAAATTTGAAAATGTGGACGTGCTGGCTTCCCTTGAAGCTATTTTGAAACAGAACACGGGATTTTATCAGAGCGATTTTGACATTGATAAACAGATCATTGCGGAAAAGGCGGCAAGCCCCAGCAAGGAGGATAAAACCCTCTTGTGGCTTTCCCGCCCGTCCGGGACGTACTGTTTCCGGGAGCGTGACGTTTTCATCAGCGATACCGCCCCGCACAATACATGGCGTTACTACAAGGAGCAGAGCCGCGACCCTATTCTTGCGTATGCCGTGGAGCTGACCGGGACAGAGGGCGGGAAGATCAAGGGCAACCTGTATGAGCTGGACTATGAAAAGCACTATGAGCGCGTCAAGAATGATACCCTTGCAGCCGGGACGGTGACGCTTGTGTATGAGCATGGGACGCGGGAGCAGCCCGCAGACCGACGCTTTGACGGTTATCCCGACCCCCAGCTTGGGAAGTTTGAACGCTTCGAGGTACAGCCCCAAAACCCGGAAGCCCTGCAATTCCTGTTACGGGAGGAAAAGGAAAGCCGGGATAAACTGAAACTGGGGGATTTTAAGGAGCATATCGCCGCATTGCATGAGGGCATGATCGAACGGGAAGCGCGGCGCATTGTGGCAGACATGAAAAAGCTGTCTGCCCCCAACAGCCCGGACAAATCTCATTTCATGGTGGAGCTGTCCCCGTCCTTTATGCGGCTTGCTTCCACAAAGGACACGGAACGCCTTTTCTCCATGCTGCCCTATAAGACCCTTGCTTTCTCACAAATCAAGAACAGCTACGGCACATACGCGCTGATCGGCAAGGACGAGAACCGGGACAGGCAGATAAGGAAGCCCCGCCCCTCTGTCCGGGCGCAGCTTGCACAGGACAAAAAGAGAACCGCCCCAAAGAAAGCGGCGGCGAAAACAAAAAATCACGGATTGGAGGTATGAGCATGAACACATATAATAATTTTACGGTTGAGGAAACCAACCTTTTGAGTATCTACATGACAGGCAGCAAGGAGGGGCTTTTGGTGGCTATGAACGCCGCGCTGCCCTTTATGGAGGGGGAAATGCGGGACTTTGCCGCCCGTACCCTTGCCAAAGTAGGGCGCATGACCGAAGCGGAATTTGCGGGGCTTGCCCTTTACCCCGCCGACGAGGTATGAACGGGATCAAGCGGCTAACGCCGCCCCAAAGCCGGAAAGTCAACGCCCTTGTGCGCCGGACGTGCTGTAACTACGACAATGGAAACTGTATCTTACTGGACGACGGGGACGAGTGCGTATGTCCGCAGCTCATTTCCTATTCCCTGCTCTGTAAATGGTTCCGCATTGCGGTACTGCCCGCAGATAAGGAGCTGTACGCCGAGATTTACCAAACGGGGGATATGCGCCGTTGTAGCGTGTGCGGTGCGCCCTTTGCGTCCAGCTCCAACCGGGCGATCTACTGCCCGGACTGCCGGAAGCGTATCACCCGCAGACAGACCGCCGAGCGCATGAGGAAACTGCGGGCGAATGTGACGCGATAGGGACGAAAAAAGCCTTGCAATATGCGGCTTTCCGGGCGGGAAAATAAGGCGGCAAGGGATTTATACCTTTACCCCCGAAAATGGCGTTCTATTGCGTCACAAACCAATCTCTGCACCCATAAGAAAACCGGGGCGCGGTGGCTATCTGATAGCTGCCGCGTCCCGGTTTTCTTTTTATTCGGACAGTTCTTCTATATCCGTTATTCTGTCTACCATTGCGCCGTAAAACTCACCATTCCCTGCGTTTATGATGAAAAAATCATTTTCTTTGGGGTAATCTCCATATTCCACGCGCACCATATAGCCTATAAGTATTGCTCCGTTATCAAAAGTAATTTTAAGTTTATTGCCTACATCAATATAGGTTTCCATGCCATAGCTGCCATTTTCTAATGTTATCCTGTAACAAGTCTGAATGTTTGTAATTTTCATAATTATTCCCGTTCCTTTCCTTTCTCCCGTTCCGGCTGCTTCTCTGCCTGTAAAATGCTGTCTATGTTCCGCTTGATAATATCATATTCCTGTACCTGTTTTTTCAGCTTGCCATAGTCGGCATAAAGGCTTTCTTTCTGCGCTTGGAGCTTTTCATACTCTGCTTGCAGGGCGGGGACGCTGGGGAGCTTGCCGCCGATCTGCGCCGCCTTTAGTGCTTTTACCGCCGCTTCATGGAGGATAATACCCCGTTCATGCTCTGCCCGGTACTTCTCCTTGTTCCGGGCTTTGCGGTAGGCTTCATAGAGGGGTTTTGTCTTTTGGTAGGTAGTGACGTTCTTAATCAGCACCGCCATATCGGAAAGCCGCTTTTCCACTTCCTTTAGGCTGTCCCCTGCCTGTTCGCTTGCTGCCGTGATTTCCTCTATCCGTGTGAGCAGATCGGCGTACTGTTCGATTTTATTTTCGGTAAGGAAGTTCATAGTCTTTGCTGCCTGTTTCAGATTGTGGATTTTCGCCCACTGTTCATAGCCCCGGCTCTGCTGCGCCTTGATACTGTTTTCAATGTCAATGAGAAGATTAACGCCCCTGCGCTCTGCCTTTGGAGCTTTGGCGGCACGGGTGCGCTTGCCCGCTATCCGTTCCCTTATGGCTTCCTCTGTATAGTCTGCGCCGAGGGTTTTAAGGCGGGTAAAGCGTTCCTGCCCCGGTGCGCGGCATGACACATATTTTCCGGGCTTGATCTCATAGCCCGCCGCCTGTAACCGCTGCAATAGTTCCTCAAAACTGGAAACTTGGGGAATGAGCGCGTCCACGGCGATTTTCAGCTTGCCTTTCCAGCTTGTCCCGGTTTTCTCTGCTTGGTACTCCGCATAGCTCTTTCCCTTGCTTCCCTTGCCGGGGACGACCACGGAAAGCCCGTTGTCCCGGCACAGCTTGTCACTCATGTTCCGTATGCCGTAATATGTCCGTTTGTTGGAAACATACTTGTGATGATCTACGAAGTTGACCGCGCAGAAAATAATGTGATTGTGTATATGCCCCTTGTCAATGTGTGTCGTGAGTACATATTCATGCTGCCCCTTTGTTACCGCGTCGGCAAGCTGCCGCCCGATCTCATGGGCTTTCTGATAGTCCACTTCTCCCGGAGCAAAGGACTGTATCAAGTGAAAGGCTAAGTTGTTGCCCTTATCCCGCGCTTGCGAGAGGGTATAGCCAAACTCAATATCTGCCGTTTCATAGCTGCACCCGAAAGAGGATATGAGCATTTTTTCGTCCGTCTTGTCCGGGTTTTCGATATAGTCAAGGGCTTTGCTTAGAGTGCTTTTAACAGGCTTAATCTTTGTAACCGCCATATTTCCGCAAGCACCCCCTTGATTTCCTCTATATCCTCTTTGTAGGCGTTTCCCGTCGCGTTTACGCGACGTGCGATCTGATTGACATTGACCCCGATCTTCTGTATCTCCGCTGTCATTGCTTTTATGTCCGTGTGGTCTACTTGGATAATGTACCCGTCAATGGCGATCTTGCGCAGATACGCCGCCATGTTGCTTGTGGGGACGAGCTTCATTTTTTCCTCAATCAGTTTCCTTTCTTCCTCTGTCACATAGAATTTGACCTGTATTGTCCTTTTGCGTCCGTTCATGGTTTTTCGCTCCTTTCCGTTCTCATAGAGGGTTTGGGACACTTCCCAACAAGCAATTTCTGACCGACAGGGCGGGCAGAAATACGGAAAAGGGTACTCTTTTCCTATGCTTGCTAC
>QXXE01000182.1 GCA_009911355.1 Clostridiaceae bacterium | reverse complement strand
TTCTAAGCTTAATCGTTGTTTAATTTACAAGGTGCAATTTTTCGTCCGCCTTTGCGGCTTCATCCGACGCTTTCCAGGCGCTTTTCGGAACTTTTTGTTTTCCTCCGTGCCGGTCAGCTTATTTATAATACCATTCCTTCCGACGATTGTCAACACTTTTTTTCGATTTTTTTCGGAATTTTTTCCCGAACCGACTTTTTCACCCACACAACCCACGGCTCCTACCTTATATAACAAAAAAGCAGCGGCGCTCCGCACTCCCTAAAGAAGCGGTACACCGCTGCAAATATCTACATATCACGCAAGCCAAAAATAATTGAAAATCAGATGGGGGTATTCAAGCTAATTATCGAGGCCATCCCGTTCAGAAAATCAGGAGCCTTTACTTTTTCAAAATATGCAGCAGCGCATCTCCCGCAGCTTTCGCACCATACTCTGCGTGAATCTCGCCCAGGTCAGGAGAATTTGTGACAATAACCGCAGTAGTCTGCTGATATCCCGCCGCTTCAATCGCCGCACCGTCAAACTCTAGCAGCAACTGCCCCGCACGCACCGAATCGCCAGTCTTCACTTTTGGTGTAAAGTGCTTTCCCTTTAAGCTGACCGTATCGATCCCCACATGAATCAAAAGCTCCGCACCGTCAGCGGTTTCCATCCCAATCGCATGGAAGGTATCAAACAGCATAGAAATCGTGCCATCAGCCGGTGCAAAAACCTTGCCCTCTGCAGGCTGGACGCCAACCGTGAACCCAAGCATCCCGCTGGCGAAGGTTTCGTCCGCGATCTGCTCTGCCGGGATAGCCTCCCCCGGAACCGGGCATCCGATTACGCTTTCTTTTTTCTTTCCGAACATACCAAACAGTCCCATAAAAACACTCCTTTTTCCTATGTTTGCGCACAAACCAAGGCGCAAACCGATTTATTGCTTCCATTTTAACAAAAAACCCTGCACTGCACAAGCCCTCCAGCACAAACCGTGCTGTGGAAACACAAACGGCTTATTTTCACATTATCCGTGACCGTTCACTCGCCGCTGCTTATTTAAATAGTCAAGGTAGCGCAGCAGCAAAAACTCGTTTATCTGGAACAGCTGGTTCGTAGGCCAAACACTCAGCGCCGAGCCTATTTCCATCCCATGCGTAAAAAAGGGGATATTGATATCACTGAGATAAATCAGCCGGTTGCTCTGAACACGGCAGATCGAGACAACCGTCCGGCCACGTTTTTTAATCCGCTCCGCAACCTGATTGACAAACGCATTATTCCCTGAAAGCGAAATTAAAATCATCAAATCGTCTTCGCGCAGGCGTTCCGCAAGCTTGCACATTTCGGTTTCCCCTTCGATAACGTGCATCAGCATACGGACATGGAAAAATTTTTCCTTCAGGTTCCATGCGGCCTGCTGCTGCACGCTGCCCGAGCCATAGAGATAAATATGCGCAGCGCTCTGCATCAGGGTGAACAGGTCGCTCAAATCCACGGTGCATAAATATTCCATTGTCTGCTGATAATCTTGCATTGTGCGCTTGATCTCGTCCTCCGAAAAGCCCTCCGCAGGCGCGTCCTGCCATTTGAGTATCACTTTCAGCTCACTAAATCCACTGAGCCCAAGCTTCTTTGCAAACCTTAAAATCGTAGTATGTGAAATACAGCATTCGTTAGACAGCTGATCTATGGAAATATCCCTGCACTTTGCCGGATGGCTGCGTATGTACTCCCAAATATACAGATCATTCTCGCTCAATTTATGATAATTTTGTTCTATCAGGCTTTCCAGCCGCATTGCCATCCCCTCCCCTCTGCGCAGCCATATATTTCAGGAACAGCAATTCCATCAGGATAAAAAAGGATGCCGTCGAATCATAATCCGTACCGAAATCAATTTTTACAGAGCTGATATAAAACCGGAGGCCGCACAGCTGTGCAAGCGTATTTTCTTTGCCCTGCGTCACCGACGCGGTCGGCACCCCGCGCACTTTCAACGATTTTGCGAGCTGTAAAACCTGCGGCGATTCACCGGAAACCGACAAAATCATTACAAAATCCCTTTCAGTAACCGTTTCGAGCAGCAACTCGGCTTCGGTCCCGGCGTGGATGCGGTAAAACCATTTATCCGCAACCAGGAACATCCTGCAAAGCTCTCTCGCGACGGCGTCCTGAAGCATCCCGGAACTGAACACATATAGGTTTTCTGCCTGGTCGATCACACGGAACAGCTCAGAGCAGTCCTTATCCCGGATCTCACCGATCATTTTGTGATAGGATGCACAAGCCTGTTCCAGAAAATCGTGCGATTCCGCCTCTGCCCCACGCTGCTCACACTCCATACGGAGCAGCAGCCGCAGCTCGCTGAACCCGCTTAACCCCAGCTTCTGAGCAAACCTTAAAATCGTGGTACGCGAAACATTGCACTTCGCCCCAAGCGCTTCGATAGACAGCCGGGAACACTCCCGCCTGTGCGAAGAGATATACCGCCAGATATGAAGGTCATTTTCTCCCAACCGGCTGCGTTTTTCGTTAAAAAGCTCATCCATTTTCACAAAATCCCCCCCTTTTTATCAGTATAGCGTATTTTGCAGCCCTTGTCCAGTAGCCGGCCGTGATGTTCCGAAGCGGATGTGCGTTAGCCCATCACCGCTTGATCGCTCCTCCTATCTCAACAGCACAAACCCGTCATCCAGCAATCTTTCCACACAGATATTCCAGTCTTTGCGCAGATACAGGAAAATCTTAAAACAATTTTAATGGATTCTTAAACGGGACTTAATTGACTTGTCATCCACCCAGATGTTATGATTTTTACGACAGAAAAAGGATGTGTAAATATGACAATTTTTGAGCTCAAGCTTTTCGCCGTACTGTTCATGGTAATCGACCACATCGCGATGTATTTCGGCAGGCTAGCGCCCCTGCTCACAGCGGCGCACTTCATGCGTATGATTGGGCGGCTGTCGTTCCCGCTGTTTTTATTCTGCCTGGCGCAGGGCTACCGGCACACAAGGAGCCGGAAGCGCTACCTGCTGCGGCTGTACCTCATGAGCCTTGTCATGACGGGCATTATGTACTGCGCAGGCGACAGCTACGGGAATCACAATATCTTCCTGACAATGTTCTGGGTCGGGGTGCTGATCAGCCTGATCGAGCTTCTGCAAAGCGATTTCCGGAAAGGCTGCATTGCCTGCTTCCTGTTTGCCGCCGCGCAGTCGGCTGTGATCCAGCTGGACGGGCTGCTTTTCCCAACTCTGAACGGGGATATCACCTGTGGGCTGCTGCTGAACCCGCACCATTGCGAATACGGCCTGCCTTATGTAATCCTTGGCGTACTGATGTACTTCTTGTGGGAGCGCCGCAGCGAATTCTGCGCAATGTACATCGTGTTTGCGCTGCTGGAATTCTGCAACGCGGACGTACAATTCCTAATCATATTTGCGTTGCCGCTGATGCTGCGCTACAACGGGGAACGCGGGCGCAGCATGAAATGGTTTTTCTATTTGTTCTATCCGGCGCATACGCTGTTACTCTATTGGCTTTCCACAATCCTCGCTGGCTGACGCCGCCTTCACCTTTTGCCACCCATTTGATATCTTTATCCGAAAAAGTCTGCTCTTTGGCAGACTTTTTTTGACAGTTAGATTGCGCATTTACGGATAGCTTAAAAGGCATAAACTTATTTTTGCATAAAAAATCCCCCGTTTTAGAAACGAGGGATTGAGTACGCCAACTAAGTTATTCTCTCCTTTTGGGGTTTGCGCTTTGTAAAGAAATGGAAAATAATGGAAACCAGTCCAGAGTTGTATACTATTCTGGACTG
>QXXE01000181.1 GCA_009911355.1 Clostridiaceae bacterium | reverse complement strand
TTGTTGTACTCTTTTCGCCCCCTCATCTTTCTTCAGTTTTTTCAAATTTCCTATTGACTTTTCCTTTGCAGACTTCTGCCGCCTGGCTGCTGTCCAAGCCGAGCAGGTAGTCGGTTGAACAATCAAACAAATTCGCCAGGGCAAGGAGCTTTGAGAGCGGAAGGTCTGTCGCGCCCCCCTGCCAGTTTGTAATTGTCCTTTTCGATACGCCAAGCGCTTTCGCCAAATCATCACGGCTCATCTGATGTTTGATGCGTTCCGCTTCAATTACAGGCAAAATCAATTTACCACCTCCGTTTTTGCTCGTTTTGAGCTTTCTGTTTTTTAGTATAAGCTCATATCGAGCAACTGTCAAGCGCTTTTCAGAAAATTATTTCTCAAATTGAGCAAAATATTTCTTGACTCTATCCGGGTTTTGATGTATGCTTATTTTATAGAAGGAAGAGGTGAAGCAAATGACATTCGGAGAATCGCTCATCAGCATCCGAAAACAAAAAGGCATTTCCAGAAAAGACTTTGCCGCACAGTTAGAAATCCCCTACACCACCCTTCGGAACTACGAAACCGATCAAAGAGAGCCGGGGCATCATCTTCTGATTCGTATGGCAATGGCTCTGGATGTTTCTGTAGATGAATTGGTCGGCCGGAATAATCCAGCACAGCGAAAAGAATCCGTATCCCCAGCCGCAATGGCTCTGGCGAAGGATTATGATGACCTGGATCCCCACGGGCAAAAAATTGTCCGCGCGGTCACGGACGAAGAGAAAAAACGTATGGAAGCCGAGAACGCAGGCAAATCAAGGCGCTACATCGTCAAAAAGAGCCGCCCATTGCCGGACGGCATGACAGAAGAAGCTTTCAGCCGTTATATGACGACACCCTTCGCAGCGCGCGACGGCGGCCTGCAAAGCTCCAACATCACCCGTGCACGGCATTTGAAGGCACTGGAAGAGGACATCCGAAAGAAAAAGGAAAGAGGCGCACTGGATTGACCGCGTTTGAATTTTCCCAAATGGAAAACATTCATTGGCTGCCGGTGGAACCGGAAAAGCTGATTCAACGCCGCAAAATCCCCTTATACACCTACGAGCAGTTTTCCGAACTGACCCAAGACCCGGTTTCTGCGCTGATTCAGGAATACGGCCCGGACGGCTTCTCCACCACGGCATGCGGCTCGCCGATCATCATCTACAACAAAGGCCAGAACCCGGGGCGGAAACGGTGGACACTGATGCACGAGCTGTCCCACATTGTGCTGGGGCACCTCGACCAGTGCGGCGGGATGCAGCCGCACCGCCAGATGCGGGACCGCTTCGACCGCCACGCGGATTTTTTCACAGTGAACGCGCTTGCGCCGCTCCCGGTACTCGGCCTGTGCAGGGCAAACACCGAGTCGATGATCCAGCGCATGACCGGGCTGTCGCGGGAAGCCTCCCGGTACCGCCTGAAGGAGCTATCTGACGGCAGCTGCACCAATTGGGGTTTTTCGTCCCAAACCGTTCGCGGCTACAGCGAACAATTCGCCGAATATATTGACTATGTGATCGACGGCGATTTCTACGCCGACTGGGACTTCGACACCGAAATGGAATACCTGCTCCGGCCTTCAAGGAAAAAGAACCAGCCCACAAAGCCGCGCCCTATGCGCCACTGTACCTACTATCTCCCCCGCCGTCCGGCCCCGCAGCCGTATGTCCCCAGCAAGGCAGAACAGGAACGCTTCGACCGGCTTGAGGAAGAATATTATGACGCGCTTTTTGAAGAATGGTATGGCGAAAAATAGAAAGCGCCTTGTAATCCTTCACTTTTTTATAAAGGACTGATGATACATGACTGTGGCAAGAAACGCCGCGATCAGTGGCGATTACAAAGGGGTACTCACCATCGGCTTCACCTGCGTAAAAATCCACTACGGCTTTTTCAAAACCATGCGCCTGAACCGTGATACGGTGGAGCGTCTGGAAACCGTTACCGGCGAACAGCAGAAAAGCGCGATGTCCGCGTTCACACGCGGGGCGGTCGGCGGCTTCCTCCTCGGCCCTGCTGGGATGATCGCGGGGAGCCTGTCGGCGAAAACGAACAGTATCTATCGGGTTGCCGTCTATTTCAGGGACGGCAAACGCAGCCTGCTGGAGGTCGATGGCAACCTGTACAGTACACTGATGAGGTTCTGCTTCTGAAATAAAAAACGCACGCGCCCCCTGCATCAGGGCAGAAAAAAAGCCGCCCAACCGGGTGGCACAACAGAAAGGATGTACATAATGAACAACGAGGAAAAAATTCTGGAAATGTTGGGGCAGTTAACTTCCGACATGGCAGAGATGAAAATCGACATGGCAGAAGTCAAAGCCACGCAGTCCGAGCAGGGCAAGCAGCTGGCCGAACTTACTGGCAAGGTCAACAGCCTTGAAGGAACGGTTGATCGCCTGGATGAAAAGGTTGACCACCTGGATGAAAAGGTTAATCGCCTGGATGAAAAGGTTGACCACCTGGATGAAAAGGTTAATCGCCTGGATGAAAAGGTTGACCACCTGGATGAAAAGGTTGACCACCTGGATGAAAAGGTTAATCGCCTGGATGAAAAGGTTGACCACCTGGATGAAAAAATCGATCGCGATGTGGTTCCCTATGTAAAACTGCTGGATGATGATTATTCAAACATCGGACGGCGCGTCACCGCCCTGGAAAGGGCCAAATAAAAACCGCAGCCTATTGCGATTTTGCCGGAAAAAATCCCGCCCTGTGCTGCCAACACAAGACGGGATTCGGGGTACTGAAAATTTCCACACTCTCAGTACCCCTATTTTACCATACTCTGAACGGAAAAGAAAGGGGTAATTTTATGGCAAGGCCAAAAAAAGGCGCAGACGGCCTCTACCGCCAGAACTTCAGCTACAACGGCAAGCGGTACGCGGTCCGGTCAAAGAATCCAAACGAATTAAGCCGAAAGATGCAGGACAAGCTGCGTGAGCTGGAAAACAAGTCGCCGCTGCTGCACCCGGAAATGACGGTTGCCGACTGGGCGCAGGAGTGGCTGCGCACCTGCAACAGCAACCTGCGCACGGCAAGCTTCGAGCGCACCCGCGGCATCCTGGCGAACCATCTGTGTGCGCACCTCGGGCACATGAAGCTGAACGCGGTCCGCCCGATCCATCTCCAGCAGGTACTGAACCGTCTCGCAGAGGCGGGGAAGTCGCTGGATACGGTCAAGCACACGCTGCAAACGGCGAACCGGCTGTTCCGCTCGGCGCAGGAGAACCGGCTGGTTGAGGACAACCCAGCGCGGGCGTTGACCCTTCCCCAGTGCGCCGCGCCGCAGAGCCACCGGGCGCTGACCGCGCGGGAGCGGAAAATCCTGCTGCGCACGGCGGAGACCCACCGTGCGGGGCCGTGGGTGCTGCTGCTGCTCTACACCGGGCTGCGCCCCGGCGAATCGGCGGCGCTGGATGCCAGGGACGTGCGCGGCGGGCTGATCCACGTCAGCAAGGCGCTCGACGGGCGCACCAACGAGATCAAGGACCCCAAGAGCCGGGCGGGCGTCCGCAGCGTGCCCATCCCGCAGCCGCTCGCGCCCTTTCTCCCCCGCGAAGGTTCCCTGCCGCCTGACCGCCCGCTGTTCACCCAGTTCGGCCGTACCAGCGCGCACCTCCCGACCGGCAAGCGCCACACCAAGCAGAGCCTGCGCACCCTGTGGGCCGATTTTGCCGCCGCAATGGCCGAAACCGAACAGGCAATGGCTGCCCGCCGCGAAATCCTGGCACCCCGCGAGCCGCTCCCCCCGCTGACGCCTTACGACCTGCGCCATACATACTGCACAGACCTCGCCCGGTCTGGCGTCCCCCTGGTCACCGCCAGCCGCCTGATGGGGCACAGCAGCGT
>QXXE01000180.1 GCA_009911355.1 Clostridiaceae bacterium | reverse complement strand
TCAATCAAGTTTTTTCTGCTCCGATTCTTGACTCAAAGGCTGGCTTTTATTCTCTTTTACACAAATTTTTCGGGGCTCTCGAAACGAGCGCCTGATCGAAAGCGCGAACGAGCTGTCTGCTTCCTACAAGCAGGCTCTTGATGATATCTCGTCCTCTCTCAGCAGAGTCAACAGTCTCAAAGAAGAATTCGCCGAGCTTTCGAAGGGTGTTGACAACTTCGGCAACAACGTATCCCTTGACACCAGAAGCTACGAGCGATACCTCGCATCGTAAAATTGCTGTAACCGTTCTTTCTATTTTTGCTTTTCGTGTTGAATATCCCTCAAAACACTATACGCAATATAGTCAAACGCCCTCATTCCCGCACCTCATGTTAAAAATTTCAAAACTTCTTCTTGCAATTCACACAAACCCGATCCACTTTGTTTGTGGCGAATCCAGCCAGCAGTGACCACTTGCGCGGAACCATCTGGATTTGCGTTGAGCCGCAAGCTGGACAGTGTACCATTTTAGACTCAGCTAATTCTTGTACCTTTTGTGCTTCAACTCTATTCTCATATTCGCATTTAACCTGACGTTGCCGAGCATTAAACAATTTCTGATTAAACTCTGGTCGACCTTTAAGCTTTTCTTTAACTAATCTAGCTTTTCTTAGCGTATCTTCCCCAGACGAAACCATTTCAGCTCCACAGAAATCACATTCGAATTTTTCGTAATCGCTTCCAGCCTTACAATTTAAACAAGTCGGACAATAATGAAATATACTCATTTTTAATTCACCTCATTAAAAATAACCAGCAGATGATTTTTCAATAAAAGCCGACACAGACGGAAATCCGATTGGGATTCAAGGACTGCGAAACCAACTACAAACATCTGGTGAAAAACAGATTAACGCCAATAAAAAAATCCTTGATGATTTTCTTGCTTCACTAGACGATATATCAGATGATGCTTCAAGAATCCAAGATGTGATCAAATCACTTCCTGTTCCGGTTAAAGAATACCTTAAAACCGTCGAGTTGGCAGATGCAAACGCCGAAGATTTCGCCAAATCTCAAAACGCGCTTGCTATAGGCTTCGGCAACATGAACATCAAGGCTCGTCTCGCCGCAGCGGGCGTTGGCATTCTGAACGCAGTTCTTAATGTTGGCATCGGCCTCCTTGTCGGCCTGGCCATTAACGGCATAATTAAACTCGCTGACGCCTGGATTCACAGAAACGAGCGCCTGATCGAAAGCGCAAACGAGCTGTCTGCTTCCTACAAGCAAGCTCTTGATGACATCTCCTCCTCTCTCAGCAGAGTCAACAGTCTCAAAGAAGAATTCGCTGAACTTTCGAAGAGCGTTGATAATTTCGGCAACAACGTATCCCTTGACACCAGAAGCTACGAGCGATACCTCAGCATCGTTCAGGAACTCGTTGAGATCAATCCCAGCTTAATTGAGGGCTACGATGCGGAAGGCAATGCAATTATCAACAAGAACGGCGCGATTGAGGAAACGATCCGGCTGCTCAAGGAGGAACGCAAGCAGCAAGCCCTTAATGTCGTACATGGAACAGGCGAAAACGGACGTTCCAATTTAAGTATAGCATATGGCGCTGAAAAAGCCAAATATGAAGAAGCAAAAAAAGACAGATGAGAATTTCCTGATGGCTGTTGCCACTGTAGGCGCTATGGCCCTGGCCGTTTATGAGAATGGAGACTATCTGGAAGCTATCGCCGTCATGCTGTTCTATCAGGTAGGCGAGTGGTTCCAAGGGTATGCCGTAGGCAAGAGCCGCCGCAACATCAGCGACCTGATGGACATTCGCCCCGACTATGCCAATGTGGAACGAGGCGGCAGGCTGGAACAGGTTGACCCGGATAAAGTGGGTATCGGCAGCGTGATCGTGGTGCAGCTCGGTGAGAAAGTCCCCATTGACGGTATCATTGTGGAGGGCAGCTCCAGTCTGAACACCAGCGCCCTGACCGGCGAGAGCCTGCCCCGCGAGGCCAAGGCGGGGGACGAGATCATCAGCGGCTGCATCAACATGACGGGCGTGCTGAAAATCCAGACCACCAAAGAGTTTGGAGAATCCACAGTTTCCAAAATCCTGGACTTGGTGGAAAACGCCAGCTCCGGCAAATCCAAATCCGAGGACTTTATCTCCAAATTCGCCAAGATTTACACCCCCGCTGTCTGTTACAGCGCCCTGGCCTTGGCCATCCTGCCGCCTCTTGTCCGTATGCTGGGTATGGGCCTGACTGCCGATTGGGGAACCTGGGTCTATCGGGCGTTGACCTTCCTGGTTATTAGCTGTCCCTGCGCTTTGGTCATCAGCATCCCTCTGAGCTTCTTCGCTGGGATCGGCGGGGCTAGTCAGGAGGGCGTCCTGGTCAAAGGCTCCAACTATCTGGAAATCCTGTCCCAAACCAAGGTTGTGGTCTTTGATAAGACCGGCACTTTGACCCAGGGTGTCTTTGAGGTCAACGGCATCCACCACAATAAACTGGAGGACGCAAAGCTCCTTGAGTATGCGGCCCTGGCAGAGAGCGCGTCCTCCCACCCCATCAGCAAGAGCTTGCAGCGGGCCTACGGCAAGGAGCCGGACCGCACCCGTGTCAGCGACATTCAAGAGATCAGCGGCAACGGCGTCATTGCGAAAGTAGATGGCGTTGAGGTAGCCGCCGGCAACGACAAGCTGATGAAGCACCTGGGCATCCCCCATATCGACTGCCATCAGACCGGCACCATTATCCACATGGCCATCAATGGAGCCTATGCCGGACATATCGTGATCTCCGACATTGTGAAGCCCCACTCCAAGGATGCCATTGCCTCACTGAAAGCGGCAGGCGTGGAAAAGACCGTCATGCTCACCGGCGATGCAAAGAAAGTGGCAGATCAGGTAGCGGCCTCCCTGGGTATCGACAAGGTTTACAGCGAACTGCTTCCGGGGGATAAGGTGTCCAAGGTGGAGGAGCTGCTGCACATGAAAACCGGCAAGGCAAAGCTGGCTTTCGTTGGCGATGGTATCAACGACGCTCCCGTGCTGTCCAGAGCCGATATTGGCGTGGCTATGGGCGCCATGGGGTCTGATGCGGCCATTGAAGCGGCGGACATCGTTCTCATGGACGACGATCCTATAAAAATTGCCAAGGCCATCAAGATTTCCCGGAAGTGCCTGCGGATCGTCTATCAGAACATCACCATGGCCTTGGGCGTCAAGTTTGGCTGCCTGATTTTGGGCGCTGTGGGCATCGCCAATATGTATCTGGCTATCTTCGCGGACGTGGGCGTGATGATCCTGGCCGTATTGAACGCCATCCGCTGTCTGTTCGTCAAGAAACTGTGAGAAAGGAGGGGGTTCCCTTGCCCGAGAAGAAAGACGCATACAAAGACCTGCAAGAGCGGGAACTGTATATTCTGACCGAATTTTTCAAGCTGCTGGGGAACCCCACCCGTATCCATATCCTGTTCCTGCTGATGGAGCGGGATGCCTGTGTCAGCGACTTGGCGGACCGGCTGGGCCTGGCACAATCTGCGGTGTCCCATCAGTTGAGCCTTTTGAAAGCCAATAAGCTGGTGCGGCCGCGCAGGGATGGGAAAATGATCTTCTACACCCTGGTGGACGACCATGTTCGGATGGTTATAGAAAAAGGGACGGAACACGTTCTGTTGCGATAAACGAGGTATTGCACGATGACGATGGATCAGTTGAAACCAGGACAGAGCGCCTATATATTGTCCATAGGTGGAAGCGGTGCGCTCCGCCATCACCTGCTGGATATGGGGCTGACACCCAAAACAGAAGTCACCCTTCAAAAAATCGCGCCAATGGGCTGATGTTGTACCATTTTAGTTGACACCTCATACGCAAGGATTTAATGTATAATCAAAGAGAATTAGGGAGGCAACT
>QXXE01000179.1 GCA_009911355.1 Clostridiaceae bacterium | reverse complement strand
GCAGCTGGTCTCGCAATGACAGCGTCAGGGATCATGATACTCCCGTCCAGTCCCGTAATCAGGAGGGCGGCCGACAGAGATCCTGCCGGGGGTGAGATTCCCGTGAAGCGGTGGAGCCAGCCGCTGTCCAAAGAGGTCGCCCGGTGTGCTTGGGGGAGTAGTGTCGAATACAAGTGCAGAAACAATCAAAAGAGAAATCTTGATAACAGATGCCACAGGGACCGCTCCTGCGGGAAACTGCGGAAAGGGGTCCCTGTGTATGTGTTATCAAACTGTTAAATTCCCTACAAGCTATGCATAAAGCCGAAAATCATGATATAATGTAAGCAAGACTTACTTAGGGGGTAATTTCGTGGATAACATACAATTATTTGAGAACAAAAAAATCCGTACTGCATGGAATGAAGACAAGCAAGAGTGGTATTTTGCAGTTGTGGACGTGATTGCAGTTTTGACAGAAAGCCCTCATCCGCAGAATTATTGGCGTGTGATGAAAAGCCGCCTGAAAAGTGAAGGTAATGAAAGCATTACAAATTGTAACGCTTTGAAAATGACGGCAGCTGATGGGAAGAAACGCATGACGGATGTTGCCGATACAGAACAGCTGCTTCGGATTATCCAATCAATTCCTTCGCCGAAAGCAGAACCATTCAAGATGTGGCTTGCACAAGTTGGAAAAGAACGGATCGACGAGACGATCGATCCAGAGTTGACAATCGATCGGGCTCTGGAAACCTATCTGAAAAAAGGGTATTCCCGTGAATGGATCAATCAGCGTTTACAGGCAATTCAAGTTCGGAAAGAACTGACAGACGAATGGCGGGTGCGCGGCGTTAGGCAGGGGGTTGAGTATGCGATCCTTACAGATGAAATCACCCGCGCGTGGTCCGGAATGTCTACTGGAGAATATAAATCCTTCAAAGGTTTGAAAAAAGAGAATCTGCGGGACAATATGAGTACACTGGAACTTGTGCTGAATATGTTGGCGGAAGCCACTACGACTGAAATATCACGTCAAAAAGAGCCTTCTACATTTTCGGAAAACAAGGAGGTAGCGCGCAGTGGCGGGGCAGTCGCTGGCCGCGCGAGGCAGGATATTGAAGCACAAACCGGAGTCCCAGTGATCACCGAAAAAACTGCTGTGGATTTTACGCAGTTGATAGAATCCGTTACGGATGGTGTATCACCTAAAAAAGAGGATGATAAAAAATAAACTATATTTTGAAGCAGCGCCGGAAAATCGAATCCGGCGCTGCTGTTTTGAGGAGGGAATCACATGGCAAGCATAGGAGAAAAGAAAACGCACAATCGAATGGAAATGACAGTAAAGGGGCGGAAGGTGACGCTGCATTTTACAGAGGAACCGAACCCCGATGTTGCGATGCAGGTTAAGCAAGTTCTTCTCAGCACTTGTTTGCTGGCGGCGGATTGCAGGACAGCGGATAAAAGTTCAAATACTTCTAAATTTCAGTAGCTATTTAGACTGTGATGTGAGATAATAGGTATGGCAAAGAGGCGGTGAACCTTGACAATAGAATATGGTTTGGATGTCTGCCCTCACATTACGAAATTTGTAGAAAATTCAATGGGAGGACAGATAAAATGGCTGAAAGAGTTCAATGCTTATACCGCGTATCCACAACCAAGCAGGTCGATCACGACGAACAGGACCGCGCAGACATTCCGGTGCAGCGCAAAGCCTGCCGTGAGTTCGCAGACCGGATGGGCTGGACGATTGTCGGAGAGGAGCAGGAAACCGGCGTATCCGGTTACAAGGTCAGCGCGAATGACCGCGATAAGCTTCAGTTGATTAAAGAACGCGCAGAACAGGGCAAGTTCGATATCCTGCTGGTGTTCATGTTCGACCGTCTCGGGCGCAAGTCCGACGAAACCCCGTTTGTAGTCGAATGGTTCTGCAAGAAGGGCATCAAGGTCTGGAGTGTAAACGAGGGAGAACAGCGTTTTGAATCCCATACCGACCGCCTGACAAACTACATCCGTTTCTGGCAGGCCGATGGTGAGAGTCAAAAGACTTCCATCCGTACCAAAACGGCGCTCGGTCAAATGGTGCAGGAGGGGCGGTTCCGGGGCGGCAAAGCTCCATTCGGCTACCGGCTCGAAAAGAGCGGCATCCTGAACAAGCGCAAGCATGAGGTCAATAAGTTGGTCATCGACGAGGAAGAAGCCGAGGTCATCCGAACGATGTTTGATCTCTGCGTCTCCTCCGGCTTCGGCAGGTGGCGGATGGCGAATTTCCTCGACGATCACGGGATCAAAAACCGGAAGGGCGAAAACTGGCACGATGCAACCATCTGCGCGATCCTGCACAATCCGATGTATAAAGGCGTCCTGCGCAGCGGGGAAACGTATTCCGAGCCGTTCGAGGAATTGCAGATCATCTCGCCGGAAACCTTCGACCTGGCACAGAAGCTGATGCAGGAACGCAAGTTAGAAAACAAGGACGAGCGGCATATCCCGCTGAATACCACCGGCCAGTCGCTTCTATCGGGCAATATGTACTGCGGTCACTGTGGCGGACGGCTGGTGCTGACGACGAACGGCACGGTCGTCCGGAAGGCAGATGGCACGGAAATCCGGAAAAAGCGAATCCGCTACGTGTGCTACAGAAAGACCCGCCGCCGCTTCGAATGCGACGGTCAGACGGGTTACACGATGCACATCCTTGACGGCATGGTCGAAGATATCCTGCATCAGGTGTTCCGCAAGATGCAGGCGGTCTCTGACGAACTGATTGTCGGGACGGCGTTTGAAAAGCAAATGACGCTTCTCCAAGCGGATCTCCAGCGAGCGAAAGCCGAAAATGCCAGCGTCAACCGGGAATATGAGTCCCTGAAAGCAGAGATCATGAAAGCAGTGCAGGGTAAAAGCCTGCTCCCCGCCGAGATTCTCAATGAAATGGCAGAGGAAATCCGTGAGAAGCTGATGGCGACCAGCAGGCGCATCACCGAGCTGAACGAGGAACTGGCTGACAGCAATGCTCGCATGGAGGATCTCCGCGCCGAGTATCAACATATCGTATCGTGGTCGGAAATGTTTGATAACAGCGACCGCGCAACGCAGAAAATGATCTGTGCGTACATCATCAAGCGTGTGACCGTCCGCCGCGACTACCAGCTGGATATCGAATTCAATATCAACGTCCAGCAGTTCCTGCACGGCATCGACAGCTTGGAGCAGCAGTGTAAAAAGAGGAAGCCCTTGAAAGCCAGAAACGCATAAATCCAAACGGAGCAATGCTATCCTGATTCCAACTTTTGAATTGTTTCTGCCAATTTTTTATGTGAGTGGTCGCCTATGATGCCCAAAAGTCCAACCGGACATTTGGGGGTGCTTACCCGATGATTCGGGAGAGCGCTTGAATGGCATTCAAGAGGTCAGCGGTTCGATCCCGCTTATCTCCACCAGACGTTAGGTATACGAACACCATTACCAAAGCCAGTTTGGCGGTGTACGGAACCTGGTTCGCCCTCGTAGTCAACACAGACGACTACGAGGGCGAATTCTATCCTGAAACAAAAGTGCCTACCTACCAAGAGATTCGCGCTTGGATAAAGAAAAAGTACGGCTTCAACGTCAACAGCGCCAGCATCTCGCAGACCAAGAGGAAGTACGGGCTTATCGCAGATTCCGGCGATACCGAGAGACGCTACATCCAGAAGGTGAAGCCGGAGAAGGAGGCCGCCATCCGCGAGGCGCTTGTTTGGTTTGGCGTCATAAAAGGAAAATGATATTTTGCAAGGGCCGCTCCGGGTTTACCAGGAGCGGCCCTTTCGCAAGCCGCTGTACGGCTTTCAATTGTTGTGTAAATCCAGCAAAGGGAATGGGATGTGATGTTGTACCATTTTAGTTGACACCTCATACGCAAGGATTTGATGTATAATCAAAGAGAATTAAGGAGGCAACTA
>QXXE01000178.1 GCA_009911355.1 Clostridiaceae bacterium | reverse complement strand
GGAAACTGGAAATAATCCAGCATTAATTGCCTTATTTTTTAGCCACAAATGTTACAAAAATGCTTGACCACTACACACGGCCATCTGAAACGCGGGTCGGACAACGCCCCGAATGGAGTGGATGGAACTGTACCCTCTGCCGTCCTGCTGTAACTTGATAAGCCAGCACTTGGCGTCGGACAGCTTCACCCGGTCAATGCGCTGTCTGCCGAAGTCCTCTTTCTTGATGATATTGAGGACAAAGTTATAGTTGGCCTCGGTGTTGTGCCGGACGCCGGTTTTCTGTGAGAGGTACTTTTTTACCAAATCCAGAACGGTCATTTCTCCGCCGCGGGGAATAATTGCATCTTCAATGTCCCGCCGGATTTGCTTCTCCTTTTCCCGCAGGGAAAGCCCGTCACGTTTGCCCTGGGGTGTGCTGTCCGTGGCTTCCAGCTTCCAACTGTAAACAAATTGTGGCTTGCCGGTGGCATCAATGTATTTGTACGCATATCGTCCGTCTTTGCGTTGGCTCTCTCCGCTGCGAAGAATGCGGTTCTTGCTGTCACGTCGCTTTTCGCTCACGTCTATGCTCCTTTCTGTGAAAAGAGCCTCGGCACGATATAATCATATTATACCATAGCCGAGGCTCATTTTCCATATCAATCCGACCGCTTTCTTAAAACTTTTCGCAAGGTGCGGTGCTTAAATCGACGACAGCTTATCCAAAAACTGCTCAAACCGCTGGCGTTTGATTAGGATTTTTACGCCGTTCTGAATGACAAAGCCGGCGTCCAGGTTGCTGTTTACCAGCTTTCGCAGTTTCTTTTCTCCAATTTCGAAATAGCGGGAGGCTTCCCCAATGGCGAGGCAGAATTTGTCCTTTACCGAAATGCCGATTTCCTCGGCCATAGTTCACCAGCCTTTCTTTGAAATGCCCAGGTCCACAGGCGGGAGGAACAGGGAAAGGGTAAGCTGCCCCCCCCCCAACCGGGGCCGGTTATCAGTTCATGCCGAGAATGGCGCGGATGAGTTTGTTTTCCAGACGGCTTTTCATGTACTCGTCCAGGCAGGCGTGGGGACAGCCGTTTTCGTCGTAGACCGTCCGGGTACAGCGCTTGTTTATGTAGCCCTCATAGTATCGCAAGACCTGCTCCACAGCATCAGCCTCCCCGGCCTGGGCCGCGTCGCTCACCGCCAACGGCAGCAGTTCACGGCCTTGTAGTTCCGGCACTTCATGGTGCTAACCTCCTTTCCTCGCTGTCAGTTTCGTCCGCAGGACGTTCAGCGATTTTGTTCTGCGCCGCTGGACAGCACTCCGGGAGAGGTCCAGGGCCTCGCCAATCTCGCTGTCCGTCAAATCCAGCACCAGGCGCAAAATCAAAATGCTTTGCTCCTGCTCCGGCAGACTGGCAAAGGCGTCGGCTACCTGTTGGCTTCTGATCGGTAAGTCACAGCCGCAGTACAGGAACACATAGCTGTCGCTGGGATAGTCATCCGTCGAACGCAGCTTGTCCATCGCCGTCTGGGGCAACCGCTCCAAGGACGTTTCCCGGCTGGCCCGCCGCTTCATTTCCCGGATGTAGTCGATTGCCTCATGCTTCAATACAGACTTGCAAAAGGCATCAAACCTGCACTGTTCGCCATAATCGCGGGGGTTCGTTTCCATCTTCGCACCCCCTTTCGCCGGGGAATGGTGGTGGTACTCTCCCTTTCCGCTAACAGAGCGTTCAGCGGCACAGGTTTTGCGCACAAAACCGCTTTCCGCAGAGATAAAAGTGAAGAAAAATTTTCGGGCCGCAGAAAACGACAAAAATCGCCCGGCAGGTCAGAAACCCGCCGGGCAAAAGATGAACAATAATGTATAGAACCTACACTGTATAGTACATGCTCGTGGTCGCAATAGTCCCCGGTAGAGGTCGGGCTTTTTTGACAACTGCGCTCCTGACTGTCTACAGTGAAATACTCACATAGCGGCTACCTCCCAAAGCCGCCAAAATCACAGCGGCGGCACTTTTTACCAAAGTACCGCCGCCATGTGGAACCTATATAAAGCCAATATGGAACCTGTGTGAAACGGGAATTTTTTCTTACTCCCTCGGTGTGACTACAATGCCGTCCGCATTATCCGGGTCGCGGAAGCTGTAAGTAAAGCCGTCAGGTAAGGTTACATTGTCGGAATTGTCCTCGGTGTCCAGCCCCGGTTCGGTGTCGATCTCAATATCTGCATCATCAATTTCCACGGAGTTCCCCAAATTTGTGTCCTGATCGTCGCCATCCTTCTGATCGGTGCAGCCGGTGAACAACAAGAAGCAGATCAGCATACACGCCAAAATAACAGTAATTTTCTTCATCACATTTCCCTCTCTTTCAAATGTCCCCGTTTGATTTCCAGCACCACATCCGCCTGTTTTGCCACTTCGCCAGAGTGGGTCACGACCACCACGCACTTCCCGAATGCATGGGCGCTCTCTTTCAAAATCCTCGTGATTTCCTCGGCGGTGTCGGCATCCAGGTTCCCGGTCGGCTCGTCCGCCAGAATGACCGGGGCATCGGAAGCCAGCGCCCGCGCAATCGCCACCCGCTGCTGCTGTCCGCCGGACAGTTTCAGCACGTTCCGCTGTGTTTCGTCCTTTGTAAGCCCCAGCCGTTCCAGAATGGGAGCAGCGTCCAGTTTGGCAGTAAGCCGCACATTTTCAATGGGCGTCATATAGTCGATCAGGTTATAGCTTTGGAAAATCAGCGAGATATGGTTCCTGCGGTGGTGTTCCAGGCCCTTTGCCGTAATGTCCTCGCCGTCAAACAAAACATTTCCCTGCTTTGGCACATCCAGCCCGCCCAGCAAAGTCAGTAGCGTAGTCTTGCCAGACCCGGACGGGCCGAGGATGGCGTACATTTTCCCGGTTTCCAGTTCTGCGCTGACGTTCTGTAAAACCGCTTTGCCCTTTTCGTAGGCGTAAGAAACATTTTTCAATTCCAGTGTAGGCATAATCGTACCTCCTTCAGCTCATTTTCGACAGGATTTCACGGGGGTTCAGCCGCATGACCGTGATGGACGATGCGCTGACCGCCACAATGATGATGGCAAATCCGATCAAGTAGAGCTGGGCAAGGTTATCCAGTCCAACCGATACCTGGATGCCGTTTTCAGTGGGTAAGGGCTTTTGCACGAGATTATCCGCGCCTATCTCAACGGAGGCGGCAACGGAAACAACATCGTTATCGTCCTCCGGCCCGGTCTGCATACTCTGCTCCAACAGGTGGTTGCCGATCTGCCCCGCTATGGCGTTGCTGGTGAAGTAGGACAGGCCAAAGGCGAGGACGGCAATCAGCAGCACTTCAATCAAATACTGCCCGATGATCGCCGATTTCCTGATACCCACGGACAGGAACACGCCGATTTCATGGATGCGGGTCTTTGTCCAGAGGGTCAATATCAGGGCCAGAATGATGGCGCTGACAACGATAATTACCACCAGCAGGGTCAAGACCAATTCATTCAGCGTAGCCAGCGGAGCGGCGGCGTTTTCGTAAGTTTCATTGTCTACCTCCACGGTAAAGGCTTTCCAGTCAATCCCTGGCAGGGACTTTACGTCGGCCACCACACGCGCCATGTCCTGCGGGTCGTCTATGGTGACATGGAGCGCGGAAAAGCCATAGTTGATCTCTCCGCCGTCAAACTCTTTTGAGGTCTGCAAATCCACAAACACACGGTTCTGGATTTTGTCGTATGTGGTGACGGTTTCCCCAAACTGCTCCACCACATGTGGGGTAAACAGTCCGATGATCTGTACCCTGATTTCCTGCCCGGTAAAGCTCTGATCTTCCACACTGTAACGATGGGCGGTGAAATAATCCCCAATCTTCAACTCATTTCTTTCCGCCAAGTCCTGACTGATAATTGCTACATGGGTATCGTCGGCGAAGATATGCCGCCCTTCCGCCAGCGT
>QXXE01000177.1 GCA_009911355.1 Clostridiaceae bacterium | reverse complement strand
TTGTTGTACTCTTTTCGCCCCCTCATCTTTCTTCAGTTTTTTCAAATTTCCTATTGACTTTTCCTTTGCAGACTTTTTTACCTCAGACTCATTATACCTCTTCTTCCCGCTGTTTGTGAATAATTTTTCGCTGATTGCTCTAATTTGAATTATATTGCAAATCCTCTCAGCGTGCAGTATAAAAAGAATATTCTCCACCCAGGGGGGTATTCTGAAATATTTCTGATCCGTGGGAAGGATCATGATGACCCTTCCAGAGAATACACTTTATAAAACGTATAAGAAGCAGAGAAGGGTATTATATTCGCGAGTGCAAAAGTTTGCCGTTCCATTTGCCTGCGTGGCGAGCGGTCCTGCGAGGACAGCTCCAGATGGACTAATCCCTCTGTACTCCCTTTCTCTGCTGCGGCGGGGAATTGGTATGTCAGGCATCGTTGCTCTGCCCGCCAAAAGAACGACGCGCAGGGGGGATACGGCAAATCGTTTCATTCGCGAGTAAAATTCGCTTATCGAGTCTGCATTGCTATAAACTCAAGGCAAAACGAATTTTTGATAGTTATAAAAATCTTTTCCGGGAAAGTTTTCGATTGGAGAAACAATACGATCAGATATACGCAGGACGCTTAACAATTCGTTACGGACTTGGCTGATAACCTTATCGTTAATAAAGTTGTCTCCTATTATTGTACACATCATGGTATGGCTCAGTTAGCCCTTAAATTTCACCGTGTTGTGCTGACAACTGCTGTTCTTGGACTGATCATCACGATGCATACCCAAGCCTCGCAGTTGATCTGTCTATTGTCCCATGGGGACTACGACGCAGCTAATCTGAAAGGCTAAAATTGAAAATGTGATTTTGTTACAGAATAAAAAAGTGATTTATGCTAAAATGAGAGCACTATATCAGAAGGAGGATCAATAGATGGTTATCATTAACATTTATAAATAATATTCTCAAGAAGAAATGATGACGCTGAAAACCCGTTTTATTGGATTTCGGGGTGTCTTGGTGTGGTATGTGCAGCATGATTGCCCCTATTCTGGAGGAAATTGCGCAAGAGCGCGGCGGCATCAAGGTTGGCAAAATCAATGTGGATGAGCAGCCAGAGTTGGCCAGTCTATTCGGTATCATGAGCATCCCTGCCCTGGTAGTAATACAAAACGGCAAGGTTGTAAATCGTCCCATGGGGGTCAGACCGAAAAGCCAGATGCTCTCGCTGCTGTGAGGAGAAATATGATGGGGCTTTTTAATTTACTTCGTGGGGCTGATATCAATCAGGGCGTGATGGAATACAGCAGGACGCATGGCGCGATTCTGTTGGATGTCCGTATGCCATCGGAATATATGAATGGGCATATTCCCGGCAGCAAAAGCGTACCGCTGCCAGATATTATCGACAAAGGCCCTGGGGTCGCTGATAAAGACACTCCTTTGTTCGTGTATTGTCACAGCGGCATGAGAAGCCGTCAGGCTGTGGATGCGCTATCCCGGATGGGCTATACCAACGCAAAAAATATCGGCGGTATCTCCGCTTATACAGGAAAGGTGGAACATTGAAATGAAGGTTGTTATCATTGGCGGCGTGGCAGGCGGAGCCACCGCCGCAGCCAGACTGCGTCGGCTGGACGAGCATGCAGAAATCGTTGTCTTTGAACGGACAGGCTACATCTCTTATGCAAACTGCGGCCTGCCCTACTACATTGGCGGAGTCATTGAGAATCCGGAAGATTTGACACTTCAGACACCGGAGAGATTCTTCGCCCGTTTTCAGGTGGATATGCGGGTACGGCACGAAGTCACTGCCATCCACCCGGAAAAGAAAACCGTTTCGGTTAAAAATTTGGAGACTGCGGAGGAGTTTGAAGAGTCCTATGATAAGTTGATCCTTTCTCCGGGAGCCAAGCCCGCCCAGCCCAAGCTGCCCGGTGTGGGACTGGAAAAGGTTTTCACCCTGCGGACGGTGGAGGATACCTTCCGAATCAAGAACTACATCAATGCCCACCATCCAAAATCTGCGGTACTGGCTGGCGGCGGCTTTATCAGCTTAGAGTTGGCGGAAAACCTGCGGGAGTTGGGTATGGATGTTACCATTGTCCAGCGGCCCCGGCAGCTGATGAATCCATTTGACCCGGATATGGCATCCTTTATCCACAGTGAGGTGCGGCAGCATGGCATCCGGCTGGCGTTGGGGCATACGGTAGAGGGCTTTGCAGAAAAGGATGGCGGTGTGGATGTGCTGCTCAAGGATGAGGCCCCTCTCTACGCCGATATGGTAGTGCTGGCTATAGGCGTTACCCCAGACACCGCTTTAGCGAAAGAGGCGGGACTGGAATTGGGGCTTAAGGGCAGCATCGTGGTCGATGACCGGATGAAGACCTCTGTCCCAGATATCTACGCCGTAGGGGACGCGGTGCAGGTAAAGCACTATGTTACCGGACAGGATGCAGTCATTTCGTTGGCCGGTCCTGCCAACAAGCAGGGGCGGATCGCGGCGGATCATATCTGCGGAGGAGACAGCCGGTATCTTGGGAGCCAGGGCAGCTCTGTCATCAAGGTCTTCGACCTGACGGCGGCGGCCACCGGTGTCAATGAGACCAATGCCCGAACAGCGGGTTTGGATGTGGATACGGTTATCCTGTCTCCCATGAGCCACGCGGGATACTATCCCGGCAGCAAGGTCATGACCATGAAAATTGTCTTTGAAAAGGGAACTTATCGTCTCCTGGGAGGACAGATTGTGGGCTACGAGGGAGTCGATAAGCGGATTGATGTGTTGGCCACCGCCATCCACGCCGGCTTAACGGCCATCCAGCTCAAAAACCTGGACCTAGCCTATGCACCGCCTTACTCCTCCGCCAAAGATCCTGTGAATATGGCGGGTTTCATGGCGGAAAACCTGGCAAAGGGCTTCGTAAAGCAGTTTGGGATAGCGGATTTGAAGGCCCTGCCACAGGACGGCAGTGTGACGCTACTGGATGCCCGAACCCCACAGGAGTATGCAGAGGGCCATATCGAAGGCTTCCGTAACATTCCCGTGGATGAACTGCGGGAACGGCTGGAGGAATTGGAGCGTGGCAAACCGGTCTATGTCATCTGCCAAAGCGGCCTGCGCAGTTACATCGCCTGCCGCATTCTGGGCGGGTACGGCTTTGACACTTACAATTTCTCAGGTGGCTTTCGGTACTATGATGCGGTGGTCAACGACCGCGATTTGATTGAGCGGGCTACGGCCTGTGGTATGGATCAGCGTTGACAGAAATCCCCTCTCACGGGCTGCGCTCGTGCGGAGGGGATTTTTCTAAGCAGTATATCCGCTCTGCAAGACAGTAAAGCGTTTTCTGAAATGAAAACCCCGGTTAATTCATTGCTGCTCCGTCTACCCGCAGGACGGTCCCGGTTACACAAGATGCCATATCGCTTGCCAGATACCAATAGGCATTTGCAACGTCTATGGGTTCACCCGGGCGGCCCAGCGGAATTCCGTCCGAAATCCGGTCTACCATAGTGACGATTCACCCTGTACTGTTAAAACTCAGAAATTCGTGTCAGTCCATAAAAGAAAGTTTCGGGACGTACATGCCCGAATGCAATATAATCTTTTTTTCTGAATCTGCATTCGATGGATAAATTGGCTGCTGTATATCCTTTCGATCGGCCCGGACAGTCGATATCACAATCCGAAGCCTTTCCGGAGAGCTGACAGAAAATTTTTCCGGCGGCACTGTAAGCGGTTAAGGTTTTGCCTATATGGACCTCCTGAATGTGAATTGTGCTTGTTCCGGAAGTAAGGGAAAACGTGTCAGCATGGATTCCGAACGTGTCAATTCCAATTGTGATGTTGTACAGGGTATTTGAATGAGTAAACAAATCATGAACAGAAAGCAGAACAGACAATTTTATCCAAAAAAGACTCATCGAGCAGACACTTGAACTGCTTATCCGAAAAGCTGCCGCGTACAGCGGTGTCAGAGATTTCGGCCTGGTGTAAAATTTTGTGTAAGCGAAATTCGACAAAGTCAAGAAGAGGTGCGATGGAAAGTGCACAGGCGGCG
>QXXE01000176.1 GCA_009911355.1 Clostridiaceae bacterium | reverse complement strand
CCAGAGGGCAGGGCCCTTTGGCGCAGCCCGCGCAGGGCCGGGAGTCCAGAGGGCAGGGCCCTTTGGCGCAGCCCGCGCAGGGCCGGGCGCAGGGGGCGGCCAAGAGCTGAATGGCTTATTTCGATAAATTTCACTTTTTTACTGGACAAGCGCGGATAATTTTGTTAGAATAATTGAGTGTTAATTGGAGGAAGATATGCCCAGATTCTTTATTCAGGCACGCCCAGCCGACGGGCGGCTCCTGATTTGCGGCGAGGACGCGCACCATATCGTGCGCGTGCTGCGCATGAAAGCGGGCGACGAAGTGACGCTGTGCGACTGCGCAGGCACCGATTACGACTGCGTCATCGAAGAAGCGCAGACGGACAGGGTGTGCTGCCGGGTGCGGAGTGAATCGGCATCCGCAGGCGAGCCGGACATCGAAGCCACGCTGTATATGGCGCTGCCAAAAGCCGACAAGCTGGAACTGATCATCCAGAAATCGGTGGAGCTCGGCGTGTCGCGTATCGTCCCGTTCGTAAGCGCACGCTGCGTCTCACGCCCGGAGGAAAAAGGGCTGCGCAAAAAGCAGGAGCGCTGGCAGCGCATCGCGGCGGAAGCGGCGAAGCAGTGCGGGCGCGGGCGCATCCCGGAGGTCGCCGGGGCGGCGCCCTTCCGCGAAGCCGTCGCACAGGCGGCGCGGGCAGGGACGGCGCTGTTTTTCTATGAATGTGAACGGGAAGCTTCGCTGCGCAGCGTGATCAGCGGCGGGGCGCTCAGTACCGTTTCGCTGATGGTCGGCCCGGAGGGCGGCTTCTCGCTGGAAGAGGTGGGGCAGGCGCAGGAAGGCGGGCTGAAAAGCGTATCGCTCGGCAGGCGTATCCTGCGGTGTGAAACCGCGCCGCTCGCCGCGCTCGCCGCAGTCATGTACGAAAGCGGCAATTTATAAAGGGAGTTGATTGACTTGGCAGACAAGAAAGTGCCAAAAAAGATGAAAAATACGCAGGAGCAGGATTACATCACCAATAAGATTATGGTAGTGTTCTCGCTCTGCCTGTTCGGCGTGATGGCGCTGTGGTATGTAAACAACCTGTTGTTCCACAGCTCGCGCTATATGCTCGGGCTGCAAATCCTCGACGTGGCAAGATGGGGTGGGGCCGCGCTGGTGGCGCTGTCGATCGTGCTGCTGGTGATGGAGCGCAAGCATGAGCCGCACCCGTACAAGCTGATCACGGGGCGCAACCTGCTGATCGTGTCGGTGCTGTTTACCGTGATGGTGGTGCTGGTTGATATGGACCCGCTGCGTATGATCAAGCTGTTCTATGGCATCCTGCCTGCGCTCGCGGTCTACTATCTTGTCTATCATTCCTACCAGCCGGAGTTTTTCCTGGTCACAACCGATGTTGGCGTGGCGGCGGCGCTGCTGGTCGGCGTGCGGCTGTCGCAGGGCGGCGCGGCGGCATATGTGGCGGCAGGGATCGCGGTCGTACTCGCGGCGGCGCAGATCTATATGGCAAAAACCCGGCTGTCGGGCAGCAGGCTGCCTGCGGGCTTTGGCCCCAACGCGTGGATGGTAATCAGCGCGACGGCGGCGGCGATGGCGGTGCTTGTGATCGCGGGGGCGCTGCTTGGGCCTGCGAAGGTCTTCTACCTTCTTTGCATTGCGGCGGCATATCTGTTCATTTTGGCAGTATATTATACAGTGAAGCTGATGTAAGCGGGCAAAAAAACCTGTATTGAAGAGCGAAAAGCCAGGCACGTCCTGGCTTTTTTTGACCGGCTGTGCGGACAGGCGCGGCAACGGAAGAAGGAAGCCGGAAAACGGAAGACGTAACCGGAAGAAGAAACCCGGAAGAAGAAACCCGGAAGAAGAAAACCGGAGGAAGAAACCGGAAGGGAGGCGGGGGCGTTGCGGTTCCTAAAAAATTTTGCGTGGCTGCTGGCGGGGGTATGCGTGGGCTGTTTGGCGGGGCGGATGCTGCTGCCGTGGCTGACGGCGGAGCGGCCGGAGGACGACTTTGCGGCGGCGCAGCTGTTGCTGGAGGACACGGAGAAGGGCGGTGACGGGCTGTGGTTCCGGCGGGACACGGTGAACGCCGACCGGGTGTACCGGGCGTTGGAAGCGCAGCTGCCGTATGCGTTTACGATGCACTGCAAGACTTACCAGGATGGTTCGGCGGAGTTGTCGGTGGAGGTAGAGAACCGTGCTGCGCAGGAGCAGGCGGAAGCGTTGGCGCGGGCGGTGGCGGGCTCGTTGGGGCTGGAAGGGATGGAGCGGCGGGCGCAGCTGCTTGCGCTGCATGACTGGCTGGTGGTCAACTGTGCATATGACTTGTCGGTAGGGGAGAGTGAGGCGTTGGACGGCGCGTCGCCGCCGTTTACTGCGGCTGGGGCGCTGGTAGGGGGGAAGGCGGTTTGCATGGGTTATGCGCGTGCTTACCAGATGTTGTGCAGTGCGGTTGGGATTGAGACATTTTTCGTTGTGTCGGAGGGGATGAACCACGCATGGAACGGGGTTGTACTGGACGGGCAGCTGTTATTTATTGATTGCACTTATGACGATCCGGTGCCTGACCGGCCGGGGGTAGCGGGGCACGAATACTTCTTGGTTGACGCGCAGGCGTTACGGCGCACGCACACGTGGGACGAAGAATTTTACCAGGTACTGGGGAGCCGCTTCTACGGCGCGGGAGCAGACGGCGACTGAGCGCCGAGGGCTCTGCCCTCTGGACACCCGCGCCTACGCGGCGGGCGGCGGGGCTCTGCCCCTGCACCCTGCTCCTCGCCGGAGGGGCAGCCTGCGCGGCTGGCGGCAGGGCTCTGCCCTGCACCCGCTGGGGCTTACGCCCCAGACCCCGAGATGCTATCGCATCTCCACTCGCCTGCGGGCGGGACGGGGGTTTTGGGGGTGTTTTTATAGAACTGCTGTACTTCATGCGTCCCTCGCACAAAACCCGCTGGCAGAACGACGCCAGCGGGTTTTGCGCTGCCCTTAGAACGCGCTTTTTAGTTGATCGTCCTTGCGGTAGAAACGGTTTGTTTCTTCCAAAATATTACACAAGGTGCTTCGCTGCTGTGGGGGTTGGCAGGATGCTTGCGGGCAAGGGGCGCAGCTGCGTGAACTCCTTCGTCCCGCCCGCAGGCGATGGAAGGGATTCCAAAGGGGCTAGCCCCTTTGGCGCTGCCCGCGCAGGGCCGGGAGTCCAGAGGGCAGAGCCCTCTGGCGCTGCCCGCGTAGGGCCGGGAGTCCAGAGGGCAGAGCCCTCTGGCGCTGCCCGCGTAGGGCCGGGAGTCCAGAGGGCAGAGCCCTTTGGCGCAGCCCGCGCAGGGCCGGGAGTCCAGAGGGCAGAGCCCTCTGGCGCAGCCCGCGCAGGGCAGGCGCAGCAGCGTTTTTTTCGTGCGCTTTGTGCAGGATTCCCAGATAAATGGAAAACAGGGGCTCGCATTGGTGGGTTTTTCAAAAAAATTGCGAAAAAGTTGAAAAATAGCTTGAAAAAGGGTTGGCAATCGCATAAAATGAGAAGGTAAGAGAACGACAGCGAGAAGGTTTGCAAACGGATGTTTCACATTGTATTAGTCGAGCCGGAAATCCCACAGAATACCGGCAACATCGCACGCACATGCGCCGCAACAGGCGCAGCGCTACACCTGGTCGAGCCCCTGGGCTTTTCAATCAGCGATCGCCAGCTCAAGCGCGCAGGACTGGACTACTGGCACCTGCTCGAAATCCATCTGCACCCAAACTTGGACGATTTTTTTGCAAAAAATCCCAATGGGAATTACTATTTCCTGACGACAAAGGCGCCCCGCGCCTACACCGAAGCGCAGTTTTCCGATGGCGATTTCCTGATCTTCGGCAAAGAGACACGCGGCCTGCCAGAACCGCTCCTCGCTGCACACCCCGAACGCTGCATCCGCATCCCTATGCGGGAAGGCGCGCGCAGCCTCAACCTCTCGAACTCGGTCGCAGTGACTGTCTTTGAAGCGCTGCGCCAGACCGGCTTCGAGGGGCTCGCACAAGCAGGACGCTTCCCAGCCGACCTCGGCCCCGCGATTTAACCCCTGCCCCCACCCACCCCCACCTCCACCACCGCCGCAACGCGGGCTGCGCCGCCCTTCCCGGAAACGGGGAGCCCGGCAAGCT
>QXXE01000175.1 GCA_009911355.1 Clostridiaceae bacterium | reverse complement strand
GAAGCGCTGATTTTGAAAGCGGCGGCGGAAACCGGCTGCATCGTCACCGCCGAAAACCATCAGGTATCGTGCGGCCTGGGTTCGGCGGTCGCTAACCTGCTGTCGCAGAAGTGCCCCGTCCCGCTGGAACGCATCGGCATCCAGGACCGCTTCGGACAAGTCGGCCCGCAGCCGTTCCTGATGGAGCAGTACAACCTGACGGCAAAGGATATCGCGGCAGCCGCCGTGGAAACGATGTCCCGCAGGCTATGACCGATTTCCGCCGTAAACCAGAAAGGGGGTAGCGCTGATGTCGGAATACGTGCTGGAAATGCGGCATATCGCGAAATCGTTCCCCGGCGTGAAAGTATTGGATGATGTGACTTTGCAGGTAAAACCGGGCGAGGTGCACGCGCTGATGGGGGAAAACGGAGCGGGCAAATCCACACTGATGAAAATCCTGATGGGCATTTACACGGCAGACGCGGGAGAGGTGATGCTGAACGGCGAGCACCTGCTGGCGCGCGGCCCGCGGGAAGCGATGGACAAGGGCATTGCGATGATCCACCAGGAGCTGAACCCGATCATGGATATGCAGGTGTATGAAAATATCTATATCGGCCGCGAGCTCCGGAAGGGGATACTCGTTGACCGCAAGGCCATGATACAGGAGACCGAAGACCTGCTGCGCGAGCTTGGGATCAACATCCCCGCCGTGGCGTATATGCGTGATTTGAGCGTAGCGCAGTGCCAGCTGATCGAAATTGTAAAGGCGATTTCGATTTCGGCAAAAGTGGTCGTGATGGACGAGCCGACCTCCGCGATTACCGAACGCGAGGTGGAAACGCTGTTTGCGCAGATCAGGCGGCTGAAAAGCGAAGGCGTCGCAATCATCTATATTTCGCATAAGATGGATGAGATTTTTCAGATTTGCGACACCATTACCGTGTTGCGGGACGGCCATTTCATCGGGACGGACGCGGCGGCGAATATGACCAACGAGCAGCTGATCCGCATGATGGTCGGGCGCGATATCACGGAGGTCTTCCCCAAAGCGGAAGCGGAAATCGGGGACGTGCTGCTGGAGGTCAAAAACCTGAGCTATGGGCGGCAAGTGAAAAACGTCAGCTTTTCTCTGCGGCGCGGCGAGGTGCTTGGGATTGCGGGGCTTGTCGGCGCGGGACGATCGGAATTGGCCGAGACAATTTTTGCGATGCGGCAGAAGTCGGCAGGGGAAATTTTGATCGGTGGGAAGCCCGTCGAAATCCGTCATCCGAAGGATGCCATCCAGAATCGAATCGCCCTGATTACCGAAGACCGGAAAATCACCGGGCTGAACCTGTCTGGCACGGTGGCGGAGAATACGACGCTGGTAGACCTGTCCCGCCAGTTCCCAAAGGGGCTGATCGACCGTCAGAAGGAAAACCGGATCACAGACGAGTACATCCAAAAGCTTTCCATACGGACGCCGAGCGCACAGCAGCTTGCCGGCAGGCTGTCCGGCGGCAACCAGCAGAAGGTTGTCCTTTCTAAGTGGCTGCTCAGCGAGCCGGAAATCATCATCCTGGACGAACCGACACGCGGCATCGACGTTGGCGCGAAGCGTGACATTTATCTGCTGATCGGGGGGCTGGTCCGCCAGGGCAAGGCGGTTATCGTGATCTCTTCGGAAATCCCGGAGGTCATGGGGCTGTCCGACCGTATCCTTGTCATGGCAGAGGGCCGGGTAACCGGCGAGCTGCTGCGCCCCGATTTTTCGCAGGAACAGATTATGACTTACGCTGCACAGTTTGGAGAGTGAAACCATGATGAAAACGGATTCAAAAAGCATGTTGAAAGATTTTGGCCTGCTGCTGATTTTCGCTGCCTTGGTCGCGGTGCTGGCTGTCCTGTCAGGCGGCGCGTTCGTCAAATCGGGCAACCTCATCAGCATCCTGAAGCAGACCGCAGTAAACGGTATCCTTGCAATGGGCATGGCCTTCGTCATTATCTCGGATGGCATTGACCTTTCGGTTGGCTCCATCGTCGGGCTGACAGGCGTGGTGGCTTGTATGCTGGCGCACCCGGCGGCCGCTGGCGAAATCGACGGCCCGGGGCAGTTCCCGCTCATTTTGGCAATCCTTGCGCCGTTGGCGGTCGGGGCGTTGACCGGCGCGCTGAACGGCGTAGGCATCGCTTACGGGAATATCCCGCCGTTTATCGTAACGCTGGGCAGCATGACCATCGTGCGCGGCCTTGCACTCATCATATCGGGCGGCTCCCCGGTGTTCGACGTAACGTCCAGCTTTGAAAATATTGCCTCCCTGAAAATCGGGGCAATCCCGATCCTTGCGGTCTATTTGGCTGTCGTTGTTGCAATTTGCGCGTTCATACTGCAAAAAACGGTGTTCGGGCGGCGCATTTACGCACTCGGCGGCAATCAGACCGCGGCCGAGGTGTCCGGCATCCATGTCAAGCGCCTTCGCGTAGTGGTTTATGTCATTGCGGGTTTGCTGGCCGGGTTCAGCGGCCTGCTGGTGGCCTCCCGTACCATTACCGGCGCGCCGACCGCCGGGCAGAGCTATGAAATGGACGCAATTGCGGCAGTCGTCATCGGCGGCGTTTCGATGTCGGGCGGCACAGGCAAATGGCACGGCGTTGTCATCGGCTCGCTGATCCTCGCGGTCATCGCGAACGGGCTGGATATCATGCGCGTGGACTCCAACTGGCAGCCGGTTATTAAGGGGATCATCATTATCCTTGCGGTTTGGCTTGATATTCGGAGCAAACGCCGGAACGGCTGACCGGTTCCAATCAATAAATTGAATCATTTTTAGAAAAAGAGGGTTTTATTATGACTATGAAGAGAACGATTGCTATGCTGCTGGCTGGCCTGCTGTGCCTGTCGATGGCGGCCTGCGGTGGGAGTGGGGATTCCGGCAGCGCGAGCGGTTCCTCTGCGGGCGCTGGTGCGGAGAACAGCGGCAGCTCCTACAAGCTGGCGCTGCTGATGAGCCACCAGACGAACGCGTTCACAACGGCAGTCTCCGCCGGTGCGGTGGAGATGGGCGAACAGCTTGGGGTACAGGTTGACGTGCTGGACGGCAAACAGGACCCCGCAACCCAGGCATCCCAGATTGAAACCTGCATTGCGCAGGGCTATGACGGCGTTATGGTCGAGCCGATTTCGGCTGACGCGATTGTGCCCGCGGTGAAGGCAGCGAATGAGGCAGGGATGCCGGTGCTGACCGTTGTGCAGCAGATGAAAAATCAGGACAGCATGGCGATTGCGTACTGCGGCGGCGATGAAAGCAAGTCCGGGCAGCTTCAGATGGAGCACGTGATTGACGTAATTGGCGAGGAGGCCAACATTGTTGTGCTTTATGGGCCGATGGGGTCGGACGCACAGCTCTCCCGCAAAGCTGGTTATGATGAAGTGCTGGCAAATTATCCGGGCATCCAGATTGTGTTCGAGGATACCGCAAACTGGACGACCGAAGAAGCGCTCTCCAAAGTGGAAACCTGGCTCCAAACCGGTACTCAGATCGATGCAGTCGTATCCCAGAATGACTCCATGGCGCTCGGCGCGCTGAAAGCGGTTGAGGATGCCGGTATGGATATCCCCTGCTTTGGGCTGGACGCAGTAGACGACGCGTTGGCTTCCATTAAAGCAGGCCGTCTGGCCGGCACCGTGTCGCAGGATGCACATGGGCAGGGGGCAATGGCGGTTGAGGTATTGACTGCTTACCTGAACGGGGAAACCATTGAACCGCTGAATTTCACCGAATGCGTCTGGATTGATGGGAGCAATATTGCAGATTATGTTTCGTAAGCAATCAATACGGCCTGACGCAGTATCATGAATAGATAAAACAGAAATCCTTAAAAAATCTTCTTGATTGGCTGCGCGCTGTCAATATGTCAGCGCGCAGCTTCGATTTTTTTGGGGGGCCTGTGCGTCCTTCCCGCCCAAACGGACAGGAAAACGAAATGATTCTTAGACGGTGCCGTCAATAAAAGTGCGATATAATAGTTCTCAAAGGTAGAGGAGGGCAGAAAAATAGCAGGAGAACAGCATCGACTTTCAGACAACGCTTGTCCGTTGTGGGAATCCAGTTTTTTCAATTTATGCTTATCGGTTTAACTCAGCAGGGTACAAGATATAGAGACGGCAGCGGCGAGACGAGAAAAGAGCTGATA
>QXXE01000174.1 GCA_009911355.1 Clostridiaceae bacterium | reverse complement strand
TTAAGTCTATATACTCCATACTCTCTATTTTAGCACACTTGATCCATCTTTCCTAGCTTTTTTCTCGAAAGTAATATTATAGCGGACTTCAACAACTTTCTTTCGGGGTATTGTTGATCGTGGCTGTTATTGTTGTGTGCTTTTCTTTCATCAACCTTGTCAATACGACAATCACAAACTTTCTGTCCCGCAGGCAGGAAATTGGAATGTTACAGGCGATTGGTTTGAGTAAAAAGCAACTGATCAAAATGCTGTGTTATGAGGGGTTGATTTATTCAGTTTTTGCTACGCTTGTAACAGTGGTTTTGGGAAGTGGATTGGGCTTCCTATCCGTACAGGTAGTTGTGAAAACGATGAATCCATACTTTTATTATTCATTTCCGCGGCTGATCGTATTGATATATTTAGCGATCCTGCTGATTGTGCAGTTTACCTTGATTTCTTACACAACTGGAAATCTGAAAAAGCAATCTCTTGTTGAGCAAATCAGGGAAATGGAATAAGCGTATAAAATTTGGAGGAATTATCTATGCTATACCGCACTGATAAGCAAGAAAGTGTGTATTGCGACCATCCTTATGAATGTGGTTTTGTAGTTTTTGAGAAATAGGAACGAATACTATTTAATCATGGTGCTACTGTTATAGATTCCCATAAAAGGGAAAACAAATGCTACTGCGAATGAATATGCAAAGTGGAAGAAAACACAAAAGTAAATTGGACATTTGGGAAAATCAGTGGAGCGGTTCATTAGCTGCGCCACTGATTTTTTGCTATCCCTTGATAAAATATTTTGAAATGTCCGAGCTTTGTAACAATTCAGCCTGTTTTTCTGTCGAAATCAAAGGCACCTCGGACATTTGTGTAACATTTGTAGTTTATGCTTATAATAAATCAATATTGGAGGTACGGACACATGAAAAAGATACTGCTGATCGATGACAGCGACACCTATACATGGTGTCTGCAAAAATACTTACAGCACCGGGGCTACCCGGTGAAAACGGCTTGTACACTGAAAGAAGCTCGGACAGCCAGCCAAGAGGAAATGCCTCTGGTAATCTGCTGTTATCTCGACCTGCCGGACGGTTCTGGCATGGACTTTCTGGACGAGGTGCAAGTCGCAGACAAGGAGCTGCCTTTTATTCTGGCGTCCTGCCATGATAAAGAGGACTACGAACAGGAGGCCAAGCAACGGGGCGCGATGCTGTGCATGGACAAAATGAAAGGGCTACTGCTGCAAGATAAGCTGGTGGAATACGCCTACCGGCAGTTATCCGGCGAAAAGGCCCCGACTTTTCACAAGCTGCTCTTTGTCCATGCGGAAGATACCAGCGCCGGAGTGCTGCGGGCTGCTATGCTGCAAAAGGGCTTTGACCTGATTCTGGTTTCCTCGATTGGGGAGGCCAAGCGCCGGATTTTTGAGGATAAGGAAATAGACCTGATCTTGTGCGATCTGGAACTGCCGGATGGCACAGCAATGGAGCTGTTTCATACGCTGCGGCGGGTGGCAGGGATGTTCCAAATGAAGAATCCCCCTGTCCGGCTTCTGCCGTTCTTTATCCTCACCGAGAACAACGACCTTGCCACGGAATATGAATACCGGCATGAGGGCGTGAACGACTATATAACCGCCCCGGTAAATATCCCGGAGCTAATCCGGCGGGTGCTGTTCTTTGTGGAATGAAGTGAACTTACAGTTGGATTTTTGTTATCGTTTTGCTGGTACTGCGTCCTGCAAATAGAGAACTTTGGTGCTACCTTCAAATCCGTTTCAAACGGCATTAGCGTTTATCAAGGTTTGTTGCTGTTGGAGAGCGGTGCGGCAATTATCTTCTTTAGCGGATTTCCCTTTAAGGAAAAAGGGCAATCGGCATAATAACTGAAATAATCTGTCCAGCGGCAGAAAAGAAAAATGCAATCCCCATTGTTTCCCTATGTGAATAGTTCCACACACAAACAGGATTTGATTAAGTAATGCTTTGTCCATAGAAAAACAGCCAGTGGGCAAGGCGGTCCTTACCCACTGGCTCACACCTTATTATTTAGTTTTCGCCGCTCGTATCCATCATTTTATTCACCATAGCGCGGATCGCCGCCAAGACCATCTGCCGTCCCTGCTCCGGACAGGCTCGGTAAAGCCCTGTGATTTCCTGGATTTCGCGCTCCATCTGTTCATCTACCGGATTGAAAATCGCGTCAAAAGAAACACCAAGTACACTTGTGATGGTATAAAGCACTTCAAATGACGGATTCGCCTCTCCTTTTTCAATGCCTGCGATATGGCGGGTGGAGAGCTTTGTCAATTCCGCCAACCGCTCCTGTGTATAACCCCGCTCTTTTCGGACCGCCCTTAACCGCGCTCCACCTTCTACTAAGACTTCATTCGGCATAATTCTTCACCTCAACTGTATTGTATAGTTCAGGAAGCACGATTTGAATACTCGCGCAATTCTGACTACCATGCAATATAATTCTGATTTTCACTGAATCTTTCAAGAAAAACCGATTTCGTGAGGCTGTTAAAAAAACGGCAGCTTTGCGGAACGCTTTCGCGCGCTCAAACACCATAGCCGCCGTTTAAGGAGAATGGCTATGGTGTTTTTGTTTTATAGGAGTGAGCTGTTCTGGCCGCTCCTAATAGGTGATCTGTTAAAAAAAGCCTTGTGGCGGCTATGCCACATTCTACTTATCAATCGGAACCACAGAAGCATATAAACAAGAATTATTGTTCTGAAACACGGCAGAGGGCCGGGTACTCAATGGAAGTACCCGGCCCTCTGCCGTGTCGAATCTTAGGAAAAAAAGTCAGCCCCTGCGGGTGCCGCAGCCCGCCGCCTCCGTTTCGATGTGCCCCCCATCAACGCCATCAAAAAAAACGGAGGAAACAAAATGTTTGACCCCAAAAGCGATTATGCGCTGAACAAGAAAGACCCGGACGCCATTGTTTACATAGACGCCGCTGGGACGCTGACCCGGCTCACTCTGGCAGACTTCTCCAGCCCGGAAGAATTTCAGCGGTGGAAAACGTGGTCTGATGAGAGCTACCACCAAATCGAGAACGCGGGCATCGCTTTCTCCAAGCACACCCTGTCCCTGCATGGCCTGTCTGAAAAGGCCACCGCTGTCCAATCGCCAGAGGACACGCTGATGAAAACCCTGGAGCAGCGGGAGCGCGAGGAAATGCGCCGCCTGCTCATGGAGGGGCTTGATAACTGCTTGACCCGCCCCCAGCGCCGCCGCCTTTGGCTGTACTGCGTGGATAGACTGACGGTGCGGCAGATTGCCGAGGCCGAGAATGTGAAACACCAAAGCATTGTTGAGTGCTTGACTGCGGCAAAAAAGAAACTCAAAAATTTTTTGAAAAGTGGTGATTGATGTCCCTGCCAAAACCCCATTTTGGGGCCGGTAGGTGAAGGACGCATTTTCCCTCACCTTCACTCGTACATCGAAAATTGAATACACGGTATTGCAAGCACAAAACCTGCGTACAAGCGGCACAGGACGCGCCGCCAAGACCGCCAGTTTTAGGAGGTGATGGACAAGCTGGCCGAGCGATCAACGTAAGTCCTGGACCCGGTTTGGCACACCGGGCGCGATGACTGCGTGGGGGATAATGACACTTGCTCACGCCCGTCCACAGACTTGAGACGGAACCCTGCGGCACACGTTCAGAACGATGCTGTGGAGTTATGACAGCCCCGCCAGGGGCGGCTTGCAATATCCCCTTTCGCCGGGGCGCGTGGCAAATACGGTGAAACTGCATCGAAACGGAAATAAAGCAGCAGCCGCGCCGGAACTGCGCCGCGATAGTCATGCGGCACCGCCAATGTCCGGCGCGGCTGTTTTCTTAACGGAAGTTATCTGCATTTTGCAGTTTAAGCATCGGTCTGTTATCGGACGGAGGTGCGTCAATATGAAAGACCAGACCAATCCCAGCATCAACACTTCGTACAAAGAAATTAAGATCGGTAAGACGCTGTACCGAGTGACCAGCGTTTTCACCGGCGAGAAGGACCTGGGCGAGACCCTGGAGCAGTTGGCGGTCCGCCGCGCTATGGCGGAGCTGACGCCCTGCCACACTACCACCTAAACCATACCCAACATTTCCTCGCGGCTGGCCGCATCCTTGCGCGTCATGCGCTCTCTATTCTATTACTTCCGCAGATAAAGATAGGAAAGCAGCGGGTGATGGAAGAATCTGGACACAAGAGGCGGATGATGCTGCAA
>QXXE01000018.1 GCA_009911355.1 Clostridiaceae bacterium | reverse complement strand
AGTTGCCTCCTTAATTCTCTTTGATTATACATTAAATCCTTGCGTATGAGGTGTCAACTAAAATGGTACAACATCAACCTACCTCCTGCCATATGTCCCGGCGTGGTGTCCGCTGATGGAACAGGGGGTGAACTATGGGACCAGAAAATAGGAACGAGTACACGGTGTACTGGGACGGTGTTCCGCTGGGCAACACGCCGATAACGCCGGGGATAATCCATACCATTACAGTGTCGGAGGATGCACTAACCCCGGAAGCCATGAGCCTGTTAGAACCGATGGAGTTTACCATGCACATCAAAACACCGAAGCGTTGGCGCTGTCGGGGGCGGAAGCGGTTTGTTAAGTTGATAATGTCCGAGGGGATAGCAGAAACTATGCGGAACGGCTGGCAGACTTTGTGCGGGGGTGGATGCCATACGGGAAAGCGTGGCGGGAATGCCTATGGAAAAAACTGTGAAAGGGTGAAGGGATGGAAGAATTATACCGGATGCTCGAACTGTTCCCGGAAAAGGAGTGTCCAAACATCAATGCCGCCTTTCGGAAGCTCCACGCAAATCTAATGTTCCGTTCGGAACGGGCGGTTGTATCAATCTCCGGTGGAGCGGACAGCGACATGATGCTGGACATGATTCAAGCATTGGAGCCGGAGAAGAACTATCCGAGAGACATTATCCGCTACGCATGGTTTGACACAGGGATAGAGTACACCGCGACGAAGAAGCACCTGGACCACCTGGAAGAGAAATACAGAATCATCATTGAGCGGATAAAGGCAAAAACACCTGTACCACTGGGGTGCAAGGAGTTTGGGCAACCGTTTATCTCGAAGAGGGTCAGCCAGTATATTGGGCGGTTGCAGGCCCATGGATTCAATTTCAAGATGTGGGGAAATGAATCTTTCGACTTCCTTTACAAACTCTATCCAAGCTGTAAAGCGGCCCTGCGCTGGTGGTGTAACGAGTGGGGGCCGGATAGTCAAATCAACATCAACAAATGCCGTCTGCTGAAAGAATTTATGATTGCAAATCCGCCGGACTTCCTCATTTCAGACGGGTGCTGCAAGGGCGCGAAGAAAGACGTTGCACATAATTTTCTGCGGGAAACAAAGGCGACAATTAACCTGGTGGGAATCAGGAAAGCGGAGGGCGGAGCGAGGGCAACGGCCTACAATAGCTGCTTTTCGGAGCCGTCGAGTAAAAGCGAAGCGGCGCAGTTTCGACCGCTGTTTGACATAACAGACCAGGATAAGGAGCTGTATTGCCAGCGGCGGGGCGTTGCCCATTCGGACCTGTACGAGAAGCACGGGTTCCGCCGGACCGGGTGCGCCTGCTGCCCGTTCGGGAGCCGGTTCGAGCAAGAACTACAGGCCGCAGACCAATTAGACCCAGGGCTTGGAAAAGCGGCACGGAAAATCTTTGGTAGCGCATATGCGTACACAAGGGCATACAGGCAATTTAAGGCGAAATACGACGCAGAAAAGAAAAGCGACAAAGACCAGTTTAGTATGTTTGAGGACGAGATATGACCATCGGGCTGATTGACGTGGATGGCCACAACTTCCCCAACCTGGCGCTTATGAAGCTGTCGGCCTGGCACAAGGCGCAGGGTGACGCGGTGGAATGGTGGTGGGGATTCGGGGAGTATGACCGGGTGTATATGAGCAAGGTCTTTGACGAGACGTATTCCCCGGACATCCCGGAGCCGCTGAACGCCCGCGAGATTATCAAGGGCGGGACGGGCTACGGCCTGGACAACCACCTCCCGGACGAGGTGGAGCATATCTGCCCGGACTATTCCCTGTACCCGGAGCTAACCCGCGAAACCGCCTACGGATTCCTGACGCGGGGATGCCCGCGCGGCTGTTCGTTCTGCATCGTTGCCAGAAAAGAGGGACGCGCCGCCCGGAAGGTGGCAGACCTGTCCGAATGGTGGTGGGGACAGAAGAACATTAAGCTCCTGGACCCTAACCTGCTGGCCTGCCGGGAGCACATGGACTTGCTGGGGCAGCTACAGAAAAGCTGTGCATGGGTGGACTTCACGCAAGGGCTGGACTGCCGCCTGCTGACGGCGGAGAACATCGGGGCCATCGGCACGGTGAAGCTGAAAGAAATTCATTTCGCCTGGGACTACATGGCGGAGAGCGACGCCGTGCTGCGGGGCCTGCGGCGGTATGTGGAACACGGGAAGAAGAACCGGCATGGGAAGTTTGGGTCGGTCTACGTCCTGACCAACTATGACACTACCATGGAGGAAAACCTATACCGTATCTACACCCTGCGCGATATGGGGTTTGACCCGTATGTGATGATTTACGATAAGCCAAATGCGCCGCGTGAAATACGTCTGCTCCAGCGGTGGTGCAACAATCGCCTTGTTTTCCGGGCGGAGCCGGATTTTTACAAGTTTGACCCGAAACGGGGGTGAAGGAAATTAAAAGCCAGGAGCTAATCGAACGTCTGAACACGGCGTTTGTCGAGATTGCACCGGAAGCCGCACGGGTATTGAACGTCATAGAACGCTGGCCGCTAACAGTAGAAGATGTGGAAATATACGGCGAGTTCAGCGGGGACGCAGCGCTGCACGGGGAACATCTGAAATCGTTTTTGCATGAGGCCATAAAGGCGAAAAGGGAGAGGAAATTTTAAGTATGAGCGTATGCAAATACTGTGGCCGGGAAATCGACTGGATGCAGACGGCGGAAGGGCGGTATATCCCGGTGGACCTGGAGCCGGTATTTGTTATTGAGGGCGACGGGGACGAGTGCTTCTACGCCGAGGAAGAGGGGATGCTTACCGGGCGTCCGGCGAGGCTGGAGGAAGTGCAGACCAGGGAGGCCAAAATCAACACGCCGCTGGGGTTTGTGCCGCATTGGCGGACCTGCCCTTGCAGGGGCGATTATCGACGGAAGGGAGAGTAAAACCGTGGAAAAGGTAAAGTACATCAAAGTGGGACAAGCCCCGAAGCGTCGGCGGGTGAGCCTGCGGACGTGGCTTGCGCGGCTGAACGTCTGGACCGTGGCGTGGTATGCGTTCCTGACGCTGGCCGGGGTGCTGCTGTATAAGCTGGGCGCGGCCTATGCCATGCGGGAGCGGGGGTATTATGCCGTCGGCGGTGAGGCGCTGGCGCTGCTTCTGCCTGTGCTGTACTACGTTGCGGCGGCGATGGTCCAGAACATCATCAAGGATGGGGGCGAGGACGTTTGAATCAGGTTAGCATTGCCGCGCCGGATGAAATCATTGTGGACAATTTCGCGGGCGGAGGTGGCGCGTCAACAGGAATGGAACTGGCGACGGGGCGCATTGTGAAAATTGCAATCAACCACGACCCGGACGCAATTCTGATGCACAAAACCAACCACCCGCACACCCGGCACCTGCAAGCCTCTGTGTGGGACGTGGACCCAGTGAAGGAGTGCGGCGGCTGTCCGGTGGGGCTGGCGTGGTTCTCCCCGGACTGCAAGCACTTCTCCAAGGCAAAGGGCGCGGCCCTGGTGGACCGGAATATCCGGGGGCTGGCGTGGATTGTCCTGCGCTGGGCCGGGACCGTCCGCCCCCGCGTGATTATCCTGGAAAACGTGGAGGAATTTCAGACCTGGGGCCGGTACGGCGGGGAAAGCCGGTCAAGAAAAAGGCGGGCCAGACCTTCCGGCGGTTCATATCCCAACTGGAGGGGCTGGGCTATACCGTGGAATACCGGGAGCTGGTGGCGGCGGACTACGGCGCGCCCACGACCCGGAAACGCTTTGTGCTGGTGGCAAGATGCGACGGGAGGCCCGTCGTATGGCCGGAGCGGACCCACGACAAGGACGGGGCCGACGGCCTGCCGAAATGGAGAGCGGCGGCGGAAGTTATCGACTGGAGCCAGCCGTGCTACTCCATATTCGCCACAAAGGAGGAAATCAAGAGCCGGTACGGCGTCACAGTGGTCAGGCCGCTGGCCGACAACACCATGCGCCGCGTGATTCGCGGGGTGGACAAGTTCGTGATAAAGGCCAAGACGCCGTACATCGTGCCGTGGACTGTGACAAACACCTGTAATTCGGTGGGAAGCCAGGTAACGGCCCCGGTCCATACCGTCACCACGGCGGGAAATCAGCTCCTTCTTTCCCCGGCGCTGATTCAATACCACACGGAGCAGAGCGAGAACGTGCGGGGGCAGAGCGTGGCGGAGACGCTGCGGACCGTGGACGCCTCCAACCGCTACGGATTGATTGCGGCAAACCTGGTGGAGTATTACGGGAACGGGAATCCGCTGAACGTGGCGGAGCCGATGCGGACCGTGACCTCCCACGACCGGGAAGCTCTGACGCTGACGCACATATGCGAGTTCAAGGGGCAGGACATCGGCCAGGACCAGCGGAAGCCCCTGCGGACCATCACGGCCAGCGCCGGGGAGTTTGCGGAAATCCGTACAGAGGTGCGGACCTACGAACCGGGCGCGGATATGGGACACTGGCCGGAGGTGCGGGCGCTGCTGAATCGCTTCTGCGGCTACGACCTGAAAGAGAACGAAGTGCTGACGCTGGACGTGGGCGGGGCCGCCTATTTCGTTGCGGACATCGGCCTGCGGATGCTGACGCCGAGGGAGCTTTACAACGCTATGGGCTTTCCGCCTGACTACATCATCGACCGGGACTACACGGGCCGGACCTATGGGAAGAGCAAGCAGGTGGCGCGCTGCGGGAACGCGGTGTGTCCTCCTATGGCCGAGGCCGTGGTGCGGGCCAACCTCCCGGAGTGGTGCGGGAAGAAGCTGCGGACGATGGAAGAGCTGGAAAGAGCGGTGTCGGCGTGACGTGAAAAAGAAGCGGAGCAAACCGCCAGCCAATGCCACGGCCTGGTGCGCCCTGCATGAACGGCTGATGAACGACGTTTACATACGGCGGCGGGGGTGCGTGATGCGGCGGTGCAAGCACCTGAAATGGCTGGATGCGAAAAATAAACAGGCGGGAGGTGATGGAAAACGCTTGACCTGAACAAGTGCTACAACATGGACTGCATGGAAGGGATGGCACAATTCCCGGACGGGTATTTCGATTTGGCTGTAGTGGACCCGCCATATGGAATCCAGCGGTTGAAGCGGAAGCAAAGCCGCCTTGCAAAGTACGGGGACCCGACACAAGCAAACAACGATGTGCCAGGGCCGGACTACTGGAGTGAACTGTTCCGCGTATCAAGGCGGCAAATCGTGTGGGGCGGAAACTACTTTGACCTGCCGCCGTGCCGCTGCTTTATCTGCTGGTACAAACATCAGCCGGTGGTAAGCTATTCGGATTGTGAATTTGCGTGGACCTCCCTGGATGAGCCTGCCAAGTGCTTTGATTACCCATATTTTGGAAACATAGGAGCAGACCCGGACCGCATACATCCAACGCAAAAACCGCTGGCACTCTATACATGGATATTCAAGCACTACGCGAAAGCGGGAGAGAAAATTATTGATACACACCTGGGGAGCGGGAGCAGCCGGATTGCCGCCTTGGAAGCTGGGCTTGATTTTATCGGATTTGAAATCGACAAGACCTATTTCGAGAAGCAGGAGGCGCGGTTTGAACGCTATACCAGTCAATGCAGCCTGTTTCGCTGACAAAAAAGAAAACGCCCTGCGCAAGCCTCCTACAGCTTGCGCAGGGCGACACCCCGGAGAGTGTGTAAATTGAGTACAACATATTGTACCACACTCCGGGGACGTATACAAGAGGGGAAATGCGCGAGGGCGCATTTCGGGCTTGTATGGGATAGTAACTTAACGACCACGGGGGAGGTGCTGCCGGTATGCGGACGGTGTACCGGGAAAAGAAGTATACCTGCGGGGAATACCTGGACGTGTATATCTATCCGGTCTTTGAGATTGGAAAGCCGGGCGGAGGAAAGCGGGAGAAAAGGAAGCCCTCCACGGAGGCCCAAAAGAAGCTCAACCAGAGGCACCGGGAAGAAAAGCTGGTCCGCCTCCTTCATGCAAACTTCACGCCGGAGGACCTGGAAATCCATCTGACCTACAAGGGGGAGCAGCCGGGGAGCAACGAGGAAGCAGCCCGCAACCTGCGCAACTACATCCGGCGGATACAACGTCTGCGGAAGAAGATGGGCCTGCCGCCCCTGAAATACATAGCTGTCACCGAGCGGGGAAAGCGGGGCGGGCGGTATCACCACCACATCACCGTCAACGGCGGGATAGACCGGGATACCCTGGAAAGCATGTGGGAATATGGCTACGCAAACTCCCGCCGTCTGCAATTCACCGAGGACGGGCTTGCCGGGCTGGGAAACTACATCGTGAAGTCTCCCGTTGGGGGGAAAGCGTGGACGGCCTCTAAAAACCTGGTGGACCCGGAGCCAAGGACGAGGGACGGGCGCATATCCGGGAGCAAGGCGCGGGAACTGGCTAAGAGCCTGGAGAGCGGAGAGAAATTCGCTAAGTTTGAGAGCCTTTATCCCGGCTATCTTATGTCGGCGGCGGAGGCTTTTCACAACGACGTGAACGGCGGGTGCTACCTGGTGGCCCGATTCTACCGGGAGGATGGGCAGTTTATCCGCCCGAAGCAGAAACCAAAGCAAAAGCAGAAGAAACAAAGGGGAGGGCGTAAGCATGGGACGAGTTGAATTGCCGGGCGGCGTAAGCGCCCGGACAGCGAGGCACTGACGGCGCTGGCGGCGGAGGCGAAGCGGCGGGGAATCAGCTACGGACACCTGGTAGCCGAGACGACCGAGTGGGAGCGGGACCAGATTATCCGGGACTACTGCGCGGAGAAGCGGCGGAAAGCGAGGCGGGCATGAGACTGATTGACGCGGATGAACTGTATCAATCGCTGAAAGAGGCAGGGATGATTTTCGCCCTGCGGATGGTCGAGAAAGCACCGACAATCGAAGTGCGGGAGGAAAAAAGTGATGGGTGTGGACGTGAAGGACCTGCCGGTGGCCTATCAGGCACAGGCTTTGCAGAAATGGGCGGAGCAGGAACGGCGGAAGAAGCGAACGCCTCTCCCCTGCCCTGCCGATGGTGCGCCGGGCGGCGGTCGGAAGTATCACAACAAGCCCACCGAGCGGGTGACGCCTGCTGGGGCCGTCCTGCGGTTCGACAGCCAGAAGGAGGCCCGCCGGTATGACGAACTGGCCGCGCTGGAGCGGGCCGGGACGATTCGTGAACTGCGGATGCAGGTGGACTTCACCTTGCAGGAAGCCTACACCGACGGCGAGGGGCGGCGGGTGCGGGCCATCCGGTACAGGGCGGATTTTACCTATGTGCGGGTAAAGGAGACAATCGGTGAATATACGTTCCGGGACCAGCTTGTGGTGGAGGACGTGAAAAGCCGCGCCACGCGCACGAAAGAGTACATCATGAAGCGCAAACTGATGAAGGAGCGTTTCAATATCGACATTCAGGAGGTATGATTCTGTGTACTACCTGTGGTATATCGTGAAAAGCGCATTTATTGATTTTTGGAGGTATGAAGTCATGGAATTTTGGCGGTTTATCTTTTCGAGCTTTTGGGTGTGGCTGGGGTTCATCATCCTGGTTTCGCTGGTCGGCGGCGGGGTGGTGGAGCTGGTGAAAGCCTGCAAGCGCAATCGGAAGGTGTCGGACTACCGCGTCGGCCAACGGTGGAAGCTGGACGTGGAAAACGCCTCGGCGGACGATGTGCAGCACGCCTTTATCGCTGTGACCTGCGCGCCGGGCGGCGAGACGGAGCCGGAAGGAGAGGAAAATCGGTGAAGCTGAAAAAAGTGGGCGCAATCTGCAATGCGGACGGGCGCTATTACTTGATGGACCAGAAGGACAATGACGGGGAAATCGTGTACCAATGGCTGGGCGACGGGAAATCTGCGTATCCCCTGGTGGGATTGCCGGTCATGGACGTGGAAAACATCTGCGCCATGTTCGACATCACGGAGAAGAAGCGTGAGAAGTTGATTATGCGGGAAATGGACGCGCCGGACACGATGAACTGGGAGGACACGGACCCGCTGGAGCGACAGCTTGACGACCCGAAGCTGTGTGTGCGCTATAACGGGATGGACCTCTTGCCGCTGGAAACGTCGGCGGGCGTCACGTTCATTCAGGAGAAATACCTTTTGCCGCTGGACGGCCTGGAGTATATGCGGCTTTACGAGCGGCGGGGGAGGAACGGGGACCTATTTTACATCGTGGCAAAAATCGGGATGATAATTCAGGCGGTCATTATGCCAATGGATTTGCCGGATAAGGATTTTATGGTCCTGCTGGACGACCTGATGCGCCAGTGCCGCGACGCCATGCGGAAAAAGGCGCTCATTCCGAAGCGGGAAAGCGTGGCGGAGCAGGAGCCGGGGCCGCTGTTCCGGGAGGGCGGAGACGCCGGGGAAGGAGCGAGAGAATGAGGGCCTTTACCGTGTATCAGCCCTACGCATACGCGATTGTAGCGGGTCTGAAAGGCTACGAGACGCGCCCCCGGCGGACCAATATCAGGGGCCGCGTCGCCGTCCACGCTGGGAAGCAGAAAATAACGCTTGATTCTATGCGTGTGGTTGTGGTTCCCGGCGAAGGAAAGAAACTGCACTACGGCGCGGTGCTGGGGACTGTGGAAATCGTTGATTGCGTCCCCGTGGAGGAAGTCGTGGACAGCCTCACGCCCAAGGAAAAGGTGCTGGGGGACTACTCGCCGGGGCGCTGGGCCTGGGTCCTGAAAAATCCGGTCATGTTCGATACACCGGTTCCCGCCCGTGGGCGGCAAGGCTGGTGGAACTGGGAGGGGTGACAGAAGAATGGAAAAGGGATACTGCGGGAGGCCGGAGTGGGCCGACGAGGAAGGATGCCCGATGGACAATCCCAACGAGGAAATGAAAGACTGTACCGGGTGCGCCTGGCACAAGGAAACGGAGGGACAGGAATGAGGACGCTTGCAATCGTCAATTTGAAGGGCGGAGTTGGTAAGACCGTCTCAGCGGCAAACGTGGCGCACATCCTGGCGACGGTCCACCACAAGAAAGTGCTGCTGGTGGACGGAGACAAACAGGGCAGCGCGTCCCGGTATTTCAGCGTGTACGGGGAGCATGACGGGACGGCGGCGCTGCTGCTGGCCGATGGGCTGGACGCCGAGGGAGTGGAGCGGGTCATTTACAGGACCGGATACTATGGGCTGGACATCATCACGTCTAACCTGGAGCTGTACGCGGCGGACCGGGCGCTGTATGACCGGCAGGACACCGACACGGCGCGGGTGCTGTCCTCTGTCCTGGACCATGTGCGCAACGATTACGATTTCTGCATCATCGACAACGGGCCATCGGTGGATACCGTGACGCTGAACGTGCTGGCGGCGGCGGACGACGTGCTTATCCCTATCCGCCCGGACGAGTTCTCTTTTTCCGGCCTGCTGGACCTGGTGGAGCAGGTGGACGCCGTGCGGGCGGCGGTCAATCCGGGGCTGACCCTGCGGGGCGCGTTCTTCACACACTGGCAGAACCGGGAAACCTTTTGGCAGGCGCGCCGGTCGCTGGAGGACAGCGGGATTTGCCCCGTGTTCCAGACGGCTATCAACTACAATCCGAAAGTGCCGGAAAGCACGCTGGAGGAAAAGCCGCTGTGCGCGTTCGCGCCCCGGTCCTGGGCCGCTATCCAGTACAAGAAGCTGACGGCGGAGTATCTGGCCTTGACCGATTCGGGCAAGGGGAAGGAGGGGTAAAGTTGACTGTTGCGGAAGCTATTAACCGCGCCTGCGACGAAGCGGAAAAATTCGACGAAGCGTGCAGGATTGCGAGACAGCAAGCAGAAGCCATAAATGAACTGTGCGCATGGACGGATGAACTAAAAGCCTACAGGGAAACGGGGCTGACGCCGGAGGAAGTCACAGCGTTGCAGGCAAGCAATCAGGAACTCAAAAAAGAGGCGTTGCCCATTTTGCAGGCGAAGGTTCAAGACAGGCTGGTGATTCTGCCGTGTGGACTGGGCGAAACGGTGTATGCCAATTTCGCCATACGCGGGGACTATCTGCGGGAGAAAGACAAGCCGTATCCGTGCGAGGTCGTTTTTATCGGTTTAAGCAAAGAGCCATTCCTGCATATCCAGTTTAAGAACGGGCGAGTGTTCCCGGTAAAATTTTGTGAAGTAGGCAAAACCGTATTTACCACAAGAGAAGCGGCGGAAGCGGCGTTGAAGGAACAGGAGGGATAAAACGTGGGATTCGACATTATGAGTTTGCAGAAGGGCCGGGGGACGGTCCAGGCGCGGAGCCGTGCGGACGAGGGCCGCGCCGTGCTGAAATACATAGACGTGGAGGACCTGGTGCCGTCCGAGGATAATTTCTACTCCATGAGCGCGATTGACGAGCTGGCCGGGCTTATCGAGCTGTCCGGCGGCGTGAAGCAGCCCGGCCTTGTGGTGCCGCTGGGCGGCGGGAAGTACAAACTTCTTTCCGGCCACCGTCGGCGGCTGGCCTCCCTCCAGCTTGTGAAGCAGGGCAAGGAAGCCTACAGGAAGATGCCGTGCATGGTGGAGGACGCGGGCCGGGACATGGAGCGGGACGCCGAGGCGGACGAGCTGCGGGCCATTGACGAGGCGATTTTGCTTATCACCACCAACGGGCAGCGGGAGAAAACAGACTGGGACAAGGTGCAGGAGGCAACGCGCCTGCGTGCGCTTTTGGAGAAAAAGCGCCGGTTTGAGAAAATCCCCGGCGAGACGCGAAAGCTCATTGCCGAGCAGTTGGGGACCACACCCGCACAGGTGGGCCGGTATGACAGTATCGAAAAGCACCTGATTCCCACGCTCAAGGGCTGGCTGGAGAAAGAGAAAATCGGTATCTCTGTGGCCTATGAGCTGTCTATGCTGCCGGAAGAAGTGCAGGAACACGCGGCGGCGGCGCTGTGGAGCAAAGGCACGCCGGTCACACTGGAGGATGTGCGCAAGTGGAAGCCTGCGGAGCGGGAGCAGCCTAAAACGGAGCGGACCGAGCCGAAACCGGCGGAGGACAGCCAGGAGTATAAACCGGGAGCGTATGTGAGGACCGAGCCAACGAAAATGACCACCGTGCCGCCGGACGGGAAAATCGTGGACTTCCCTGCGCCCGTCTCTCCCCCGCCCGTGGAAGATGCGCCGCCGGAGGAAACCGGGCGGGAGCAGGAAAAGGACATCGAATGGGCCGCTTTGATGCTGAAAACCCTGCGGAATTATTGTGAGACTATGGCGGCTGTTAAGGGAGGCCAGACGGTGCCATGGGCGGAGTATGCCGAGGCGGTGGGTATAGCAATCGCCGCCCTGCGGAAGTGAGGGTGCGGCGGTGAACGAAAGAACGGAACAGCGCAAGCGCCCGCCACTGATTCACGGAAGAATGATTTATAACTGTGAACAATGCGGAAATAGCTGGCCTATGTATCTGGAAAAGGGCATTGAAGAGTTTGGAGCGAACCATAAGCCGTCGCCGTTCACAATCACCTGCCCATACTGTGGCGGAATGGCTATGGACGTGTCCGGGATTCAGAAGGTGCCGGGCGGCGGATATGTGCCGCTGCCGGATGGGTACGGCTACTTTGCCAACGTGGAAGGTAGAGACTGCGGCGTGCCTACCTTCCCGCCCCCGCCCACGGTGGCTGAAAAGGCGGCAGCGGTGGGGAAAGCGATTGAAATTATCATCGCGGATGAAATAGACGGCCTCTTGCGGGAGCGGGAAATGGAGTTTGCAATGGAGGCGATTGCGGGATATTCGGAGACAGAAACGCAGGAGATTATGAAAAAAGCCCGCGCAATGGCGGAGTGGCGGACCTGTTCGCTGGAAGAAATCATAGGCGAGATTATGAGCGCGGTTGCCGGGGGCGAAAGCCCGGAAAAGGTAAAAGGCGAGTTTTTGCAGCTCAAAACCGCCTGGGACCGGAAAGAGGACCGGGCGCGGCGGAGAGCTGCCGGGCGGGCTGATGCTGTCCGCTTCTCCCGGCAAAAGGAGCGCGAGCGGGCGCAGAGGCGGCAGAAACGGATGCGGCCACGCCGTCGGGAATACAGAGGGCCGGACATCGTTTGACCGGCGGGAAAACGGACTACACTGACACGGAGGCATGGAGCTATGCGGCGCAAAGACGTGAAAACGATAATCGCATATTTTTACGGGATTCCGGCGATGCGGCGGATGCTGGCGGACGAGCAAGCGGAGCTGGAGGATGAATACAACGGACTGCGGGGTACGTCCTATGACGGGATGCCGCATAGCTCCATGCCGGGGAAGCCCGTCGAAAAACTGGTCGAGCGGGCGGTTGCCGGGAATGTGCGGGGAAAGCTGGAGGCGGTCGCCGTCCGCCTGCACGTTCTGGAGGCAGACCGGGAGAAAATTCAGGACTGCATGAACGCCATAAACAGCGAGTACACGCGGATAATTTTTTACCGCTACCGGGATAAGTACAGTTGGGTGAAAATTGCCGTCATGCTGGGCGTTACGGAGAGGACGGCGAAGCGCCGGGGAGAAAAGGCGCTGGACCGGCTGGGGGAAGCCCTGGAGGAAGTGTCTATGCCGGACGAGATTTTGGGCCGCGCCTCACGCGCGCGCGTATAAGAAGTATAACCGAGTCAAAATGACCGTTTTCCCGGCGTCAGGAAAATGGCCCGCAGACGGTCCGCAGGCCCGGCTTTGGGCCGTCCCGGCGCGGGGCGTCCGGGCCGGTCCTGGGCCTTAAAGGAAAGAGGTTTGAAAAAATTTTCCACGCGAAAATGCGGCCATTTCCACGCGCAGGAAAAGCCGCTGGAAAAACAATTTGCGAATAGGCAGAAAGAAGCCCGCCAGGAGCCGCAGAAACGGCCTTGGCGGGCTTTTTGCGCGTGGGGGTATTAGGGTTCGCCGTCCTCCTCAAAGGGGTCTTGCAGGGCCTTTTGGCGCTCTTCTTCCGTCTCGCAGTCGGACAGGTCGATGATGGGGAACGGCAGGCGGGGCGGCGGCGGTATCAGCTTGTAATACTCGCCGTTGATGTAGTTTTCGTCCGTCACCCAATGCCACGGGCCGTAGTCCCCTCCGTGGTCCTCGATAGCGGCCTCCATAGCCGCCCGCGCCTGTTCGCGGGTCAGGCCGTCAAAGGCCAGTCGGGAGCCGTCAATGAAGGTGGCGCAGCAGCGGTAGGGGGCAAACACTTTTGTTTCGTCCATTATTCTGCGCCTCCCTTCTGTGCCTCGCGCTCCAGGTGTTCCATGTAGAAGTCAATAGCTTTCAGGCAGAAGCCTTGCAGACTTTCCCCGGATGCGGCGGCGGCGGCGCGGATTTGCTGGCCGCGTTCTTTTGTGGGCCGAAGGTTGAAGTTGTCGCACTTTTCATTGTACCGGGCGTTGGATATTCTCTTTTTCGGACTAAGTGCCATTGCACGCGCTCCTTTCGTGTGGATTTGCTGACATGATAACACAACAGAGGGCGGAATACAAGAGTGCTTTTCGTTGGTCAGAACAGGAAACATATTTGCCCTCCTTCCCCTACGGGATATTCCGGTTCGGCGGGAGCGGGAGCCGGGGCGTCCTGGAGTTTACACGGGTGGTAGCCGTGGGCGGACAGCTTGCCTAAATAGTTCGCGTCGTGGCCGTTGATAACGCCGTCCGGCACTTGGGCCGTCTCGTCGGCGGTGAAGAGGGTCCAGGATTCAATGCTGGTGCCGGTGGGGTGGCCGGGCGGCGTGGTGATAAGGGCAAAATACGGTTCGCCGTCCTTGTGGAAGGGTACGCGCCGGATGGTGAAGCCAACGCGGGCGCACTCGTTTTCATACTCCTTGATGGAGCGGAAGCCGTGATACTCCATGTTGTGGTCCTCCCTTTTGGTTTTGGGTCCTGGGGTTCACCCATGAGCGCCCGCCCGGATGCCGGGCGGCTGGACTTGCACCAGCGGCGGCGGGATGCCGTCGGCCTTGCGGGTCTTGTTATGCCAGGGGGAAGAGGGCTTGACCGTCGGCGGCGGTGGGAAGCTCCGGCGGCGGGGCCTCTTCCGGGGTTGCCAGGGGCGCGGCCTGCCGGGCGGCGTCGCCCTCGTCGGCGTCGGTGGCCCGTTTTGTGTCGGTGATGTCTAAGATGTGCTTGGCGTCATAGACGGCGTTCCGGGTAAGCTGGCGCTGCCATGCCTCGTTTTTACGGGACCACTTGAAGCCGTGAGATTTCAGGGCGGCGCGGGTTTCCTCGCTGGGGATTTCGTCGAAGAGGATTTGCAGGCGGTTTGCCTCCATGTTCAGGAAGATTTTCCCGCCGTCAAATTCCAGGGTGTTTGCGGCGTCGTTCTTGTGTTGCTCTATGCCGTCCAGCTTGGCAAGGTTCTCCTGCGTCCGCTTGATTTTGCCGCGCAGGCTGGCAAGCTCGAAGTCGGGGGAGGGGGTTTGTGCAAAGGCCGGGGCGCTCTTGATTGCCTCGTCCATTTTGGCGGCAGTTTCGTCTGCCATGCCGGGGAAGCCCTTCATGGTTTTGTGCTTGCGGTAGTGGGCGTTCATAGCCTTGCCCTTGTCAAGCGTATCCTGGAGGCGCTGCAAGCGGTCCTCCAGCATTTCGCGGGCGTGGGGGTCCGCCGGGTCGATGGGGCCGGTCCCAACGCTTTTGATTTTGGACAGGATACCTTTGATTTCGTCGTACTCCCTCCACAAGCTGTCCTCGCGGGCGTTCTGGCGGTTCTTCTTTTTCGTGGGGAAGTTGGCCGCACCGCAGACCAGGACGGAGGGACAGCTTGCGCCGTTGCGGTTGTAGTCGTTGGTCCACTGGGCAAGGCGGCGGGCGTAGCGGTCCAGAAGGGCGTCCAGTTTTTCGTGATAGAAGGGGCTGACTTTCTGCTTCTGGCGCTCCACCAGGGCGGCGGCCTCGTCCACGGCGGCGCGGTATCCCGCCGTCGCGCTGCCCTCTTTGTAGTCCGACATGGACATCATCTGATGGGAAAGACGGGCCGTGTTTTCGTTTATCGGATAGTACATAGCATTTCCTCCCGTGTTTTGATTTTGGGTTTGTGGCCCATGAGCGCCCGCCCGGATGCCGGGCGGCTGGACTTGCACCAGCGGCGGCGGATGCCGTCGGCCTTGCGGGTCAGTCGAAGCACATTTCTTTCTTGATGCGGTATTGTTCCTTGATTTTGTCATAGGCGCGGAGCGTGACCGTGTAGGTGCCGCGTTCCTCGTCGTAGGTGATGCCGCGCCCATGGAGCCGGGGCAGGCCGTCGCGGAGTGGGCGCAGAAAATAATGCTTGCCATAATAGGCCAGGTCGGCGGAGAAGTCGCAGCCGGTGGGCGCGTGCTGTGTCTCGTAGTAATAGGCATACTCGCCGGGCTTGTCCGCCTGGACGGCGGGAGCCTTGGCCGTTTCCAGCGCGTCATAGTCGGGGGCGTGGCCGTGAAGCTCGCCGGTTTCGGGGATGAAGCTGGCCGCGCACATATCCGGGACAAAAATTTTTGTGCGCTCGTCAACCTTCTGCTCATATCCGCCGGGGACCTTGGAGAAGGTGCCGGGGACGATTCTTTCAACTGCTGCCATTCTGTGTACCTCCGTTTTGTGGTTTTGGGTTTTTCGGCCCATGAGCGCCCGCCCGGTGTGGGCGGCTGGGCTTGCACCAGCGGCGGCGGATGCCGTCGGCCTTGCGGGCGGTTGATTAGTGGCGACGCTCAATGAATGTAAGTTTTTGGATTTTGCCCTTGTCCATCAGCGGGTAGAGCTGTTTCATAGCTCTTTCAATACCGGTTACAGGGCCGTCGAAGTCCTCATAGAAATAATAAACCGTGGAGCCGTTGGCGGCTATGCACTCCACGCCGATGCCGCTAATGTCAGTGCGGTCAAGTTTGGCGTTTAGCTGTTCTCTGGTCATGGGTGATACCTCCGTTTTGTGGTTTTGGGTTTTGTGGCCCATGAGCGCCCGCCCGGATGCCGGGCGGCTGGGCTTGCACCAGCGGCGGCGGATGCCGTCGGCCTTGCGGGCTGTAGTCATTCAATAATTTCCCAAGTAATATCGAAATCTTCAAAGTTTTCCGCTAAAGCATTTTCTATTACTTCGTTCAGGCTGTCCCCTGTAACGTATCTACATCCGCAATATTTAATCCCGTCGATTAGTTCCTCTGCTGTCCATTTTTCTCTTTTCATGCTGTGTCCTTTCCGGCCTGTTTGCCTGTCATGGTGGTGGATGTTGCGGGGATGGTTCCCCATGAGCGCCCGCCGGGGTTGTCCGGCGGCTGGGCTTGCACCAGCGGCGGCGGATGCCGTCGGCCTTGCGGGCTTACTTAGAACAGGGACAGGTTGCCGCCGTCCTGGGCCGCTTTCATCATGTCGGCGTAGGCTTGCAGGCGGGCGTCCGGCTTGGATGCCATGTCGCGGATTTTGTCGGACAGCTCCAGGGCGCGGGCCTGGGCGGCTTGCCGTGTCTCCATCCAGACGATGGACAGGCCATAGACCGGGTGGATAACGTACCAGGTTTTGGATTTTGTGCCGATGGCGTAGTAGTTATAAATGCCGTCGGTGTAGCCGTCTACCTTGTGCGGCTTCTGTTTGTCGTCCTCTTTGTTGCGGCGGATGGTGTAGAAGCTGCATTTCTTCCAGGGACCGGGGACCGGCGCGGGGGCCGGTTCCGGGTCCGTTTTGGGAGCGGGAAGCGCCAGGAGCCGCGCCGGGGCGGGGAGCGCCAGACGGACCGGGGGAAGGGTGAACGCGGGCCGGGCCTGCATCGGAGCCGGGGCGGCGGGGGCGTCCTCCATGATGGAGGGGACCGGCGCGGCGGGCTTGTCCTCCGCCGGGGCCGCGCTGGGCTTTACCCAGTAGGCGGATTTCTTCTTGCTCCAGATGCCGCCCGCCGCCTTGATTTCGTCGGCGTACTTCTCCACGTCGCCGGTAAACCAGACGTTGGGCGCGCCGGTCTTTTCGCCCTTGACTTTCAGGACCAGGCCGGGCAGGTTGCCAAACCGGGCCTTGATGGTCGCCAGGTCCGGCGCGGGGGCGTTCTTCTCCACTTGGGCAAAGCTGTAGATGTTTGACAGCTTCTTGTAGAAGTGCGGGGAGTTCTCCGGGACATCCTCGCCCGCCTCCTGTGCGGCCTCGACGGCGGCGCGGCTGGGCTTGCTGGTGTGCTTCCAGAGGTAGCAGTCAAAAACGGGCTTGGCGTCGGTCTTGACGTGGTAGCCACGGCGGGACCACTCCGGCGCGGTGTGAAAAGGCAGGTCGCCGTTATAGGCGGTCAAAAGCTGCTGGAGCTGGTCGTCCGTCATGCCGCGGGCTTTCAGGGTGTTGGCGATAATTTCCGTGTTTGTCATGGTAAAAACCTCCTGTAAATTTTGGGGTTGGGTTGATATGTTCCGGGCTTTGGTTTCCCGTGACCGGCGGGCCATCGTCAGACGGGGGTTATTTCCAACTTTCCGTAACGGGAAGATACACGGCGAAAATGTCAAGAACGTCTTTCCTTGCTCTGATTTTGTCCGCTGCCTCTTGCGCAGAATCGGCAAAAACTTTTTGATGGGCAGTTTCAAGCCCTTCCATCATGTAAAAAACCATGCAAAGTGTCATGTTCGTTTTCCTTTCCGGCCTGCTGGCCTGTCGTGATGTTGATTTATTCGGCGGGGTGTGGTATGCTTTGGGTATCCCGTGAGGGGGAGGCCGCTTGGACAGGCTCGCGGCCTCCTTGGGGCATAGGTTCGGCGGCTGCTACCCGCCGGGCCTATTTTTTATGCCTTGATTTTCTTGCCCCGAATGATTTCGGCGGCTTCCTGCGGCGTTGTGGCTTTCAGCTCCACAAGTTCCGCAATGGCCTCCAAAAACTGATTCAGTTCTTGGCTTGTCATCTCGTCCATGCCCTTTCCCCTCCTGTCAGGTTATTTGCCCTTGCGGGCTGGGGTGGGACGTTTTAGGCACGTCCCCCAGGGCCTTGCAGGGGTGGGAGGTCCGCAAGTCTTTAGCCGCTTGCAGTCGCTGTTGTGCGTTCAACTGACGCCGCCCGTGTTCTTGCCGGGGCGGTGGCCGTGTAGGTTGTCAAGGTGCTGTTCCGTTTGGCACTCTGTTGTGCCGTTCGGGATGTCTGCATCTTAGCACTCTGTTGTGCTGTTGTCAAGTGGTTTTTTCAAGTTTGGCGAATTGCACAACAGAGTGCCACTTGCTTTGGACACATGGCACAATAGAGTGCCGTTCTACGGTCCGGCGCAAGGATACCGCGCCGCGCCGGGTCCGCATTACAGGACCGGCGGCGGTCTGCTGGGCCGGGGCCGTGCGGCCTGGGCTTGCCTCGCATAATAGCGGCGGATTTTCGCGCCGTCAACCCCCCCTGAAACCGTTCCCCACGTCCCCCCTATAGGGGGACTGGGGAAATATTTTTGCACAAAAAATGCGGGGTGTTTTTTGGCGAAAACGGCGAAAGCCGGAACATTTGCGCCGGGGAAGCCTCCAGAATTTCCAGTTAATTTTTACCAGCCGTGGGGGGACTATAGGGGGGCGTTAATATACCAGGAAACAAGACTTAGACCGTGCGCGTAAAATACCTCGCCGGGAAAATCGCTGGAAATTTTCGGCCCGGTGTAGGGGGCGGAAAAATCGCGGTTGCTTTCGGAAATGGCCGCGCCGGACCAGGAGCCGGACCAGGACCGGAGGACCGCGCCGGACCCGGACCAGGACCGCCCGCCCGCTCTGGACCTGGACCCGGCCAGGACCGGGAGCCGGACCGGAGGACCGCGCCGGACCACGGGAGCGCCGGGAGCATGGACCCGCGCCGGACCTCGCCGGACTGGACCGGCAACGGGGCCGGAGGACCACGCCTGACCCGCCCGGCCTGCTCCGCCTGGAGCGGGACACGGACCCGCCCGGCCTGCATAAGCCGGACCCGGACCCGCGCCCGGACCGGGGGCCGCTGCTGGTGGCATTGCGGCGGAGATTGAAAACGGCATCGCAAGACGCGCACGCCGGACCCGCCAAAGAGCCGGACCTGGACCCGGCCAGACGCGCCGAAGGGGGTTTTATGCGCGCGGTATAGTCTCCTGGTAGCTTGATATATACTCCCCCCTACCCCCCATCAGCCAGCCGGACCCGGCCCGGCCTGGACCGGGAGACGGGGACCGGCCCGGCCCGGCCACGCCGGACGGCCATACACGCCCGCGCAAGATTCAACACATACGCGCACGGGCGCGATTCAAACCGCGCGCGAGGGCGTAGGTACTCCCTGGGCACCCCTCGCCGCCTGCGGGTCCGTGAGCGCAGGATTTTTTTAGGTATGAAGAATTTTTTTCGGCTTCCCCCGCGCTGACCTGAAAAAATAAGGGGGCCTGAAAAAATGGGGGGATAAAAATTGAGGCCGAGTTGTGAACAAATTATGAATTTTCAGGAAGTGGCACACCGTGTCCCGATTTTCGTGATAGATTGATAGTATGAATTTTTAGCCTGCGGCGGAAACGCTGCGGGCTTTTCTGTTTTCGTGCCCGTGTCCGCCGAAGCCCTACGTTTCCACGCGGGGTATATATGTAGGCGGCGCGGGCCGTTACCATTAGAGGGGGTGCGGCGCTGTGGCGAGGCGGAGCGCGGAGCGTGATACCGCCAGGGCTGAATACATAGAGCGCCGGAGCCGTGGCGAGGAAGTCAATCTGGCAGAGTTGGCCGACCGGCTGGGCGTGAAGCGTCAGACCTTGCGGAACTGGAAGAGCAAGTATAAATGGGACGAAGCTGTGCCGCCTCCACCGAAGAAGAAGCGAGGCGGACAGCCGGGGAACAAAAATAGTAAAGGAAAGAAAAATGCAGCGGGGTCCCATCCGGGAGCACCAACGGGAAATAAGAACGCAGAAAAAGACGGAGCGTACAGCGCCGTCTTTCTTGATATGCTCACGGACCAAGAGCGGGAGATTGTGGAGAAAACACCGCTGGAGGTTCGGGCCGCGTTGGAACACGAAATGAAGATACTGAAATTCCGCGAGCATAAGATACTGGAAAAAATCGCGGAGTACGAAAAGGCCGAAGAGGGCGCGGTATATCTTAGCGCCATGACGGAGATACGCGGGAAGAACAACACGACCATGCGATTTTCCGACAGCGCCTTTAAGCGGGCCCAGAGTTTGCAGGAGGCGCTTTACAAGGTACAGGGGCGTATCGCCAAAATCACGGACAGCCTGCGGGGGCTGGACGAGAGCGCGGCCCGCCTTGCCATGGAGCGGGAGCGGCTGGACATCCTGCGGATGCGGGCTTCTGGCAGCGTGGACGTGGGCGACCTGGAGGAATCCGGCGACCCGCCGGGGAAAGAGTTGGAGGACGAACAGTGACGCACGCAATCGTAATATTCGGCGGCGGTCTGCTTCTGGCCGTACTGCTTATGACGGCGGCAATCCTGGGCGGGCCGGTATGGGGAATCGTGCCGGTGACGCTTGTTATAGCGGGCGCTACCGCTGCGGCGGCGCTGCTGGGACTGTCACTAATTGAAATGCTGGCAATGTTCGCGGTTGCGACTATGATAATCGCCATAGCCACTTATCTATTGGGAAAGAGGTGGGGGCCGTGAAACTGTATACCTGCGAAGCCGTGGCGGACTGGCTGGCGCTGACGCCGCGCCGGGTCCGGCAGTTGCGTGACGAGGGAATCATCAGCGAGAGACTGCCCGGCCTGTATGAAATGAAACCGACCATCACGCGGTACATCATGTATCTGCGGAAGGGGACCGGGAAAACAGACCTGAACGACGAGCGGGCGCTGCTCACCCGCGCCAAGCGGGAAGCGGCGGATATGGAGAACGACCTGCGGCGGGGGACGCTGCACAGCTCGGAGGAAATCGAAAAGGGCATCAAGACCATGTGCCTGAATATCCGCGCAAAGCTCCTGATGCTGCCCGCCAAGCTCTCCCCGCGCCTGGCACAGATGGAGGGCAACCAGGCGGAGATTTTCGACGAAATGAAACGGGCCGTGGACGAGGCGCTGGAAGAGCTGTCCGACTACCGGACGCTCCTTGCGCTGGCGGAGGGCGACGATGAAGAAGAAAGCGGTTGACCCGTGCGAAGGGTGCATATGGGCAAACAGAATCAGCGACCGGCGGGTATTCTGCCCATTCCCCCGGTGCGTGCGGGGGCAGCTGCCGCCCGGCGGGAGCGGGAAGGACAGGAACGATGAACACAAGAGAAGTTAGGGCGTGGATTGTTGAGCTTGCGCCGCAGACGGAAGCGATGTTCGCCCGCTGCGCCGCGCTGCTGAAACCGCCGCCCGCGCTGACCCTATCCAAGTGGGCGGACACATACCGGGTAATATCAGCGGAGAGCGCCGCCGCGCCTGGGCGCTGGAACACGGACAACGCGCCCTACCAGCGGGAAATCATGGACGCCATCGGGAATCATCATATCCGCAAGGTGGTCATTATGAGCGCCGCGCAAATAGGAAAGACGGCCATGCTGATGAACGTGCTGGGCTACTATATGCACTACTACCCCGCGCCGGTGATGGTGATGGAGCCTACCCTTGATATGGCGCAGGCGCTTTCCAAGGACTTCCTTGCGCCCATGATTCGGGATATGCCGGTGCTGTCCGCGCTGGTGGACACCAAGAGCCGGTACAGCGGAAACACCATTCTAAAGAAAAACTTCCCCGGCGGTCATGTGACCATCGTGGGAGCAAACAGCCCCGTGGGCCTGCGTATGCGGCCCATCAAGGTTTTGCTGGCCGACGAGGTGGACGGCTACCCGGAGAGCGCCGGGACGGAGGGGGACCCGCTGCTGCTGGCCCAAAAGAGGCAGACGACCTTTTGGGACAAGAAAACGGTTATCGTCTCCACGCCGACCATCAAGGGACACAGCAGGATTGAAAAAGAGTTTTTGAACAGCACCATGGAAGAGTGGAATGTGCCTTGCCCTGGGTGCGGGCATTTCCAGCCGCTTGTGTGGAGCCAAGTCAAATTTGACAAGGACGACCTGACAAAGCCCATCCTGTACGAGTGTGAACGGTGCGGGGAGGTATTCGGGGAGTACGAATGGAAGCGCCAGGGCAAGCACGGCCATTTCGTGGCGAAGAATCCGAACGCCGAGGCGCGGGGCTTCCACCTGAATACGCTGGCCTCCAACTTCTGCGGCTGGCACGAAGTTGTGGAGAAACACCAGCTTGCTACCGAGCTTCTGCGCCAGGGGGACCCGGAGAAGATGAAAACGTGGGTCAACACGGAGCTGGGCGAGACGTGGGAAGAGCCGGGCGACCGGGTGGACGAGGACGCGCTTATCACACGGCGGGAGCTATACGGCGCAGAGGTGCCGGACGACGTGCTGGTGCTGACGGCGGGCGTGGACGTGCAGGCGGACCGTTTCGAGGTCGAGGTTGTGGGCTGGGGCGTCGGCAAGGAGAGCTGGGGCATCCGCTATCAGAAAATCATCGGGGACACAATGGAAAATCCCGTGTGGGAAAATCTGGACGCTTTTCTGCTGACGCCGTTTCACAAGAAGGATGGAACGGCGCTTTATATTTCCGCCGCGTGCATCGACAGCGGCTACAGGTCCAACCAGGTCTACAGCTTCACCGTGGACAAGTTCAACCGCTATGTGTTCGCCATCAAGGGCAAGGGCGGACAGGGCGTGCCGTACATCCGCAACCCGTCCACGGATAACCGGGTCAAGACGCCGCTGTTCACCATCGGCGTTGACGCCGGGAAGGATTTCATCTACCAGCGCTTGCGCGTTACCGAGCGGGGGCCGAACTACTGCCATTTCCCGTCCGACGAGGGGGCCGGGTATGACGCGACCTACTTCAAGGGGCTGGCAAGCGAAATGAAAATCACGCGGTTCCGCAAGGGGAAAATGACTGTCTCCTGGGTGCTGCGGGACGAGGGATACAAGCGCAACGAGCCGCTGGACCTGCGAAACTACGCGACCGCCGCGCTGGAAATCTACAACCCGCCTCTCCAGAAGCCGGAGCCGGGAACGGGACAAGCAACCCGCCGGAAGGGGTGGCGGAAATTGAGCGGCGGCATCGGAGGTGTGTAAATGGCTGTATTCAGTAAAGAGCTGTGCAGGCAAAGGCTGAAAATCTGGCTTGCGGCGGAGGAAGCAATCGCAACCGGCCAGCGATACCAAATCGAAGGACGGTCCCTGACGCGGGCGGACCTGTACGACGTGCGGAAAGAGCTTGAATATTGGGCAGGGAAGCTGGCCGAAGCAGAGAGCGAGGAACAGAATGGGGGCTATATCAGGTCCTATCAGTTTGTTCCCCGTGACGTTTAGGGAGGGCGGCTATGGCGAAAATGAATTTTCTGGACCGGGCCGTTGCCGCCGTCTCCCCGGTCCGGGGCTTGAAGCGCGCCGCCGCAAGGCGGGCGCTGGAGGTAACGAACAGCGGCTACGGGAACTACGGCGCGAACGTGACAAAGAAAAGCCTGATTGGGTGGCTCTTTCGCGGCGGGAGCGCCAAGGAGGACATCGAGGACAACATCGACACGCTCCGCCAGCGGTCCCGCGACGCCTACATGGGAATCCCGACGGCCAGCGCCGCATTGAAAACCTTCTGCACAAATGTTGTGGCGGGAGGGCTGATACCGTCCCCGCAAATCGACGGGGAGGTTTTGGGGCTGACACGGGAGCAGGCGGAAGAGCTGCAAAGGAAAATCATGCGGGAGTTTGCGCTATGGGCAGACACGACGGAGTGCGACGCGGACGGCCTGGGGAACTTCTACAAGCTCCAACAGCTCGCCTACATGGGATTCCTGATGAACGGGGACAGCTTTGCGCTGCTGCCGTTCAAGGAGCGGCCAGGGAGCCAGTACGCAACAAAGGTGCAAATCATCGAGGCGGACCGCATCTGTTCCCCTGACGGTTACGACCGCCTTGTGCCGACTGACGTAAGAGGCTACCACGTCCACAGCATCATCCAGGGCGTGGAGACGGACGAGGGCGGAATGGTGGTGGCCTACTGGATATGTAACCGGCATCCCCACTCCAGCCTTGCCGTGCAGAGCGGGACGCTGGACTGGACGCGGGTGGAAGCCTATGGAGCCGCCGGGCGGCACAACGTCCTCCACGTTATGACGCGGGAGCGGGCGGGCCAGCTCCGGGGCGTCCCTATCCTCGCGCCGGTCCTGGAGACGCTGAAACAACTGGGGCGGTATACCCAGGCGGAAATCGACGCCGCAGTAATCAGCGCGTACTTCACTGTGCTTGTCAAACCGGCGTCGGTGCAGAACGGGTCGCCAATCGGCCAGTATGTACCGCAGGAGGCGCAGGTGGACAGCGCGGACCCCGGCAGTATCGAAATGGGACAGGGGACCATCCTCTCCCTGAATCCGGGGGATGATGTGGCGTTTGCGGACCCGACGCATCCGAACACCGCCTACAATGCGTTCTTTGACGCCATGATTAAAGAAATCGGCGCTGCCATGGAGATACCGCCGGAGGTGATGGAAAAGCAGTTTACGCAGAATTTCAGCGCGGCACGGGGCGCACTCAACGAGTTTTGGCGGGTGTGCGACGTGAAGCGGGACGATTTTGTGGACAGCTTTTGTCAGCCGATTTATGAGCAGGTCCTCGCAGAAGCTGTGGCGCGGGGCCGCATCAACGCGCCAGGCTTTTTCAGCGACCCGGTAAGGAGAAAAGCATACTGCGCCTGTGTGTGGCCGGGACCGGCCAGAACGAGCCTTAACCCAATACAAGAAGTCAGCGCGGCACTGAAACGGGTGGAAGCCGGATTCTCCACGGCACAGCGGGAGACGGCGGAAATGACCGGCGGGGACTATATGCGCAACATGGAGCAGCGGATGATGGAGGCGGAGAAAATGCGGCAGCTCCGGGAAATCCTGAATCCGACACCGCCGCCAACGCCGACGCCGGGGCCGCAGACGGGAGACGGCAAGGGCGAAGAGGACAAGACCACAGAGGGAGGGACAGGAAGTGCCTAATAAATTCTGGCAATTCCGCAATGCGGCGGACGGGAGCGGGGAACTGCTGCTGTACGGGAATATTGCGGGAGAAAAAAGCTGGTACAGCGACGACGTGACGCCAAAGCAGTTTGCCGAGGACCTGGCAGCGCTGGGGGCAGTCAGCAATATCACGGTCCGTATCAACAGCGGCGGCGGGGATGTGTTTGCGGCGGTGGAAATCGGGAACCTGCTGGAACAGAACCCGGCCAACGTGACCGCCCGCATCGGCGGCGTATGTGCGTCGGCGGCGACAATCATTGCCTGCCATTGCAACAAGGTCATTGCCGCCAACGACAGTACCTACATGGTGCATCCGGTCAGTATGTATTGCGGGTACGCAAATGCGTCGGACCTGCAAAAATACCTGGAGGCGCTGGCGACCATCAAGGAAAACATCATCAGCCTTTACGCCAAAAAGACCGGGCGGACCAAGGATGAAGTGACGGCCTGGATGGACGCGGAAAGCTGGTGGACCGGGCCGCAGGCCAAGGAAAACGGCTTTGCGGACGAGCTGACGGACGAGGAAGCGGGCGCTACCTACGAGAATCGGGGCGGCGTCCTTTTCGTCAACAGCGTCAGCATGGGGGCCAAGTTCGACAAGGCCCCGGAATTTGTGCGAAACCGCGTGAAGCGGGTCGCGGATATAAAATCGCCTGCGCAGGCGCAGGACAATCAACCGGCGGGACAGCCGGGAAAACAACAGGAGGTACAGGACATGGACCCGAAAGACAGCATCAAGACCGTGGACGACCTGCGGAAAGTCTATCCCACGCTGGTTGACCAAATCGAGCAAGCGGCGGCGACGGCGGCGGCGGAGGCCGCGACCAATGCCGAGCGGGCGCGCATCCAGAGCATTGAGGATATGGCCCTGCCCGGCAGCGAGAAGCTGGCGGCGGAAGCCAAATTCACCAAGACCATGAGTGCGGCGGAATTTGCCGAGGCCATGGTCAAGAACGCCAAGACCCAGGGCGCAACCTATCTGGCGCAGGTGCAGAAGGACGCGCAGGACAGCGGTGTGAACGGCGTCACCAACACCCCGCCCGCCGACAAGACCGAGGGGGACGCATTTATCGCGGCAATCAAGGGCGTTGCGCCCAAGAACTAAGGGGAGGGAAACGACATGAGCATGGACCTTGCAGTTAAGACCTACCGCTACGACCCGCATCACTTTGAAGCGGGCGTCGGGCCTGTCAACAAGGCCGTGAAGGTGGCGGCGGCGGACATCCCCGCACACGCCCCCGTGGCGCTGGACGGCGACGGAAAGCTGGCGCTGCTGACGGCGGACAACAAGGCCAGCGTGTACGGCCTCACCCCGGACAGCATCCGGGCGGACGAGGAAGGGCCGGTGTGGCTCACCGGCGAGTATTTTGCGGACAGCCTGGTGCTGCCGGAGGGCATGACCGCCGCAGACATTGAGGTTGCCTTGCGCAACATCGGGATTTTCCTGAAATAACGATAGGAGGAAACGAGAGTATGCCTAACCAGATTGACATTTACCAGCCCCGCTACCTTGCCGAAGTGGTGCGTTCCGCGCCCCCGGTCCACACGTTCCTGCGGGATACGTTCTTCACCAACGTCAAGACCTTTACCACGGAAGAGGTTGACATCGACATCGTGAAGGGCGACCGCGAGATGGCGGCGTTCGTCCACCCCAAGCTGGGCGCGGAGACGATGGCGGAAGAGGGCTACGAGACTAAGAGCTACAAGCCCCCCATGGTCAACCCGGACCTGGTGACCACGGCGGAGAGCCATATGCACCGCGCGCCGGGCGAAACCATTTACAGCGAGCGGACCCCCGCCCAGCGGGCGGCGGAGCAGCTTGTACGGGAGTACCAGCGGCTTGACGATTCCATCAGCCGCCGAGAGGAATGGATGTGCGCCCAGGCGCTTACCACCGGAGCAATCCAAATCGTGGGCAAGGGCGTCAACGAGGAAATCGACTTTGGCTTCACCAACAAGGTCGTGCTGACCGGAGCGGAACAGTGGGGCCAGAGCGGAGCGGACATCCTCGGCGTCCTGGACGACTGGGTGGATATGGTCTACACCAACGGCTTTGCCAATGTGGACCGTATCATCTGCGGGCGGACCGCGTTGAAGCTGCTGAAAAGCGACAAGGGCATCCTGGAGAAGATGGACAACCGGCGCTATCAGGCGGGCGAGTTCAACGCGCGGGACCTGCCCAACGGCGTCCGCTACCACGGCTATCTGACGGATTCCGGTCTGGAAATCTACTCCTACAAGGAGGTCTACATGGACAGAATCACGGACCCGGCGCGTCCCACGCTGCGCAGGCTGATTCCCGACAACATGATTCTGATGATTTCCCCGGACGTGGACTTCATGCGGGCCTATGGCCTCTGCTCCTACTACGACGAGGCATCCAAGCAGCTTGTCACCGCCGAGACGGCGCGGCTGCTCCACGCCTACATCGGCCACAAGCCGGAGCGGAAGGTGCTGGAGGCGTGCGCCCGGCCCCTGCCCATCCCCGACAAGGTGGATAGCTGGCTGGCGGCTACCGTGTGCTGATGGAGGGAACGGAAATGGCGAGAGGAAAGAAAGCAGACCAGAAGAACACCGCCCCTGCCCAGGAGACGGCGGAGCAGGAAGAGGGCACCGCCCCTGCCAAAGAGACGCCGGAGCGGGACATCCTTGCGGGAATCCAGAATCCGTGTGTATACTGCGGGCCGACCATGCGGGGCGTGGCGCGGCAGTACACCACCTTCCAGGGGGGAATCCCCGACGCGCTGCGGGACTTCATCAAGGAACACCCGGAGGCGCGGCAGCTTATCGTCTCCACGGCACAGTTTCCCGCTATGCGCCGTCGGCTTGACACGCCGGGGACGGCGGAGGCGAAGCTCTACAAGCAGGTCAAGGAGCTGCTTGGGAAATGAAAGTTCTGTTCGACTATGGAGTAGGCGGGGAGCCGGAGGGGTCCCCGCCTACGTTCAAGCAATGCGCGGCGGCGGATATTCACGCCGCATTTCTGAATCCGACCGAACACGGAGAGGTGCGGACAATCCGCTATGACGGCGTGGAATATGAGGACATCACCGTGATAGAGAGCGGGCCGAAGGAGGGCAAGCGGTCCTCCGTGGTGCAGATGCAGCACGATTTCGGCCAAGGTCTGTATAAGCGGACCATCATCCTTTACGTCGCGGAGAAGGACCTGAGCGGCGTGAAGCCGGAGCAGGGGTCCATGCTGTCCATGAACGACGAAGAGGGCGGCACGTTCTTCCACAAATACCGCGTGGTGGAATCGGGGACGGAAATGGGAATGTTCCGGTTGAAGCTGGAGGAAGTGGACGAATGAACACGGAAGCAAGGACCAACGCAATCACCGGGTCTGTCACCGTCACGGTCAACGAGGCGGCAGGGCAGGCGGCTATCGAGCGGGCAAAGGCGCTGCTGGCCGGTATCCAGGGCGGCGTGGACAAGGCTATGAAAGCCTCCATGAGCCGGACCGTTGACAGGCTGCGGCGGGAGAGCAACCAGGCCATCCGGGAGAAGTACGACATCACGGACGCGGGAATCCGCGCAGAGAAAAACGTGCGGGTCCGATACAGCTACCAGAACGGCGTGCAGGCCACCGTCACCTTCTCCGGGCGGAAGATACCGCTGTACCGTTTCGGCGGCGCATACCCCAAAGTTCCGACGCAGGACATCGCGGCGGGGAAGAAGCCGGTCATGGTAAAGGGCGCGTGGACCATGCAGTACCAGGGAGTGGCCGCACGGGGCCACCAGTTCCAGGACACCGGCCCGACGCAGTTCATGGACGCCTTTGTGGCGCAGATGAAGTCCGGGCATATCGGAATCTTTGAGCGGACCGGCGGAAGCACCAGCGAGGGCAGCGACGCTATCCGGGAAATCATGGGGTCCTCTGTGGCGCAGATGGTGGGAAACCAGCAAGTGGCGCAGGGGTTGACCGAGCGGGCCTATGAGACGTTTGAAACGGAGCTGGACAAGGCGGTGTACCGAATCCTGACGGGCTGGAGGTAGGGCCATGCAGAGAGTGACCTTAGAGAACGAAACCAAAGTGGGCCTGCTGTACGCGCTGAAAGACTTTACCACGGAGACGGTGAAGGACCTGCTTATGCCGGTGAAGCGGCAAAAACAGGACGAGCGGGAGCCGAAGCGCAGGGCGGCGGCGGTGTTTCTGGCGCGGTTGCCGGACATGACATCGTTCGAGAAAAAGGCACCCTTCATTCTCCACCAGGCGGTGACGGGAGAGGACGGACTAAAGAACGCCAACAAAGGGTCGGGCCGGGAATCCAGGCTGGAGCTGCAAAGCACTGCCGTTATCCGGTCTGTGTTCTGCGTTTACCACCCGGACGAGGAAGAGGGCGGGCTTGCGCTGCTGAACATCATGGAGGAAATGCGCATCGCGCTCCTGATGTACCCGACGCTGAACAAGGTGTTTGAGCTGGACCTAAAGGAAGGTATCAGCCAAATGGTCTACCCGGAGACAGGAGAGCGGGGCACCGCGCCGTTCTACCTGGGGGAAATGGTGACGGCCTGGAAGCTGCCGCCGGTAACGAGAATCAACGCGGCACGGGTGGCGCACGGCTGGATGCCGGACGACAAGACCGTAAGACACCTGCAAGACAGCTACCCCAAGACGGACCCAAGAATCTGAAACGAAAGGATTTGTGAGCATATGGCAAAGAAGGAAACCAACGCACCCATGACAGGGCAGGACAGCACGGGGAATGAAAAGAAGAGCCGGGCGGGGACGTGTCCCTCCGGCTTTTACATTTACATCGGCCCCAACATCAAGAAGCACATCCAGACCGGGACCATCTACCGGGGGACGCGGGCGCACGCGCTGAAACAGGCGGCGGAGGCTATCAAGGCGTACCCGCTGGTCAAGACCCTTATCGTCTCCGGCGACGCGCTGCCGGAGGCCCGCTTGAAGGTCAAGGCCCCCGGCAACGCATTGTACGCCAACTACATGAAGCTGAAGCTGGCGGGAAAGGAAGGTAAGTAATAATGGCGAAACTCGGCGTACACGTTTATGAAAAGGCTACGTCCGTCCAGACGCCGAAGGTGGCAACGGTGGGCATCCCCTTTGTGGTGGGGACCGCGCCGGTGCAGTCTGCGGCGAAGCCCGCCAAGTCCAACGTCCCCGTGCTGGTGACGAGCTGGGACGAGGCGGTGGAGAAGCTGGGCTTTTCCTATGACTGGGAGAGCTATACGCTGTGCGAGTTCATGTACTCCCACCTCCAGCTTTTCGGGGCGCAGCCGGTCATTTTCTGCAACATCAACGACCCGGCCAGCATGAAGCGGGAAGAGGCGGCGGCGGACTATACCGTGGCCGACCACAGGGTTGCCGTCTCCGTGGACGCGATTGCGGACACCATCAAGGTCAGCGTGGCAGAGGGCGCAGGCGAGGCGGCTACAACGCGGGCGCTGGAGCGGGACACGGACTACAGCATCCTCTACGACCGGGACGACACGGACACCTATGTGTGCATCGTGGAGCTGCTGGAGGACGGCAGCGCCTACGACGCGGAGACGGTGAACATTGCCTACAACGAGGCGAACCCCACGACCGCGACGGTGGCCGACGTGGTGGACGGCGTGGCCCAGGTGGACGCCTGCCTGACGGCGGTGGGCCTGGTGCCGGACCTTATCGCCGCCCCCGGCTGGTCCCACAATACCGTCGTGGCCGCTGTGATGGCGACCAAGGCGGCGGCTATCAATGGGCTGTTCAAGGGCAAGGCCGTTATCGACGCGGACAGCGGCGCGGACGGCGTGACCGAATACTCCCAGCTCTCCGGCTATAAGAACAAAAACAACTTTGTGGACGTGGACCAGATTTTGTGCTGGCCCATGGTGCAGCTCGGAGACTACCGCTTCCACCTGTCTACCCAGCTCTGCGGCCTGATGGCGACGGTGGACGCCGGAAACCGGGGAATCCCCTACGAATCCCCGTCCAACAAAAACCTGAAAATGGACGCCTGCGTGCTGGCGGACGGTACGCCGGTCAACCTGACGTGGAACCAGGTGGACCTTATCGCGGGGAGCTGGGGCGTCGTTACGGCGGTCAACTTCCTGGATTCCGGGTGGGTCGCCAAGGGCAACTACACCGCCTGCTATCCGGGCAATACGGACGTGAAGGACCAGTTCATCCCCGTGTCCCGTATGTTTGACTTCATCGGGAACACCCTTATTCGCACGTTCTGGTCCAAGCTGGACAAGCCTATGACCCCGGCGCTGCGGGACAGCATCTTGCAGACCTGCAATATCTGGCTGGGCGGGCTGACCGGCGGCGGCTACCTCTACGGGGCGAGGGCGGAAATGCTGGCGGAGGAAAACCCGCTGACAAGCCTGCTGGACGGCATTATCACGCTGCACATCTACAACGCGCCGCCCGTACCCGCGCAGGAAATCGACTTCATCCTGGAATACGACGTTTCCTACATGGAGACGGCGCTGGCGGCGTAAGGAGGAATAGAAGATGATTTATCCGAACGGCCATATTGACTACCTCATGTACGAGAACGGCGGCGCGCTTATCGGCGTCGCCAAGGTGACGATGCCCCCCATCAAGTACAAGACCGTCACCGCCACGGGCGCTGCGCTCATGGGCGATGTGACTATCCCCCTGGCAAGCATGATTGAGGCCATGACCATCAACATTGAGTTCTCCAGCGTGGCGGACGCCATTGTGCAGCTCGGCACCAACGAGTGGCACGACGTGGCCCTGTACCTGGCGGACCAGTATTTTGACGGCGTGACCCGGAAGGAAGAGCTGGAGCCGATTCGCTTTGAGCTGTCCATCCGGCCCACGGAAATCAACCAGGGGACCATCCAGACGGCCAGTGCCGCCGACGCCTCCGGCACCTACAGCGTGTGCAAGTACACGGTGTATAAGAACGGGGCAAAGGTCATTGACATTGACCAGTTCAACCAGGTCCACGAAATCAACGGCGTGGACAACGCCGCCCTGGTGAGAAAGGCCATGGGCATGATGTAACAACGACCAAGCCGCCCCTTCACGCGATGGAGGGGCGGCTTATCGAATACAGGAAGGAGTAATTCACCTATGAGCAAGGAGAAAGAGCTGAACCTGAAAACTGTGCAGGAGGACGCGGCGGAGGCCGAGCGGGTGGCGGAGGAAGCCAAGCAGGAGCAGGACGCCGGAAGCTACACCCACACGTTCAAGACGCCGTTCCAGTGGAAGGGCCGCACGTTTGAGAGCCTGACCTTTGACTGGACCGTGCTGAAAGGCAAGGACCACCTGGAAATCGAACAGGAGCTTCTTGCGAAGGGCCGCACGCTGGTATCTCCGGCCTTTACCGGGGACTTTCTGGCGGGCATGGCGGCGCGGGCCTGCACCGAGCGGGACGAGAACGGCAAGCGCGTCATCGACGGACAGGCCGTTGTGGAAATGGATATGGCGGACTTCCAGGCCATTACGAGGAAAGCGCGGGGTTTTTTACTGCGTGCGGGATAAAAACCGTCCCGCTTTGGCTCCAGAGGCAATGTATCCTCCTGGCGCGGCACAACGGCGGTTCTCCGCTGGACTGGACCGGAATACCGCTGATGCAGTTGGGCGGATGGATACAGGCGACCAACGAGTTAAACGAAAAGAAGTAGGTGCGGAACATGGCGCAAAAACAGTATTCCTTTGACTTTGTTTTGAACGCCGTGTTAAACGGCGGATTTTCCGGGACATTCAACAAGGCGCAGCAGGAATTTATCAGGCTGGGCGCGGAAATCAAAAACCTACAGGCTATCCAGCGGGACATCGCCGCATACCAGAAGCAGTCGGCGGCGGTGCAAAACACCTCGCAAAAGCTGGAAAACCTGAAACGGCAGTATGAGCTTGTCAACAAGCAAATCTCCGAGACGACAGGCTCCACCACCGCCCTTGAACGGGAAAAGCTCAAGCTGGAACAGCGCATCACGAACACCGAGGCGGCGCTGGAAAAGCAGAAGCAAAAGCTGGGAGAGACGAAGGACCGGCTGGACGAGGCGGGCGTCTCTACCGACGGGCTGGCGGCGAAGGACGCCGAGCTGACCGAGCGAATCCGGGAGCTGACCGAAGAGCAGAAGAAAGCCGCAGAGGGAGCGAAAGAGTTCGGAAGCGCCGGTGTGCAGGCATTGGAGGCCGTGGGCGGCGCGATTGCCGCCGCCGGTATCGCCGGGGCCATGAAGTCCATCGCGGACGCCTACATGGAGTGCGTGGGCGTGGCCGCAGACTTTGAACAGGCCATGTCCGCCGTGGAGGCAATCGCGGATTCCAGCGTTTCGGAAATGGCGGCGCTGACAGCAGAGGCAAAGGAACTGGGCGCGACGACCAAATTTACCGCACAGCAGAGCGCAAACGCTATGGAGACATGGCGATGGCGGGCTGGGACGCCTCCGAAATGCTGTCCGGCATGAACGGGGTAATCAACCTGGCGGCAGCAGCCGGGGAGGACCTGGCGCAAGTGTCCGACATCGTGACGGACAACCTGTCCGCCTTTGGATTGAGCGCATCGGACACCGCGCACTTTTCGGACGTGCTGGCGGCGGCGGCGGCAAACGCCAACACCAATATCTCCATCATGGGCGAGACGTTCAAAAGCTCTTCCTCCGTGGCGGGCGCGCTGGGATACAGCGTGGAGGACGTGGCCGTAATGGTGGGCCTGATGGCGAACAACGCCGTGAAGGGGTCCCGCGCCGGGACGGCCCTGCGCAATATCTTCAACGGACTGCTGAAAGGCGTGACGCTGACGGCGGACGCGTTCGGGGAGCTGGACTACTCCGCTATCAACTCCGACGGGTCCATGAAGGGCCTGATGGAAACGGTGAAGGACCTGCGGGGTTACTTTGACCAAATGACCGAGGCCGAAAAGGTCAACAACGCTATGGCTATCGCCGGTATGCGGGGATACAACGGACTGCTGGCGGTCCTGCGGGCTACGGATGAGGACTTCCAAGACCTGTACGCCTCCATCAACGACTGTTCCGGCGCGGCGGAGCGGATGGCAAAGGTCAAGCTGGACAACCTGAACGGCGACGTGACCATTATGAACTCCGCCATGGAGGCCCTACAGACCACCATCGGAGAGCAATTCAACCCGGAACTGCGGGAGCTGACCCAGTTGGGGACCGGCGTGCTGAACTGGATGAACGATTTTGTCCAGGAAAATGAATCGCTGTCGAAAGGGCTTATGGCCTCGATGGCGGCGGCAATGGGGCTGACCGGCGCAATCGTAGGAATCAACTCTGCCATAAAAGCGTTTCGGGCGCTAAAGGCCCTGGGCGTGTTTTCGGGGCTGACCGGCGGGATGTTCCTTGCGGCGGGCGCGGCGGCGGCTCTTGTGGGCGCTGTGGTGGCCGTGGTGGACGCCACGCGGGACGGCGGACCGGCGGTGCGGGAGCTGACCGTGGCGGCGCGTGAGCTGAACGAGGCCATGGCGGAAGCCAAGGACACCTACGAGGATACGGCGGCGTCCACCCTGGCGGCGGCTGACGTGGCAAGCCACTACATCGACAAACTGGAGGAAATGGGCGACGCGGCCCGGCTCTCCGACGATGAACAGAAACGCTACCAGAACACGCTGGCCTTGCTGCTCCAAGTCATGCCGAGCCTGTCCGACTGCATCAGCCAGACCACGGACGAGTACGGGCGGGCGACCTACACCCTGGAGACGACAACCGAAGCCCTCCGGGCCAACACCGAAGAGTGGAAACGCAACGCAAAGGCCCAGGCTTACCAGGAGTACCTAAACTCCATCATGGAGGAATACAACGAGGTAATGCTGGAAGCCGCGACAAATGAAATCGGACTGACCCGTGCGCAATACGAGCTGGAAGCGGCCAACCAGAAGTACAATGCCGCCGTTGAGCGGATGAACGAGCTGTGGGCCGAGGCCAGCGAAGAAGCGGACCGGCAATGGCGGGAGTACGGGGTGCTGGGAGACGCGACGGGGTATCTCACCCAGGAATACTACGACCTGCAAAACTCGCTGGCAGACCTGAATAACGAGATTTGGGAAGCGCAATACACCGTGGACGCCCACGAAAAGGCAATCGCAAAGGACGCGGACGCCGTTGCCGCCGCAGAGGCGGAAATGGAAGCGGCGGAAAACGCGGTGCGGGAGCTGACCGGGGCGATGGGCGACTACGCGGACCAGCAGGCGGATACAGCCGCCGAAGAGGCGGCGGTGCGGGAGGCTCTGGACGAGACGATGGCATCCGTTCAGACGTTGGCCGAAGCCTATAAGAAAGCCTACGAGGAAGCGGAAGAGAGCTTTTCCGGCCAGTTCAGCTTGTTTGACAAGGCAAAGACGGACGCCGACGCCACCGTGAGGGCGGCGCAAAAGGCGCTGGACACACAGCTTTCCTTCTGGAAGAGCTACTCCGCGAATATTGCGGCCCTGAAAGAAATTTCCGCCGAGGACCTGGGCGTGACCCAGGAGAATTACGACGCGCTGATGGAGTACGTCAGGAGCGGGACGCCGGAGGCGGCGGGACTGGCTGCGGATATGGTCAAGCAAGTCAACAAGGGGAACACCGAGGCGCTGACCAGCCTTGCAAACACGCTGGGCGAAATCAACGAGAATCAGGACAAGGCCGCGCAGGACGTGGCCGAATGGACCACGGGACTGACCGAACAGATGGACCAGCTCATTCAGGATATGGAGGAAGAGCTTGGCGCGCTGGATATGTCGGAAGCGGCGGCGGAGAGCGGGCGGGCCACGGTGCAAGCCTATGTTGACCAGGCGGAGGATATGCTTCCGCAGGTGAGGAAAGCCTATGCGGATGTTGCGCGGGCCGCTTCCGCCGCAATGGGAACACCGAAGTATGTCAACAGCGCATGGTACGCAAGCGGGAATCGCGGCTATGCCAGCGGGACAAACAGCGCCTTGCCGGGCTGGTCCTGGGTGGGCGAGGATGGACCGGAGCTGATGCGGATGCGCGGCGGGGAACAGATATTGCCCAGCCGGGTATCCCAGGAGGTGGCGGAGAGCTACAACGCCTACACGCGGTACACAGCCGCCCAAGGCGTCCTGTCCGCCAGACCGCCCCTGGAGGTTGCGGAGACGGGAGGCGGGTTGAGCAGACCGAAGATGGACCTGCACTTCCACATTGAGGCCGGGGCGTCGCCGGAGACGGTGAACGCCTGGCAGAACTACGCAAACGGGGGAGAGCTGAAAGCAACCATCCTTGAAGTGATAGAGGAAGCGGAAGCGGATAAGAACAGGCGGGTGATGTGGTGAGTGAGTACAGGACGGTCCAGGGGGATACCTGGGACCTTATCGCATACCGGAAGCTGGGAAGCACGGACTACACGGACCAGCTTATCAGCGCGAACCTGGAACACGTCGGGAAGCTCCTGTTCCCGGCGGGGGTCACGCTGCGCCTGCCGGAAATCGAGGAAAAGCCCAACGCAAACCTCCCACCGTGGAAACGATAGCGGGGTGACGGCATGGCGGATAAGGTGCTGGCCCGGCGGACATCGGTTGATATTACGTTCGGCGGGACGGATATTACAAAGGACATCAAGCCCTACTTCATGAATCTAACCTACACAGACGACACGGACGACCTGGCCGACGACCTGAAAATCGAAGTGCAGGACCGGGACGGGGTGTGGCTGGAGAAGTGGCTGACGGAGGCGGTGGAAGCCGCCGCCGGGGGCAAGCTGTCTATCAGCGCGGTTATCAGGCCGGAACACTGGAAGAAGGCCGGGAAGCTGAAAACGGGGGCGTTCGAGCTGGACAGCGTGGACGCCTCCGGCCCGCCCGCCAAGGTGACAATCAGCGCCGCAAGCCTCGCGTTTTCCTCCGACCTGCGCCAGACCAAGAAGCATAAGGCGTGGAAAAACTACAACCTGTCCGGCATTGCATCGGAAATCGCGGGCAACAGCGGCTTGAAGTGCCGGTATGAAGCCGGAACAAACCCGTCCTATGACCGGGTGGAGCAGACCAGGCAGAGCGACATTGAGTTTCTGCGGAAGCTGTGCCAGGACGCCGGTATCTCCATCAAGGTCACGGACGGGACGCTTGTGCTGTACGACCAGGCGGAATACGAGGCGAAGCCGACCGTCCTCACCATCGAGAAGGGGAAGAAGGGCGGGTACATCAACTACAAGCTGCACTCTGGCTCGGCGGACACCAAGTATTCCAAGTGCCGGGTCCGCTACATGGACCCGAACTCGGGGAAGTGCATCGAGGGGACGGCGGAGGACGCGGACGTTTCCGGGGACCAATGCCTGGAGGTCAAGGCCAAGGTAGGGAGCGTGGGAGAGGCAAAGACGCTGGCGGCAAAGCGGCTGCGCCTGCACAACAAACTGGCGAAAACCGCCACGTTCACCATGCCGGGAGACGTGGGACTGGTGGCCGGGGTCACGGTCCAGCTCAAAGGCTGGGGCGGCTGGGACGGGAAATACATCGTCACCAAGGCGACCCACACGGTGGGCGGCGGCGGATACACCACGCAAATCAGGATACGGAAGGTGCTGAACTACTGATGCAAATTGAGGACATCGTGCGGGAAGGGAAAGTAACCGCCGTGAACAACGGAAAACGCATTGCGAAGGTGTGGTTCGACGCGCTGGGAATTGAATCGGACTGGCTGCCCGTGCTCATCAACCGGGACTTCATTCCAGACTACAACGTGCCGCAGAGGACGGAGTTTGAGGCGGGCGGGGCTGGGTACCCAGCCTTTGAGAGCCACAAGCACGATTTGATTATTAAGCCCTATATGCCAAAGGTCAACGACCTGGTGCTGGTGCTGTACTTCCCCGTGTTCAACGGGGACGGTGTGATTTTAGGAGGTGTGAAGCCGTGGCGCTGATTGGATACCTGGGGAAAAGCCCGGAGGATGGGATTTCGTTTATTGTGTCACGTGAGGTATTCCGCACCCCTAAAAACTTGAAATGGAGCGGGTCGGTACGATACGCCACCCACGAGCGGCACAACACCCACGCCCTGACCGAGTTTACCGGAATAGACCCGGACCGCTTTTCGTTCGACATCCTTCTGACGGCGGAAATGGGCGTGGACCCGCTGAAAGAGGTCGTCAAGATTTGGAACTACGAGCGGGACGCAGAGGCGCTGGGGCTGGTCATAGGCGGGAAAGCCTACGGGAAATACCGCTGGAACATCAAAAACCACGAAACCAAGATAGAGTACACCGACAAGGCAGGGGATATGTACGCCGTGGAGGTAACGGTGGAGCTTCTGGAATACCTGAAAGGGGCGGACCAGAACACCAGCAGCGCGGCCCCGGCCACAGCGCCAGCCACGGCGGCAGCGACCGATACGGGCGGCGGAGGGTCCAGCGGAACGACCTACACCGTCAAGAAGGGGGACAACCTCTGGACACTTGCCAAAAAGTTCTACGGGAGCGGCGCGGACTACACCAAAATCTACGAGGCCAACCGGGACACGATAGGGAAAAATCCGAACCTTATCTATCCGGGGCAGACATTCACCATTCCGGGATAAGGGGGCGCGGCAATGGAGTACACTGTTTCGGCTACAGACCTTGCAAATATCCAACTGAACGAAGAGGACCGGGTAAAGGAAATCCTGCGCAATGTGGCCGTCATTCTGGCGACGCCGAAGGGCAGCGTACCCATGTACCGGAGTTTCGGGCTGGACATGAGCTTTTTAGACAAGCCTATGAACCTGGCAAAAAACATGGCCGTTATCCCGGTGCGGGAGGCAATCGAGGAATGGGAGCCGCGCGCGGAATACAAGGATATAAACCTGTTCTTTGACCCGTCCAATCCGGGGAAGCTGGCCTTTACTGTGCAAATCGAAATCAAGGCAGGTGATTCAGGATGAGCAGACCGACGGAATACAAATTTATCCCAACGGACCCGGAGGACATTGTGATATGGCTGACGGCCATTTACGAAGAAATCATGGGCGTCACCGTGCAGCCCGCCAGCCCGGAGCGGCATTTTATCCAGTGGATGGCGGAGGCAATCGTGCTGGAACGGGTGCTGACCAACTACACGGCCAACCAGAACATCCCAAGCCGGGCGGTGGGGGAAAACCTGGACGCGCTGGCAGAGCTGTTCTACACCAAGGAGCGCCCGCAGGCCAAGGCTGCGACCTGCACCATGCGCTTTACCATTTCCGAGCCGCAGGAGTTCGCCGTGCTGATACCGAAGGGGACCCGCGTGACCGACGCCGTGCAGACCCTTGTGTGGGAAACGCTGGCGGACGTGTATGTGGAAATCGGGAAAGACCATGTGGATACAAAGGTCCAGTGTCAGACGAAGGGGAGACGGGGAAACGGATATGTGAAGGGACAGATAGATTCCATCATTGACCCGTTCGCCTACTCCCTGTCCTGCGAAAACTTGACCGAATCGGACGGGGGCGCGGACGCCGCCACGGACGAGGAATTTTACGAGCTGCTGCGCCTTAGTATGGACGGCTATAGCTGCGCCGGAGCGCGGGGCGGATACATCTACTTTGCCAAGCAGGTCAGCACCGAGATTGCCGACGTGATAGCGGCCTCTCCTACGCCGGGGGTGGTGAAGCTGTACGTCCTGATGGACGACGGAACACCGGCCACAGAGGAAATGAAGGAGCGGGTATTGGCGGCGTGCAGCGCCGACGACGTGCGCCCGCTGACGGACTTTGTTTCCGTGGAGGACCCGGAGGACGTGGAGTACAATGTGCGCCTCACCTTCTACACGCAGGAGGGCGCAGCAATCAGCGGCGAGGCGCTGGAGACGGCGGTGCGCGAGAAGGTGGAGCAGTACACGGCCTGGCAATGCGCGAAGCTGGGCAGGGACATCAACCCGTCCCGGCTTATCTCTATGCTGATGGAAACGGGCATCAAGCGGGTGGAGCTGGAGGAACCGGCCTTTACCTCCCTGAAAGACGGGAGCGGGACGGACGCGCCGCAGCTTGCCCGGCTGGCAGGTCCTCCGGTCATCATCAACGGAGGGTACGAGGATGAATGACTCCAAGCTGGGCATCACGCGCGAAAACCTTCTGCTTATCGTGCCGCCTGCGCTGACCCACGACCCGGCCATGATGGCGCGGGCGGCGGCGGACGCCGAGGCACTGGCGGCGCGGCTGGCGGAAATCGACCGGGTGCGCATTATCTCCAACATCGACGCTCTGGATGAAACCGTGCTGGACATTCTGGCGCGGGATTTCAAAGTAGACTGGTACGACCCGGGCTACAGCTTGGAGGAAAAGCGCCGGACCGTCAAGAGCAGTTGGCGGGTGCATAAGACCCTGGGGACCAAGGCGGCGGTGGAGACGGCCATACGGGCCATTTATCCGCTGACCACCGTGGAAGAGTGGTTCGAGTACGGCGGGGAGCCGTATCACTTCCGGCTGAACATCGACATCACCAGCGATTCCGGGGACCGGGCGCGGCAGCGGCGGGTGCTGGAGCGGCTGAACTTCTACAAATCCCTGCGGTCCCACAACGACGGCGTGCGCTATTTCCTGGTGCCGGAAAAGTCCTGGGCGGTGGCCGGGGGCCTGTTCGCGGGAAGCCGAGAAATCGACCGGGCAACCATCCAAGTACCGGAGCTGGCGAAGCCGGGCGGGAAAATCGTCCTGCTTGCGGGCGGCGGGCTGACCGGGACCCGGAGCGTGGGCCGGGCGGAGGTCAAGGTCCCGGCGCTTATCAGGCCGGGCGGGAGGACCACCGTTGCTGCGGTTTGCGCGTTCGCCGGGAGCAGGAGCGCAGACCGGGCGACTGTCCGAGTGCCGCCGCTGAAAAGGCCGGGGGCCGTCGCCGGGCTGACCGCCGGGGGCGCGTTCGCCGGATACCGGCAGCGGGTCAATGGGGCGGTGGACGTGCCGCCCCTCACCAGGCCGCAGGGCGCGGCGAGACGGGCGGTGTCCACCGGCTGCATCGGGAGCATCGAGCGGGCGACGGTGAAACTGGACACAAGGCGGGCGAAGGTCCCAACCGGCAGGGCTACGACGGCTGGAGCGGCTGGGGTTTTCCACAGCTATCAACGCATCCGGGTTTCCATTGGGAATCCGGCCATTACAATTTCAGGGAGGTAAAAAACTATGGCACACTGGAAAGACGCAGCCGTAACCAACGAGGGCGTGGAAATGCTCAACGAGTGGATGGCGGGCAGGAAAATCTGCGTCGTGGCCGCGTTCGGCGGCACCGGGACGGTGGATAAGGAGCTGCTGACGGAGCAGACCGGCCTTGTGGACGCGAGACAGGAGCTTTACATCCTGGGCGAAGAGGACGGCGCGGACGGTAAGACCGTCCAGCTCCAGGTCCAGAACGCGGAAGTGATGGAGGAATACGAGCTGTCGCAGGTAGGCGTGTACGCCGCCCTGGACGTGGACAAGGAGAAAGCCTCGGACCCGGAAACCAGAGCCAAGATGAAGCTGCTGTTTATCATGCAGGACGAAAAGGGCGTCACCATCCCGTCGGCCATGGAAGCGAGCTTCCTCCTGGAGCTGTACTGCATGATTGGCATTACCAACAACGGGCGGTTTGAGGTATCCATCTCCGCCGCCGGTATCGTGACCGCCGCCTATCTGCGGGAAGTATTGGAGCGGACCATTGCCGCCCACAACGCGGACCCCGGCGCACACAACAGTCTGGCGGCGCGGATGCTGGCAATCGAAACCGCCCTGAACGGGAGCGGGACCATCATCCAGGCGGGCGACCCGACCGTGGAGACGGTGGGCCAGAAGGGCCAGCACTATATCAACACCGACAGCGGCGCGGAATTTGAGTGCGTCGAGGTCAACGAGGGCGGCTATATCTGGAATCCGGTGGAGGATGGAAAATCCGTCCGCGACCTGCTGGGGGCGCTGGGAAACGCGGAAACCACCCTGGCCGATGTGGACGCACGGCTGGGCCTGCTGGAGCTGATGTACCGCACACAGGTCAACGGCAACCCCTTCACGGTGTCCTTCTCCGATATGTCCGGTCTGGTGGTGACGGGCGTATGGAACGAGACGTTGAAGCGGGTGGAGTTCTGATGAACGATGTGCGGGAATTTTCTGTGCCGCCCACGCAACTGTCCTGCCTGATTGGCAATCTGTTTGCAGAGCTGGAACCGCCCTGCGGCGTCGAGACAAGCCGCATATCCCTCGCTTCCGCGCAAGCGCGAAAGCTCACTCATTCCGCTGTCTCTCCTTCCCCCACAAAGTCACCTGACTTTGTGGGGACCCCGTTCATGGACGACCCGGAGGCGCTGACACTGTGCGGGCGCACACCGAGCGGGCGGGAAGCTATGCTGTTCGTCTACCGGGAGCATTGCCTGTTCGTGGGCAACCCGGCGGACCTGGACGCGGCGCGGAACGGGCGGTGTCCTGACCGGAGGTGCGGGCGTGGCTGACAAGGAATACATCTTAGGGAATAAGGCGCGGGAGCTGCTGACCTACACCAACCAGGCTACCAAGATAGTCACGGACGATGTGAGCCAGCGGGACGTGCGGAAAATCCTACAGAAAATCGCCGCCCTGGACGACATCCGGGACGTGAAGCAGGTGTGCGGGCAGATGATAGGATACCTGGACCGGAAGGACAAGCAGGGGTTCACCAAGGCAGCGTACCGCTGCTACGGCGAGGATATGCGGAAAACCGCAAAGGCCATCGTCAGGGACATCCACGCGGCCAACGGGAAAATGTTCGCTATCGAGTACGACGAGCGCCTGCGGCTTATCGGGCAGATTTTGGACGGGTGCAGCCTCATGTTGGAGTACATTCAAATCTGCCTGGACATGGGCATTATCTCCCTGGAGAAAAGCAAGGTCTGGACAAAGAAGGTGCTGGACGTGAAGTATATGTCCGCGTCGTGGAAGAAAAACGACGGGGCGCGGGCAAAGAAGCTGGAGGCGGAGAAACAGGCGGAAGAGGACGCCCGGCAAGTGGCCGTGGTCAAGACTGCCATCCGCCAGTACAACGCCGAACGGCAGACAAGACCGACATAATTTCAGATACTCGGCGGAGGCATCCGCCTTGTGTTAGGGTGCGGCCCGTATTTTTTTCCGCGTCGAACTGGTGGCTCCGTTGCCCCTATTGCAACTCCAGCAACGGTGCGACGAACGCGCAGAACGTGAACTCCAATGGCAGTTGGAACAACAACAACTGCTCCAACACGTATGGCATCCGCCCCGCTCTGATGGACCGTGAGAATTAGTAGCCTGGGAACAGGCGAACACAGTACACCATCATCAAAGGGGGCCGTCCCCTGTCGAACGCCTGCGCGCGGGCAGACGACAAATACATCACACCGAGGCGGGCCGTCCTTGATGGGACGCAGCCCGCTGCCGTGGGGGAGCGGGCCGGTGTTAGGCATGGGCTGGCCGACCTCCCCCTATCCCCGGCCAGCCAAGATTTTAGGTGATTCACGGCATGACCTACGAAGAAATGTGCCAGTTTGAAACGCTGTATAAAGCGTACCTGACGGCACGGAAGGGCAAACGGGGAAAGGCCGGAACCGCCCAATATGAGGCAAACGCCCTGGCCTGCACGGAAAAGCTATCAAGGCTTTTGCTTTCAAAGACATACCGGCCAAGCAAGTTTGAAATCTTCAAGGTGTACGAACCGAAGGAGCGGGACGTACAAGCTCCGGCATTTGTGGACAAGGTGGTGCTTCACGCCGCCACCGACAACATCCTGTACGACGCAATAACCAAGGGCTTCATACGGGACAACTATTCCAGCCAGAAGGGCAAGGGGACCTACGACGGCCTTGCACGCTTAAAGCTCCAGATGGTCACATACTACCGCCGGTACGGTACGGCGGAGGGCTGGGTGGTCAAAGCAGACATCCGGCACTTTTTCGCATCCATCGACCACAGGAGACTAAAGCGGGCGCTGAAAAGGCTGTTTATCCGGCGGGGCCTGGATATGGAGCTGTACGACCTGCTCTGTATCTACATCGACGCATCGGACGGCCTGCCGCTGGGCTACCAGACAAGCCAGCTTTTCGCCCTCCTGTTCCTGGACGAGTTCGACCACTGGATAAAAGAGGAAAAGGGCTGTGAATCCTACGGGAGATACATGGACGATTTTTATATCATCGTCCAGACGAAGGAAGCGGCGCAACAGCTCCTTGCTGAAATCCGGGAATGGATAGATAGCCTGGGGCTGGAGCTGAACGAGAAAACGGGCATCTTCCCGCTGCGGAACGGTATTGACCTTTTGGGCTTTCATAGTTACCTGACCGAAACCGGGGCCTGCGTCCAAAAACTGCGCAAGGATGGGATTGAAAGAATCCAGGCACGCATCCGCTACTGGAGGGCGGCATATCCAGCCGGAGAAATAACCAAGGAGAAAATCATAGACCAATTCCAAGGGTGGGACGCGCACGCGGCCCACGGCGACACTCACGCACTACGGCAGAAGTACGCCGAACAGGTGGGGGAGATCATCGGGGAAGTGCCGAAAATCCACAGGAAAATCAACTCCACCAAAGAGGCCCGCATCCGCAGGAGGGCGAAACAGCAACGGTGCATCCAGAAGAAAAAGGGTGTGCCGGTTTCTTTTGCCCGGCCAGCGATGGAAGGACCGCGCCCGGACGACATACCGCCGTGGTAATTCAAAACCACCGTTTTGCTCGCCGCTTACGCGGCAACCGCAAAACATGGTAAATAACAAAACAGGAGGAAATTTTATGGCATCTGTCGCATTGAGCGCAAAGGCCGTCGGCTCTACCGTCAAGCTGAAAGTCGGCGGCACGGCGCGAAACTTCATCGTGGTCCACAAAGGCAAGCCCAGCGCCGCCTACGACGCAAGCTGTGACGGCGTATGGCTGTTGATGGAGGACATCTACGAAAACCGCCAGTGGCACAGCTCCAACGTCAACGACTACGCCGCCAGCACCATCCACGCATACCTGAACAATCAGTTCCTCGCCCTGTTCGACGCCAACATCCAGGCGCAAATCAAGCAGGTCAAACTTCCCTACCGCCCCGGTTCCGGCTACGGCACGAACGTCAACAGCGGGGCCAACGGACTGACCGCGAAAATCTTCCTGCTGTCCGGCACGGAAGTCAGCATGGCCCACAGTTACATCCCGGTCCTGGGCGCGGAGCTGGACTACTTCAAGGGGCTTCACGACACGAACGCGGAGACAAAGCGGGTTGCGAAGCTGAACGGTTCCGCGTCGCACTGGTGGCTCCGTTGCCCCTGGTGCAGCTCCAGCTACGGTGCGACGTACGCGCTGCGCGTGAACTCCGGTGGCAGTTGGAACGACGGCGGCTGCTCCAGCGCGTATGGCATCCGCCCCGCTTTGATACTTCCCTCTTCTCTCTTGGTCTCTGACGACGGCTCCGTACAGACGAACACGGCCCCGACTACGCCCGCAAGCATCACCATCCCCACCAGCGTAGAGGGTGGAAAGAGTATCACGGTATCGTGGACCGCCGCCACCGACAAGGAAAATAACCTGGAAGGTTATGTGGTGGAGCGGTCCACCGACGGCGGCGGAACGTGGACCCAGGTTTACCAGGGCAGCGCCACCAGCACCACCAACACCGTACCGGCGGGGAGCGCCACGGTGATGTACCGGGTAAAGGCTTACGACAGCGAGGGGCTTTACAGCACCTACCGGAACAGCGCACAGGTGAGCGTGTTTAACAACCACGCCCCCGCCGCCCCGGCCAGCATCCAGGTCCCGGCGGAGGTGCTGGGCGGGAATCCCCTGACGGTGACATGGAGCGCGGCCAGCGACCCGGACAACAACCTGACCGGCTATGAGCTGGAGCGGCAGGTGGACGGCGGCGACTGGGCGCAGGTCTACAAGGGCGCGGACACCAGCTACACGGACAATATCACGCGGGGCTGGCAGAGCGTCAATTACCGGGTCCGGTCCTACGACGCCTACAACGCCACCAGCGGCTACACCACGGGGACGGCCCAGCCGGTGAATAACAACCGTGCGCCCGCTGTCTCCTGCGACACGGCCAGCGGGTCCGACCTGGGGACCAAGGACGCGGGCTTCTCCATCCCCTACAGCGTGAACGACGAGGACGGCGACCCCGTGACCGTGACGGAGGCCATCGACGGCGTGACGCTGCGCACGTTCTCCGCCAACCTGGGCGGGAACAACACCTTTGCCGTGACCGGCGACACGTTCTTTAAGCTGCTGAACGGGGCGCACACCCTGACCGCCAGCGCCACCGACGGGCGGACCACCACGACCCACAAGCTGACCTTTACCAAGGAGGTCACAGAGGCGACAATCACCCTGGCCGAGCCGATGGCGGCAGACGACAAAATCACCATCTGCGTATTGTCCGTCGCGGGTGACATCCCCGCCGACGCGGAGTACAAGGTTGAGGTCACGAACAACGGCAACGACGACGCGCCGGTGTGGGAGGACTGCACGATGGAGGTCCGCAACGGCGGCAACCATGTCTTTGAAAACGAAACCGCCGCCAATGGCTTTGCCTTTAACTTCCGCGTGAGCGCGAAGCGGGGGCCGTCCGGCCAGGGCGGCTACATCAGTTCTGTGCAAGGAGGGTTCCAGTAATGGTAAAGAGGCGCGAGGATTCCATCAAGGAAATGAACAAGCGCAAGAGCAACGAGCAGCTTGCCGCTGAGAACGCCGCGCTGCGGGAGCAGGTGGCGGACTTGCAGACGCAGGTTGCGGAACAGGCGGACGCCTTGATTGAGCTGGCCGCTATGGTCAGCGGGGAGGGCTAACACTATGGCTAAAATCTATTACCGGAAAATCAATAGCGGCGATATGAGCATCGACCAGGTGCCGGGCCGCTGGAAGGACGCTGTGCTGGAACTGCTGGAAGCGGACCAGGACAAGGAGTAACCAAAACAGGCCCGCCCCCGCAAAGGAGGGCGGGTCTGCACATCAAAGGCAAGAGGTGAACGATTGTGGAAGTGACAATCAACGCGGAAACTCTTATCACAATCTCGGCGGTACTGGCCGCGCTGGGCGGCATCGGCGGGGTTGTGGTGTGGTGCATCAAGTTTGTGGACCGGCAGAAAAAGCAGGACAAGGAGCTTGCCGCCATCCGCAAGGAGCAGACGCTTATCTGCTATGGGGTCCTGGCCTGCTTGAAGGGGCTGAAAGAACAAGGGTGCAACGGACCAGTGACCGCCGCGCTGGACAAGCTGGAAAAGCATCTGAACCAAGCGGCCCATGAAGAGGAAGAGTAGGTGCCGCCATGAAGATTGTGGTTGTCGCCGCCTCCGCCCTGGTGGTGGGTATCGCCCTGGGCATTGTGTTCAGCGCGGCGACCATCCGGCATCTGCGCCGACGGGTGAAGGAGCTGCGGGAAATCATCAAGGAGGGCCTGCCGCCGGAGAGGCCGGAGACAATGAAGCGGTTTGTGTGGGCCTGCGTCATAAACGGCTTTGCCTGGGTGTGGTGCAGCTACATCCTGGCCGCGCTGGATAAGGTGCAAATCGCGGAAGAGCTGTCGAAGGTTGCTCTTGCTGAAATCATCGTGCCGGTGGCGGTCTACGCATTTAAGTCTGGCGTGGAAAATTTGAGCAAAAATAACCGCTGGCCGGACAAGGGAGACACGCCGGAAGCGGAGCCGGAGGACGCGGAACCGCCGGGCATGGGATAGCGGAAGGAGCTTTACAAATGACAGAAAGGGAAATGTACGATTACCTGGTGAAAGCGGGAATGACGCCCGCCGGGGCTTGCGGGGCACTGGGGAATATCCAGGCGGAAAGCGGCGCGATTGCCAACAACCTCCAGAACTCCTATGAAAAGAAGCTGGGGTATACGGACGCCGCCTACACGGCGGCGGTGGACAGCGGGACTTACACGGGGTTTGACACCGACCGGGCCGGGTATGGGCTGTGCCAGTGGACCTATCCGGCGCGAAAGAAGAACCTGCGTCTTTTCGCCAAACATGCAGGTAAGAGCATCGGGGACGCGGAAATGCAACTGGGCTTTTTCCTGAAAGAACTGCGAGAGAGTTTCCCGGCGGTGCTGGCCGTACTGAAAACGGCAAAGACCGTGCGGGAGGCGTCGGACGCCATGCTGTTGAAGTTTGAACGGCCCGCAGACCAGAGCAAGCAGAACTGTGAGCGCCGGGCCAAACTGGGGCAGGAATACTTTGATATGTTTGCTGGCAAAACGGGCGAAGCAATTAACAAAACAGACGATTTTTGTGAATTGCCACAGGGAAAGAAGGAGAATAGTGTGAACAAGAAGCCAATTTTATACCTCCAGACGGACAAGCGGTGGGCCAGCAAGCCCTACCGGGTGAAGGGGGAGAACTCCACCATCGGGGACAGCGGGTGCGGCCCGACCGCAGCGGCCATGCTGCTGTCCACCCTGACGGGGAAGAACATCACGCCGGAGGACGCCTGCAAATGGTCCGTGGACCACGGGTACAAGGCCCTGGGCAACGGCACCTATTACGCCTACTTTGCCCCGCAGTTTGCGGCCTACGGTATCAAGTGCTGGCAGCTTAACTGGGTGAACGCCTACCACAACCCCAAGGCCACGTCCTTTGACGAGACGGTGAAGTATCTGAAACAGGGATACTACGCTATCGCCCTGATGAAGAAGGGGACCTGGACCGGCGGCGGGCATTTCGTCGTGCTGTGGTGGGCGGACGGCAAGGTGCGCATCAACGACCCGGCGTCCACCAGGGATAACCGGGTGAACGGCAATCTGGCTACCTTCAAGAACGAGGCCGCTTATTTCTGGATTGTGGACGCGCGGGAGTACAACAACAGCGGGAAGCTGGTGGACGGCTCCATGGCGGAGGTCAAGCCGGAGGACGTGCCGCAGGCCGCGCCGGGGGTGACGGCGGAGCGGAAAGCGACCGGCGCTGCGAAGTCGTTCGACAAGAAGCTGGCCGGGACCTACGCCGTGACGGCGGGGAGCGGCCTCCACATCCGCAACGTGGCCGGGTCCAAAACCGGGAGCATGGTTGTCCTGCCCTGCGGGACGAAGGTGCGGAACTACGGCTACTACACCGAAGTGAACGGCGTGAAGTGGCTGTATATCCAGGTGACGTATCAGGGCGTCAAGTACACGGGGTTCAGCTCCGGGGCGTACCTGAAAAAAGTATAGGAGGAAAATAGAATGGAAACTCTGATTCAAAACATCCCTGTGGCGGCGGCGCTGGTGCTGCCGGTGGTGCTGGTCCTGATGGTGGTAACGAACATCATCGTGGAGGTGCTGAAAAAGCTGACCTGGGGAAAGCTGCCGACAAATCTCCTGGCCTTTGCCGTGGCTATGGCCGTGACGCTGCTGGCTTTCTTTGCCGCCTGCCAAATCATGGGCGTGGCCGTGACGTGGTACATGGTGGTGGCCGCTGTGGTGATGGGCGTATTCGTGGCCTATGCCGCTATGTTCGGCTTTGATAAATTCCGGCAAACCCTGGAACAGCTTAACAGCATCAAAAAGAATAGCTGACCGATTCGGTCAAGAAAATCCCCCGGCGGCGGGGTCCTTGCGGGCCTGCTGCCGGGGGATTTTTTGTTGCTTGATGGTTTATTCGCTGGGTATCAATGCCTCCAGCTTATTGTAATACTTTAACAGGTCCTCGTCATACTTGCTAAAGTTTTCAGAATAGGTCTTTAAGCTGCCGCTGGGAGAAACCGCCAAGTCAATCAAGCCGCAGTATGCGTCATACAACGAATCGGCGGCTTCATAACAGGCGGCAAACTCTGCTGGGGGATTTTGCAGGTCTGCCATAATTCCGTCAACTAATTCGCGGTTTGCCTGCAAGCCGGATATAACAGTCGCGGTATTGTCCTCGGCATACAGGAGGGATAGAGACGTGTTGAAATCATCGTGAAACACGCCGCCGCTTCTGGTGTATTTGTCGGTTACACTATCGCGCTCTTTGTAGATGGTGTTATACCAGACCTGCTTTGTTAGGTTGCACATCTTTTCTGCAACCGAGCCGCCACGGATTGTCTGCGCCCGGAGTTCGTTCAGGCTGGCAATATACGCTGCCCTGTCGCTGGACTGCTTCTGCTGGAAGCCAACAAAAATGCCAATCACGGCAACCAGCGCAAGGGCACAAGCAGCTATGATAACGGGACGTTTGCTTTTGCGGGGGGCCGGGGGCGTATCCTGGGGCTGCGGCTCCTGGATAGGGTGGCCGCAATGCGGGCAAGCCTGCGCCGCGTCGGAAATTTTTTTGCCACATTCGGGGCAGGACATCAACGCCATACAATCACATCCTTTGATTTATTTTAGGGGTTTATGGAGTATTACCATGATAGCCTCTGTTTATGGCAATGTCAAGTAGACAACTGAATATTACCATACCGAAAGCGGGAATGATTCTGCTGAAATCCATTGAGTATTACCATGGACCGGAGCGGGAAGTATGGTAATGTTTAATAAAATACGGGACATTGCCATGAATGGGAGGGGGCGCGGTGAAGAAATTTCAATTTGAGGGAAAAGGCAACGTGTCCGGCGACCGCATCCGGGAGCTGCGGCTAAAGGCGAGGCTATCACAAGCGGCCCTTGCCGCGAAGATGCAGACCGAGGGCGTGATTGCGGAGCAGGATGTAATCAGCCGGATTGAAAGCGGGTCCCGCCTGGTGACGGACTATGAGATTCTGGTGCTGACCAGGATTTTCAACGTGTCCGCAGACTGGATTATCGGAACGGGGCGGGAAACGCCGCTGGGCTGAACGAGGATAAAGAAAAATTTTGCCGTAGGCTTTTTAGCCTACGGCAATTCTTTTTCCGAACGGGCGGACTATTGACTTTCTGATTTATTCCAGATTATTATTTCCGGGAAGGGGGTGCTTCTATGAATCACAAAGGGGCGACACACTTTTCGCTGAACGACCGCTACACCGTGGAGCGGATGTTGAGAAAAGGGTTTAAGCCAAAGGCTATCGCGGATGCACTGGGGAAATGTGAGCGGTCTATCTACTATGAAATCAACCGGGGCCTCTGCGTCCAGCGTACCACGGACCTAATTGACGTTGAGGTTTATTGCGCTGACGTGGCGCATAGGAGGTACAAGAAATTCCTGTCTGAAAAGGGGCCGGACCTGAAAATCGGACACGACCACGCGCTGGTGAAGAAGCTGGAAGAGCTTATCGTAGAACAGCACTTTTCCCCTGGCGCGGCCCTGGCGTACATCAGAAACGGAGAGGACGAGTACGAAACCGACATCTGCGAGCAGACGCTTTACAATTACATCTACCGGGGCGACGTGTTCCTTGTGCTGAACGAAAAGCATCTACATGAAAAGGGGCGGCGGCACTATGCGGCGAAGAGCAAGAAGGAGGCCGCGAGAGCGCCGCGCGGAACGAGCATTGAAAAGAGGCCGAAAGAAATCGGGAAGCGGGAGAAGTTTGGACACTGGGAAATGGACAGCATCATGGGGTGCAAAGGCTCCAAAAAAACGCTGCTGGTGCTGACGGAGCGGCGGACCCGTATGGGTATCGTCATGCTACTGGAGGACCACACGGCGGCAAGCGTGGTCAAGGCCATCAACCGCCTGGAACGAAAATTCGGGAAGCTGTTCTACAAACTGTTCAAAAGTATCACGGTGGATAATGGGTGCGAGTTCCAGGACTTTGAAGGGATAGAGATTGCACACCGCCGGAAGGGGAAACGGACCATCGTGTTTTTCTGCCATCCGTATTCCGCATACGAGCGGGGGAGCAATGAAAATATGAACCGGCTTATCCGCCGATTCTTCCCGAAGGGGACCAACTTTGACGAGGTGACAAAGGAGCAGGTGGAAGAGGCGGAACGGTGGGTGAACAACTACCCACGGAAATTGCTTGGGTGGAAGTCGGCAAGCGACCTGTTCAACGAAGAACAGCAGGCGGCTTGACCGGCTGGAAGTGAATACAAATGTTCTAACCGGACGAGAAAGCCCCGCCCGGTTAGATTGTTATGCCTATTTTATTGTGATATAGCCTAAAAATGGTATGGGTGGTTTGGTTAGTTTGCTGATTATTCTAATTTACTGCAAATTATTCTTGACTTCTGGCATAGAGTGCAATATTTTCATCATGAAAGCGCAATAATTTTTAACCCCGGTGCCTGCCGCTGCCGTTAGCCGGGGTATGCAGGTTTCACGGTAAAAACCTATGTTATGCGGAAAATATGAATAAGTATTCGTTTTGTGCCAAAATTTTTCTTCAAAAAAGGGTTGATTTAGTCGATTTTAACCTTGCAAATCCGAAAAATCACTGTATAATATGCTATGTGACTGTATAAATCATAGGGGCGCGCCCATGCCTGCATAACGGGAGGGCGGCCCTGCAAGTAAGGAGAATGAAGTTTATGAAAAAGATTGCATTTCTGCTTGCGGCGCTCCTGCTGCTGACGGCGGGCCTCGCGGGCTGCGGCGGCAATGACGGCGGCGCGGATGCACCGCAGGATCCCCAGGCGGACGTACAGGAGCCCGCAGGCGACGCTGCGGCGGATACCGGTGACGCGGCCCCGGCGGCAGACGGCACGCTGGTCATGGGCACCGAAGCGACCTTCCCGCCCTATGAGTTTACCGACGCGGACGGCAGCATCACGGGCATCGACGCGGAAATCGCGGCGGCAATCGCGGAGAAGCTCGGTATGGATCTGGAGATTAAGGATATGGCGTTTGACTCGCTGATCCCGGCGGTGCAGGGCGGCTCCATTGACTTTGCAATGGCGGGCATGACGGTCGAGCCGGAGCGTGCCGAATCGGTCGATTTCTCGGCCTCCTATGCAACCGGCGTACAGGTCGTCATCGTCCCGGAGGACTCTGAGATCGCTTCGATCGACGACCTGGCCGGCAAGATCATCGGCGTACAGTCCGGCACAACCGGCGATATTTACTGCACCGGAGATTATGGTCAGGACAGTGTGCGCCAGTACAACAACGGTGCGCTTGCGGTTGCGGCGCTGCTGAACGGGCAGATCGACTGCGTGGTCATCGACAACGAGCCTGCGAAGAATTTTGTTTCGGCGAATACCGGCCTGAAGATCCTGGATACCGAATATGCGGTTGAGGATTACGCGATTGCCATATCGAAGGACAACCCGGAACTGCTTGACCAGGTCAACGCGGCGCTGGAAGAGCTCAAGGCTGACGGCACGCTGGACGAGATCATTTCCAAGTACATTCCGGCAGAATAATTTCTGCGGCATGAGGAGGGACGGCGCGCGCCGCCCCTTTTCTGCTCAGGCAGGGCAGGCTAAACATCAACGGACAAGGGGGATATTGACTTGGCAGGGATGCTGAATTTTTCGAGCTGGATGGAGACCATCGCGCCTGATTGGGTACAGGGGCTTCCAGAGCTGCTGCAAACGCTGCTTTTCCAGCTTTACCAGACCTTTATTTATCAGGACCGCTGGCAATGGTTCCTGAATGGGCTTAAAGTCACGTTTATTGTTACGCTGGGCGCGTTGGCGCTCGGTGTGATCATCGGTATCCTGGTTGCGGTTGTGCGTTCCACGCACGATTCCCAGCGCGCAGGGCAGCGCAACCCGCTGCTTGGTGTCTTGGATCTGTTCTGCCGCGTCTACCTCACTGTGATCCGCGGCACTCCGATGATGGTGCAGCTGCTGATCATGGGCTTTGTTATTTTTATTCCCAAGTCCGAGGCCGATATGATCCTCTGCGGCATTCTGGCGCTTGGCATCAACTCCGGCGCTTATGTCGCTGAGATTGCGCGTTCCGGCATTATGTCCATCGGTGCGGGCCAGATGGAGGCCGGGCGTTCGCTGGGGCTCAGCTATGTGCAGACCATGCGTTATATTATCATCCCGCAGGCGATCAAGAATATCCTGCCTGCGCTCGGCAACGAAATGATTACGCTGCTCAAGGACACCTCGCTGGTATCGGTGATCGGGCTGCGCGACGTAACCAAGCAGGCGCAGAATGTGATGGCGATTACCTATAATGCGTTTGTGCCGTACATCAGCCTTGCGGCGATTTATCTGGTGATCGTGCTGGGGCTGACCAAGCTGCTTAGCATTGTGGAAGGGAGGATGCGCGAAAGTGATAGACGTTAAGAACCTGCGAAAGTCGTTCGGGCATCACGAGGTGCTCAAGGGGATCGACGAGCATATTGCAAAGGGCGAAAAGGTGGTTATTATCGGCGCGTCCGGTTCGGGCAAGTCGACCTTCCTGCGCTGTCTGAACCTGCTCGAGCATCCCACTGGCGGTACGATCACGTTTGACGGGATTCATATTACCGACCCGAAGGTTGATATTAACGCCCTGCGCACGCGTATGGGCATGGTATTCCAGCAGTTCAACCTCTTTCCGCACCTTTCCGTGCGGGAAAACATCAAGCTTGCGCCGGTAAAGCTTGGGAAGATGAGCGAGGAGGAGGCGGACAGGCGTGCGTTGGAGCTGCTTGCGCGGGTCGGCCTGCCGGACAAGGCGGATGCGTACCCGGGGCAGCTGTCGGGCGGACAGCAGCAGCGTATAGCGATTGCGCGGGCGTTGGCGATGAACCCGGAGGTCATGCTGTTTGACGAGCCGACCTCGGCGCTCGACCCGGAGATGGTCGGCGAGGTGCTGCAAATCATGAAGGAGCTTGCGGAAGACGGCATGACGATGGTGGTTGTCACGCATGAGATGGGCTTTGCGCGTTCGGTGGCGACACGGGTGATGTTTATGGATGAAGGCGTTATTGCGGAGCAGAACGAGCCTGGGGAGTTTTTCTCCAACCCGCAGAACCCCCGTCTGCGGGAGTTCCTTTCTAAAGTGCTTTGACCCTTTTTGGGCCGGGACGCCTGCTGTGCGGCGTTCCGGCCTTTGTGCGCCTGGCAGCGGGGGTATGTGCAGGCGTGGCTGGCAGAAAGCACAAAAGCCGGACTAGAAACTGGGCAGGTTTTACAAAAAGGGGACAAAGCCGGAAAAAACCGGCCCGAAGTCCTTTTCACGAAAGGCGGTTGTTGGTACAATACAGATAACAGGTTATTTACTCCCTGCTTTTGATCGCTTCCGCAGCGGGCGCCAAAGGGCTCTGCCCTCTGGACTCCCGCCAAAGGGCTCTGCCCTCTGGACTCCCGCGATTTTTTTGTAAAAAAATCGAGTAAAAACTTCCTCATCGCCTGCGGGCGGGACGGGAGCGGTTGGGGCTGGTGTAAGAAGAAAGTGATTTTCGGAATGGAGGGTAAGCACATGAAATATTCAGATGACCCGAATAAGCAATATCATATTCAGGTTGGGCGCGGGGATGTAGGGCGCTATGCCATCCTGCCGGGCGACCCCAAGCGCTGTGCAAAAATCGCCCAGTATCTGGATGGTGCGGAGTTGGTTGCTGACAGCCGCGAGTTTATTACGTATACGGGCATGCTTGATGGTGTAAAGGTCAGCGTGACCTCGACCGGCATCGGCGGCCCTTCCGCGGCGATTGCGATGGAAGAGCTTGCCCGTTCCGGCGTGGATACGTTTATCCGCGTCGGCACCTGCGGCGGGATGCAGCTGGATGTAAAGAGCGGCGACCTTGTGATTGCCAGCGGTTCTATCCGTATGGAGGGTACCAGCCGTGAATACGCCCCCATTGAGTTCCCGGCTGTCTCTGATGTCCATATCACGGCTGCGCTGATGGACGCGGCGCAGTCGCTCGGCGTTCCGTATCATGTTGGTGTTGTCCAGAGCAAGGATTCTTTCTATGGGCAGCACTCCCCGGAGGAAAAACCGGTCAGCTATGATCTGCTCAACAAATGGGCGGCGTGGAAACGCTTGGGCTGCCTTGCGTCCGAGATGGAATCGGCGGCGCTGTGTATTGTTGCGGCAAGCCTTGGGGTGCGGGCTGGCTCGTGCTTTCTTGTTATGGCGAATCAGGAACGCGAGGAAGCGGGGCTTGACAACCCGGTCGTACACGATACCGACATGGCGATCCGCACCGCAGTGGAAGCGATCCGCAGGCTGATTGCGGATGAAGGCCGTAAATGAAAGGGGAGGGGAGTATGGACGCATTACCGGTAAAAATGCTGATTGAAACTGCTGTCCGGCAGCTTGAATATGCCTATACGCCGTATTCCCATTTCCAGGTAGGCGCGGCGCTGCTTGGTGAAGATGGTACGGTATACACTGGCTGCAACATTGAAAATGCGGCATATGGCCCATCCAACTGCGCCGAACGCACCGCGATTTTCAAGGCGGTCAGCGAGGGTGCGCGCGATTTCCGTGCAATCTGCATCGTCGGCGGGCCGGACGGCGTGCTGACCGGCTTTACCCCGCCCTGCGGGGTCTGCCTGCAAGTGATGATGGAATTTTGTGACCCTGACGCCTTTCAGGTCGTACTCGCCGTCAGTACGGAGGAATACAAGATATACCGTCTGCGCGAACTGCTCCCAATGGGCTTTGGCGCGGGCAATTTGAAGGGCTGATGCGCCCGGGGAGCAGCGGCGCTTCCCAAATGACAGGAAATGAGGTTTTAGATTTGGAAATGAAAGAGATCATGCGCCACGTCGACCATACGCTGTTAAAGCCGTTTGCGGCGTGGGAGGATATCCAGCAGCTGTGTGAGGAAGCGGTTGCATATGGTGCGGCGTCGGTCTGCGTACCGCCCTGTTTTGTGAAAAAGATACACGACGCTTACGGCAGCGCCCTGACAATCTGCACGGTGATCGGATTCCCGCTTGGTTACAGCACAACAGCGGCCAAGCTGGCAGAAACCCGGCAGGCCATCGAGGATGGCGCGGCGGAGATCGATATGGTCGTGAACATCGCTGAAATCAAGAGCGGCAACTATGCGGCTGTCGCGGAGGAAATCCGTCAGCTGAAGCAGGCCGTTGGCGATAAGATACTCAAGGTGATCGTGGAGACATGTTATCTGACTGAGAATGAAAAGGTTGTGCTTTGCCGGGCGGTGACGGCGGCGAAGGCCGATTACATCAAGACCTCGACTGGCTTTGGGACGGCGGGCGCGGCGCTCGAGGATATCGAGCTGTTCAAGCGCCGCATCGGCCCAAAGGTGAAGATCAAAGCGGCGGGCGGCATCCGCACCCGCGAGGCGATGGAAGCATTCCTTGCTGCGGGCTGCGACCGCATCGGCAGCAGCTCGTCTGCGGCGTTGATGAAGGAGGAAGCATCGGCAGGCGGATGCTGACCTTCTCTATTTGTCCTATTTCCGCATGTTAGGGGATGGGTTCTGAAAGCCGAAAAACCGGACGCAGCCGTTTGCGTCCGGTTTTTTGATACGCGTTAGGGATAATGGTTCCCGGGAATCGGGCGTGGGATGGGTAAAGGACCGTGGACGTGGGAAGAGAAACAAAAGCGGAGAAAGGGGAAAGAAACCATGATACGGACAACGTACAGGCAGCAGGGGAAAGCAGAATGCGTCTTGGGGGGTGGATGATTATGTTTTTAGGCAGACGAAAACGCCCCGGCATTTAGCCGGGGCGTTTCCGTCATTTTCACAAATAAAAGGGGGGTAAAAGAGTAATAAAGAAAGTTTGGTAATAAGGGGATCAAAGAGGGTGCATCTCTTTGATGATCCTAGTATACCGCATTCTCTGCTTCGATGTGTGAATAAACTTTGAACGGTCAGTTAAGCTTCTGCAACAAAATCTTTACAAAAACTTGAAGGGTCTTGCGGGTGTTGTAATATCTGCTATAATGAGAGTGGAAATTGTCGATGGCTTTGTCGTGGGAGGCGTTATGCATGAAAAAATGGGTTTTGGGAGCGGCGTTTTTGGCAGCGGTTGCCGCAGGCTGTGGTTCGCAGGAGGCGGCCAGTGCCAGCACGGAAGCGGTGATATCCTCTGAGGATGTGGAATGGGAATTCCAGCCGCTGATGAGTTCCCAATCCCCCGCGTTCCCGTTCCGTTTTGAGCTGGGGCACGAACGGGTTGAAGCAGCCTGCGACGCGGGCCTGCTGATCGGCTTTGACGACCACAACGGGACGGAATACCCAACGGGCAGCACGCTTTCAGTGCCTGCGGGCAGCCGCCTGTACTGGTCCCCGTGGGACGGGACGAGTGAAATCAGCTTGAATGCTGAAATTACGTTCACTGTCTATGACAGCAGCGGCGAAGCCTATAGTGGGAGCATCCAAATCAATGGTACGCGCGGCGAGGTCGGGGAGCCGGAGGAAAGCGTGGTCGAGGTAGTTTATCTTGCGTCGCTTGACGGCCAGGACGGCCTGCTGATGACGCAGGATGAAGCGGCTGGCGGTGCGCGCATTACCGCCGCAGGGGCGCAGGCGTAGTTTGCTTTCGCAGTGGGCGCCAGAGGGTGTTGCCCCCTGGACGCCCATGATTTTTTGTAAAAAGCCGAGTAAAAGCCTTATCGTGCTGGTAGGCTGGACGTAGGACATACGGCGCTGCCTGAACGGTTAATTTTACAAATGCGGGAGGTTTTTGCGGTATTCCTGCAAATCGTCCTCACGCACATTTTGAATGATCCGGTCAAGTGCGGCAGCGAGGGTGCCTTTCTCCTCGGGCAGCGTCCCCTGGAACCGGAATGCGTTCGATGCGCCCAAAGCTGCAAACTGGGTTGGGATTGTCAGGTTTTCAAGCAGCACGCGGATTTCTTTATATTTTTCGATTTCGCTTTCGCCCTTCCAGCTGCCGCGCTGGATTTCCTGGTACAGCTCCGAATCGGGGTAAATTGTCAGCATATTTACGCCGATCAGCATCGGGTGGAGCTGGTTGCAGACAGCTGCCGTAGCCTTTGCGCCGGCTTCGCCGCGCCCAGCGCCGGAAATACCTGCCAGATAGAAAAAACGGTAGCGGATTCCAGCCTGGTCCAGTCGGCGGCACTGTGTGATGATATCTGCGGCAGCGTAGCCTTTGTTCATAAAACGCAGCGCTTCGTCGTCGCCGGTTTCAATCCCGATCGTCAGCCCGTCATACCCGGCTTGGCGGAGGGATATCAGCTCTTCATCGGACTTTTGTGTAATATCGGTGATCCGCGCAAAGCATCCTATTGTTTGTATCGAGGGGATATACTGTCCGATCAGCGCGGCGATTGCCATAAGCCGTTCATAGGTTAGGACAAATGGGTTTGCCCCGACCAGGAATGCCCGCCGGATATGTTCCGGCCTGTCCAGCCCTTGCATGCGGGCCGTCAGCATGGAAACGGGGTCCGTCCCCCAAAGCTGCGCCTCCTGCAAATCGCTCTCGATGTCTTTGATGGGCGACATTTTGAACCGGAAGGGCAAATCGTTATAGAGCGTACAAAATTTGCACCGGTGGTGGGTGCAGCCCGCCGTTGCTTCGAGCAGCAGCGAAGCGGCCTCATATGGTGGTCTCCATATTGTTCCTGTGTAGTGCATAACAGCACCTCCTTGTTTTCCACCATTATAGCACGGTGCAGAAAAATGAAAAGTACGGTACTTTTTCGCAGTACCCTGTTTTTTCGCATCCGCGGTAACAAGCCGATAGGAGGTGTTTTAAAATGCGGAAAACCGAAGCCGCCGTCCAGCGCTGCAAAACCATGTCGGCGCTGCAAAGGGTCCTGGGCGGCAAGTGGAAGCTGGAAATCCTCTATTATATTGCGTTTTGCGATATCCGCCGGTTTGGGGCACTGCGCCGCCAGCTTGGCGAAATCACCGAATCATCGCTGACAAAACAGCTGCGGGAATTGGAAGCCGATGGGTTCCTGATCCGTCATGATTTTCATGAAGTCCCGCCAAGGGTCGAATACAGCCTTTCTGATCTGGGCAAAAGCTTTATGGATGTGATTTCCTATATGAAAGCGTGGGGGGAGAAGAACCTGCCGGAAGAAAAATGACCTGGAAATGCATTTTTTGCCTTGCTGCCGAAATTTTGCTGTGCATTGCCTTTCGCCAGCGCGCGCAAAATACCTTCGAGGTGATTTTCAATGAAGGAATATCAGGGCTTGGGCGACATGCTGAAAAATGACCCGGAGGTTTTTTCTTATTATACGGGGCTGCCCAAATATGTGCGTAGTATGATCGCGATGCGTTCAGATGATGTATGCTCGTTTGAGCAGCTGCAAAACTACGCGGACAATCTTCTGCGCGGCGACGGCTGACGCATCCCCAAAGGGCCGGCTGGGCTTTGGGCCCGGCCGGCCTTATTAAAACGCAAAAAGCACCCTTCACAGAGCGCTTTTGTCGCATTTTTCAATTTTTCTGGCGGAAATCAGCAGGCCAGGTGGCGTCCCTGCGCATGCACTGCCTGAAGCTCATTCAGGCTCACCGTTTCCGGCAAAGTCCAAACGCGCCCAAAGCGTACTGCTCCTGCAATCTTTCCGCACTCGCACATAGAGCGGAGCTCTTCCACGGGGATACGGAACTGCACTGCCGCTTCTGCGACTGCCAAAAATCTCATCGTCAACACCTCCTTGCAATTAGGATTCCTTTTACATCCCCTATTATACCATCATTTCATTAAAGTAGTGTGTAAAAATTTTAAGAAATTTTCGGCCTGATTTCGTGATTTTGTCAGTTTGATGAAATTTCTTGAAAAAATTACCTTATCCTATAACTTTCCGGACGGTTTTATTGCACCGATAATACCTGCTTTTTGCGATTGAGGAATGCGAACATCCGCTGCCCGGAATTGTGCAGAACTGTAAACAAACACATCCCATCAAGCATGGAAATGCTGCCGCGCAGCCCGGCAGACGCTTTTCTCAACATATCATTATGACCTTTCCGCTTTGCTGCTGTGGCGGCGAGCCCTTTCGCGCTTCCGGGCATCCTGTCCCGCTGGCGTGCCATTGCAGCATGTATCTTGGCAAAGGTCGCTGGGTTTCACGGGGCGGCAGGCACAGCATAGCATATTTTCAGGCTGGATGAAAGGAAGGCTGCAAAACTGATTGCCGAAAACGCAAAAGTGCGGCAGGGCAGGGGAGCTGCTGTAGCCTCGCTGCATTGGGGTGCAAACATGCAAAAGCCGCCTTTTAAGGCGGCTTTTGGCAAGATATAGGATGAAAATGAGAGAGATATAGATGTCAGCAATGTTCCATGATGGCTTTTACTGCGGTTTTGGTGTCGGTGGACGGGAACAGCTCATAGCCGACGCGTCCCGTGTAGCCGCACGCTTCCAAATGGCGGATGACCTTTGTGTAGTTGATTTCGCCGGTGCCTGGCTCGTGGCGGCCCGGCGCGTCTGCTACGTGGATGTGGCCGAACTGGTCGGCGTACTGTGAGATCGTATCGCAGATGCAGCCTTCGTTGATCTGCATGTGGTACACATCGTACAGCAGCTTCAGACGGGGGGAGCCGATCAGGCGGCAGATTTCCGCGCCCATCTGGGTAGTTGCGAGGAAGTTGCCGACGTGGTCGGTCGTGATGTTAAGCGCCTCGAGGTTCAGGTTGATGCCTTCGGCCTCGGCAATTTTCGCGCATTCAAGCAGCGTGTCGTACATTGAGCAGAGCTTGACCGTGTGGGACAGCTCGTCGTAGTGGTTCACGACGATGCCGCCGTCGCCCAGCGCGTTCGAGTGGATGGTCACGCTGGAAGCGCCAACCTTCTTTGCCGCCGCGATGGACTGCTTTAAGAAATCCAGGTATTTTTCCTTGTGCGTCGGGTCGACCAGAGAATAGTCCGCGTCGCCGTTGAAGCCGGAAATCGCGATGCCGGCCTTTTCGGCTGCTGCGCGGGTCGCGTCCAGGTCGCGTACGCGCCAGTCCCAGAACTCTACGGCTTCAAAGCCGTCGTCCTTTGCCGCCTGGAAGCGGTCGAGCCAATCGAGCTCGGTGTACAGGGTGTCAATGCAAGCGCATTTTCTCAGTGCCATATTATTCTACCTCCGAAATTTTGACCGGGCGGCCTTCGTGCAGGGACTTGGTTGCGGCTGCTGCCATGAGTACCGGGTACAGGCCGTCTTCGCCGGTAACCGGGGGGACCTTGTCGTGAGCGACAGCATCGGCAAACGCCTGCATTTCGCTGACGAACGCGCCGGTGTAGCGATCCCACATAACTTTATAGGCGGTGCCGTAGGTGGTGCCTTCCGCAGTGGAGAGGACAGCCGTGTTCGGGATGTCGTTCTCGTTCTGGGCGCAGCCCTCGGAGCCGAAGACCTCGACCCTCTGGTCATAACCATACACTGCTTTGCGGCTGTTGTCAATGACTGCGATTGCGCCGTCTGCAAATTTCAGGGTGACGAGGGCGGTGTCCACGTCGCCTGCTTCGCCGATGCCGGGGTCGACAAGCACGGAACCGGCTGCGTAAACCTCGGTGACCTCGGAGCCTGCGAGGAAGCGGGCCATATCGAAGTCGTGGATCATCATGTCGTAGAAGATACCGCCGGAAACCTTGACGTAGGATACCGGGGGCGGCTCGGGGTCGCGCGAGGAGATTTTGATGATGTTGACCTTGCCGACCTTGCCGTCGCGGACGAGGTCGTAGACTGCGCGGTGGTTATGGTCAAAGCGGCGGCAGAAGCCGATCTGGAGCTTCACGCCTGCTGTTTTGGCTGCGTCAATTGCTTCGTGGACTTTTTTGAGGTCGTAATCGATGGGCTTTTCGCAGAAGATGTGTTTGCCTGCGTGCGCGGCTTCGATGATGTATTTGGAATGGGTGTCGGTGGACGAGCAGATGAGGACGGCTTCGATCTCGGGGTCGTTCAGGATATCGTTTGCGTCTTTGGTGGTGTTGGGGATGCCGCACTGTTTTGCGAAGGCTTCGGTATCCGCGTTCATGAAGGGGTCTGCGATGGTTTTGATTTCAAGTTCGGGCACGAACATGGAGATGTTCTTTGCATGCACTTTGCCGATGCGGCCTGCGCCGATGATGCCAACTTTCATGGGGGTTCCAGCTCCTTTTTTCGGTCAAAATATGGGGATGCTTTGCGTTTGCTTCCGTGGCGCCGGGGGCTCTGCCCCTGGACCCCGCTCCTCGCCGGAGGGGCGTCCTCGCGCCGGACGGCGGCAGGGCCCTGCCCTGCACCCGCGATTTTTTTGGAAAAAAATCGAGTAAAAACTTTATCACGCCTGCGGGCGGGACGGAAGGACGTTCAGCATCGATGGAAGATTTCCTGCGCTGCCGTTTTACCGCGTTTGGCAAAACCGCTGGCAGGGCTGTTTGGGGTTTTAAGGGATGCCCATGCCTCGGCAAGAGTGAGTAGGCCGGGGCATGGGCGGCATTCCCGAAGGGTGTTTTGCCCTCCGGAAAGCCTGCCTGTTTAGAGAAGAAGTTAAGTAGAAGGGTTGCAATTTCAGCGAAACGGTACAACGGCTTATTTTCGGAAAAGAGAGGTCCTGCGCACCTGACGGGTAGTGTGAGAAGTCCGGCAGGCGCTTGGTGGGCTTGGGAACCGTTTCGTGCCTGGATGGTGGGTGGTGTTCTGCGCTGGGCGGCTTACTTGAGGTAGCCGCTCATGCGGTCGATGCGCTCCTGCGCATTCTCTTTGGTAATGATCTCCGTGCCGGTATCGACGAATTCGTCAACCTTTTCGCCTTGGAGAACCTTTACCATCGTTTCAACAGCCTTGTAGCCGATGTCGAAGTTGTTCTGCGCTGCGGTCATGGTCAGGTCGCCGCTCAGTACAGATTCGCAGGCCGAGATCTGGCCGTCAAAGCCAAGGAAAATGGTGTTTTCATATGCGGGGTTGCCCTTTGCGGTGCGCGCTGCTGCGAGCGCCATGTCATCGTTGTTCGAGCAAATGATCGCGATGCCTTCCGGATGCTTGGAAATGATACCTTCCATAGCGGTAACAGCGAGGTCGCCTACCGCGTTGGCGTACTGCACTTCGTCGTCCAGGAATTCGCCGCCGGATTCGTTCACGCCTTCGCGGAAGCCTTCCATACGGGCGGTGTTGGTTGCGTCGCCCTGTACGCCCGCGATCTCGATGCACTTGATCTCGGTCCAGCCGGCAGCTTTCGCAGCTTCTACTGCCGCGATTGCGCCCTGCTTCGCCGCTTCCTTATTGCCGGTGCCGACAAAGGCAAGGCACTTGTCAGAATCGATCCGGGTATCGAACGCGATAACCGGCTTGGTGGTGTTCGCGATCTGGCCCGCAACCGCTTCCGACTGGAGCGGGGCAATCAGGTAGCCGTCATAGGAGTCGACCGCAAGGTCGGTCTGTACCATGTTCAGCTGCTCTTCGTAGAGGGTCTCGGCTGCGGGGCCCTTGATGGACAGCTTGACAAGGTCAGGATGCTCTTCCTCATAAGCTTCCGCACCCGCCTGTACCAGTTGCCAGAATTCAGCGGAGTTCGTCTTCAGGATCATGCTGATCTCGAAGGGGCCGTCTGCTGCAGGGGCTGCGCCGCTGTCCGCAGGCGCGCTGCCGGTATCTGCTTGGGCGCCGTTGTCCGCGGGGGTGTCCGCAGCGCTTCCGTCATTGCCGCCGCAGGCAGCCATCGACAGTACCAGCGCACCTGCAAGCAGGGCAGCAAGCCAATTCTTTTTCTTCATCATGTTCTCTTCCTTTCTCTAAATAAGGTGGATTGTCCGCGCCGTTTGCGGGGCCTGCGCCGCCCGACGCGTTGGCGGCTGTGTGCTTTTGCAAAGCTTCTGTGCTTTTGCAACTTCAATATACCGGATTCTAACGGAAAAGTCAAGGGGTGTTTTTGCTTCCGCCTATTGCAGTAATTTGCTGTTTTTGTATCAAATTGAATCGATATTTTGACTGTAATTGATTTTATAAGAGTATTTTAGACGAAAATCAGGTTATTTTAAAAAGCTTACCATTTTACTTTGATGTTTCTGTTAAAGATGCACATACTGCGCAAAGTGAACTTGTTTTGAACAAAATCAACGATTTTATGAATTAAATATAAAAAATCGACTTGCATGGGCTCTTTTGCGGAAAACGATTGCAAAAAACGTTAAAAGCTGATGTGTGCTTTTGCACACGCGGTGAAAATATTCGTAAATTTCACGCAAAATATTTTCGGGAGATTGGTGCGAAACCGACTGGAATGTGCTATAATGGAAAAAGCGAAAAAGCACAGCCGCTTCAGCGGCAGGAAGGGGCTGCATCATGGGAAAACGTCCAACAATCCAGATGGTTGCGGAGCATGCAGGGGTTTCGCGCGGGACGGTCGACAGGGTACTGAACAACCGGTCGTATGTAAAAGAGGAAATCCGCGAGCGGGTACTTGCAGCAATTGCGGAAATCGGCTATATGTCGCCGCGCGAGGTGCATCAGCAGGCGGTGATACAGGAGGCGGGATTTGCGCCGACCCGGCTTGGCGTGCTGCTGCCCAACTGGACCGACTATTTCCGACCGGAGGTGTTGCGTGGGATTGCGGCGGCGCAGGACGACCTCCGAAAATATAATGTGAAGGTGTTGCTGGACGAATGCCATACCGACGAACCGAAGGAAGCTGTGCAGAGGCTGGACGGGCTGCTGGAACAGGGGGCGCAAGGGATTGCGCTGTGTGCAATCAATGATATCACACTTGAAGCAAAGGCGAATGCGCTTACGGGACAGGGTATCCCGGTGGTGACCTTCAATTCCGACCTTCCGGATAGCGGGCGGGTGTGTTTTGTCGGGCAGAATTACAACAAAAGCGGGCGGATTGCCGCCGAGCTGATCAGCAAATGCGTGCCGCGGCGCGGGCAGGTGCTGGCGATGTGCGGGAACCTTGAATTTGACGGGCACCGAAGGCGGCTTGACGGCTTCTGCGAGCGGATGCATGAACTGGGATTCTCAAGCAGCCAAATTGAGATTGCGGAAACTTTTAATGATTATCATGTTACGCGGCGCAAGGTTGCTGAGACGATTGCGAGGACACCGGAGCTTGCTGCAATTTATATGGCGAATCAAAATGTCGCGGGCTGTGTGGAAGCGGTCGAAGCAGCGGGCCGGAAGGGGGGAGTGCGGGTTGTCGTACATGACCTTTCTGAGCAGACGCGGGCGCTGCTTGCTGATGGAGCGGTTGATTTTACGATCTCGCAGGACTTTTTCCGGCAGGGGTATTTGCCGCTCAAACTTCTGCGGGAGCTGATCCAGCTGGGGCAAGTACCTGAGCCGGATCAGACGGCAACCCGTATTTCGGTAATTTGTTCGCAGAATATTGATTAACGGTTTGTATTTAGTGGATTTTATGAATGTCCGCCGAGCTTTGTGGCGGTTACGTCCATGTTGCCTTTTCCGTTCTGCTCTGAGACTGCTGAAACCAGCCCGCTGTCATAATGGCGGGCTGGTTTGCTGCACAGTACCCTTATCATAATATGAGTCCCCAAACCTCCGTCCCGCCCGCAGGCGAGATAGAGATGCGTCAGCATCTCGGGGTCTGGGGCGAAAGCCCCAGCGGGTGCAGGGCGGAGCCCTGCCGCTCGCCGCGCAGGCGCGGGGTGCAGGGGCAGAGCCCCGCCGCTCGCCGCGTAGGCGCGGGG
>QXXE01000173.1 GCA_009911355.1 Clostridiaceae bacterium | reverse complement strand
TGCAGCATCATCCGCCTCTTGTGTCCAGATTCTTCCATCACCCGCTGCTTTCCTATCTTTACCTGCGGAAGTAATAAATTCCGCGTCACGATACAGGGATTCGCCCGACTTTGTCAGTATTAGCCCCTGATGCGTCCGCTGGAACAGGGTCAGATGCAGCTTTTGCTCCAGGGCATTGATCTGCTTCACCACGGCCGGAGGTGATATGAACAGCTTGTCGGCTGCTTTATTGAAGCTGTGCACTCTGGCTACGACCAAAAAGGTATTCAGCTGAGAATTATACATGAGCAATCACCTCAATCGCTTCCGCTTGTCCAAATTGACCGGGCAACATTTCGCTTCGTTTTGATAAATCTATTGTAAACAATTTTTGTGCAAAGCAGAAGTGACAATAAGTTATAACGTGTTAACTTTTAGGTTTTAACTGCATAAGGAATCGCTATAAGTATGGTTTGTTGCGAATATCCTATATTATTTTGCCTGGTTTCTGATAAAATAGGCAAGCAATGTACGGCGATATCCCTTTGGGGATATGCTGCACGCTTGTTGGGGACGCCCCAAGCCCCGGACTGCCGCTTTCGAGGCAGTCGAACACGCCTGACGGCGTGGCTTTTCCGCTCCCTCCGGTCGCTCGTTCCTGCACATCCGCGCAGGAAATCATTCAGCGCGCCTTGCGCTTATCAGATGGCTGCTGTCAGCCCTTCATGAACAATACTCAGAGTTATGGGGTTCAGAAGGATAATCTCTTTACCGGTTCGCTGTGCATAGCGGGTTGTCGCCGCCGTACCCCCGCGCCGTTCGCCGATATTTTTGCAGACGGCCAGCAGCACCGTTAAATGGTTGACCATAAAGCGGTTGCGCTCCATCATGCAATTTCGGGTGGGTTCCCGGTTGACATAAACGCGGGAATCCGCCTGATCCAGAATCCAATCATAAAGTTCCCGTGCAGAATCGCTCCATCCGCCCGCCTGTGTGATGCAGGGAAGGATGCAGTTGCGTTTCAGCGCGGGATTTTCTTTGCGCAGTTCCAAAACGGTGAGCGCCGACCAAATATCTACACCCTCACCCATACCAGACAGGAATTGCGTGACACCATTATGAGCCAATTCTGCAATCTGTGCAGACAGCGCCGCTTTCAGTGCGATGCATCGGCTGTCAGATTCATCTTCGAGCCAGGGGAATTTGCTCGGCCGGTGCCCGGTAAATGCACAACTGATACGATTCATTTTTACAGCCCCCTTTCCGCATCCGGACATTTTTTCAGCCACCGGTCAAACCGGTTCAGATAAAGTTCTTTATCATACGGCGTTCCTTCCGTTCCAAATTCATTTCGGAATTGGAGATAATGTGCAAATTCAGCTCGTATTACTAATGCGAATCAAGAGTTGAAAATCGCAAAACAATCCGCCTCGCTCGACATATTTTTCAATTTAGTCTGAGTATGTGTTGCCACAATTTGTATGATTTGCTGCAATGCATCTTTTTTGTTCTAAACAGCGCTTATACACTCCAAACCTACAGTAGCCGTTACTTCCGCGTCGGCGAGGTGCATCTCGTCAAAACCAACAGGAGTCCGTGGAATTCGCTGCTGATTTATTGTAGAATAAACAACTTTTCGTTGGAATTTCGTGCTTTCAACTCTTGATTCGCATTGTTAGTGAGGTTTTTCAAGTTTCCATATTTGTATTTGCCGTAAATGCGCCGTATCTGGCTATTTCAATTTGCCGCATAACAGTTTCATGTTGATGACGGCTTGTAGTCTCTGTGGGGCCGGTCTGCCGCCTTTTGACCTTTTTCACATTTGCATTTCTGAACAAGGCCGAACCGTAATGCCCGACGCTGACGAAGGTCCCCATACACGCCATGTAGTCCAGCAGGAACCACAGGAAGGGTTCTTCAAAATCGAAGAACGCAAATTGATTCGCCAGAATCATATAACTGCCAATGTTACGCTTAAAAAAGGCGTATACGCCGTATCCAGCAATGAGCAGAGTGATAGATCGGAGAATGTATTTGCGGAGTTTTGACGGCCTTGCGGTAAGTTTCTTCGCCAGCCCCACCACCATGCTCCAGTGGAAGCCAAGATGCAGGCTCATCAGCACGAATCCCCAATAGGCGGACAGCATATGGAGGTTTCTTGCAAAGGCCCAGCCGCTCACCGGCAGGAAGGACAGCGCATGACGGGAGAGCAGAATGCCGCTGACCATAGAGCCGCACATCGCAAGCAGAATCAGGATCACAAGCGCGGTCTGTATCCAGCGCAGGGCGGTATACCGGCCTTTGAACAGGCCGCGATGCCAATGCCTGTTCAGAATATGGTGCAGGACAAACAGCGTAAATACCCCGATTCCAAGCCACTCATGAGCGGCCTGTCCAATCAGCTCATAGGCCATGAGGAGCAGCAGGGCGATTGTCATGGCTGCGTCCACCGCTATTTTCAAAATTTGTTTTGCTTTCATGCACTGTGTCTCCTGTTCCCGCAGGGTTAGCCGCTTATTTCCAAGCTGTCAAGCCATTGTTCTATATCTTCCAAGGTTACACCATCGACCTTGGAATGAGTGACTTTGTACCCCTCCGTCAAGACCTCTGCGTTCGGCTGGAGGTTCTGTATCTCCGATATGGATTTGGAAAATCCGCTTCCTCCACTGGTTACAAAGGGGATGATCGTCTTGCCGGAAAGGTCATATTCTTCCAAAAAGGCGTACACCGCCATGGGCATATCGTAGTACCAGTTGGGATAGCCCAAATAGATCAGGTCGTAGCCAGACATACCTTCCACATGAGACGCCAGCGCAGGACGGCTCCGCTCTTTGTTTTCTTTGCCGCCCAACTGGTCTGTCTCATCGTAATCGGCAGGATATTTTTCCTCTGTCTTGATCAAAAACAGGTCCCCTCCGGTGGCCTGCTGGATCAGGGCAGCGACATACTGTGTGTTGCCGTACAACTCGCCGTCCTTTCGCAGGAGACTTGCGGAGGATACGGCATCCACATCTTCGGGGAAGTCAGTATTCCCAACTCTGGAGAAGTACGCGATCAAGATATTGGTATCAGAGCTTACCGGCAGAACAACCTCATTGGGAGGCGTTGCTTCCTTGTGATCCTTCTGACTTTCCTGAGAAGCGGTTTCATTCAAAGAGCCGGTTTCTGTGCTGCTGGTGTTTCCGGTATTAGTGCCGCATGATGCCAATACTGCCAGCATTGCCCATGCAAGGATAAGGGCGAATAATTTGTTCACAAGGAATCTCCTCCACAATTAGGATAAAATTACGCAGATACTCTTTCCATGATGCATTTCAACGATTAAAGTTGGTCCAGTGTGCCCGCTCCGCCTGGGGCGGAATACGGCCCTGCTGTCTCCCAGCCTCAATGCAGCCAAGCAGCCACGCCATGTTCCGGCCCAGGTTCCGCATGGTCTGGAGGCCCTCTTTGTCCTGCTCCACCAGCTCTGGCGCGGGGCCAAAGACCATGTTCCAGTAGGTGGAAGTAACAACAGGCATTTGCGCTTCTGTCATATACTTGTTCAGCACATCCAGGGAGGCCGTTGTCCCGGCGCGGCGGGCCGTCACCACAGCCGCCCCCGGCTTGTGGGTAAAGGCGCTGCCTCCGGCATAAAACAGCCGGTCCAGCAGGGAGAGAATCTGCCCGCTGGGATGGGCATAGTAGACAGGGGAGCCAAACACGAAGCCATCCGCTTCTTTCGCCTTGGCGATGATTTCATTCACCATGTCATCGCCAAAGACGCACTGGCCTTTTCCGGCACAGCCGTTGCAGCCGATGCAGTCCCGGACGGGGCCTCCGCCCATCTGGATGATCTCCGTTTCCACTCCCTCGCTGTTCAATACCTTTGCGATCTCCGAGAGGGCGAGATAGGTGCAGCCGTTTTTGCGGGTGCTGCCGTTCAGCAATAAAACGTTCATACTCTCAATGATTCCTTTCCGATTCCTGATTTGAGGCGAATCCGCAGCTTCTGGTCCTGGCTTTCCTGAGCCGCCTCCACAATGCGCAGAACGTCAACGGCCTCTTCCGGCTTTACAAGCAGATCCGCACCACAGGTCATCGCCTGATAGATATTGTCGTAATATCTGCCGTAATTTCCAAACTCAGTCACAATGATTTCCTGGGAGATGCCATTCTCTTCAACGGAGGCAAGTGTACCATACGCGCTTTCTTCATCAGCCCCCCAATCGGGACTGCCAGGACGCATTCCACCAATCAGCCTACGCTCCTGGGGGTCCTGGCCATATTTAAGGCAATACCGCACAATGAGGTATGCCTAAAAATAAGACATCCTCAACTGATAAAATAGCTGAGGATGCCCCAT
>QXXE01000172.1 GCA_009911355.1 Clostridiaceae bacterium | reverse complement strand
AGTCTATATATTCCATACAACCTATTATACCATAGTTGCTCCGCTTTTCCTAGTTTTTTTCTCGAAAGTAATAACAATCAGCTGAGGGCGGGCTTTTTGCGTTTACGAACAAACCAACAAGCGGCAGGAGCATGAGCGCCCCGGTGACTATTATGGTCGCCGGGGCGCTTTTTTGTTTTTCCGCATATTTCAAAGGAGGCAATCACCATGCCGTCAAATCTGAATCTGGACTACTACTACGGCAACGAAGCGGAACAGTACAGTTTCTACCGTATCCCCAAGGCCCTGCTGACAGACCCCCGGTATAAGAGCGTTTCCATTGAGGCCAAGGTCCTCTACGGCCTTCTGCTGGACCGTATGGGGCTGTCGGTGAAAAACGGCTGGATGGACAGCGATAAGCGCGTCTACATCTACTTCACCCAGGAGGACGCTATGAACCTCATGAGCTGCGGCAAGGACAAGGCCACGAAGCTGTTCCGGGAATTGGACAAGGACGGCATCGGCCTGATCGAGCGGAAGAAGCAGGGCCAGGGACGGCCCACCCGCATCTACGTCAAGAACTTCATCCTGCCCCCGGAACCCGGCCAGCCCCAGCAGCCGGAACAGGCACCGCCGCCCCCCGCCCCCCAGACTGCGGAAAATCAGCGGTCAAGACCGCTGGACAGTGCCGCACTCTTGACTGCGGAAAAACCGCAGTCTGCACCGCTGGAAATGCGCGGTCTTGACAGCGGTTTTTCCGTCCCTAATAAGACTGAAAAGAAAAATACTGAACTGAACGATACTGACCCATCCATCCTTCCCCCTACCCCCGCTCCGTCTGCCCGTGCCAGACCCAAAGGCCGGATGAGGATGGATGAGATGGATGGATACCGAGAGCTGATAAAAGAAAATATCGACTTTGACCTGCTCCTGACCGAGCATCCCTACGATGAGGAAACGCTGGAGGGCTATGTGGAGCTTATGGTGGAGGTCTGCTGTTCCCGGCGGGACTTCATCCGTATCGCCGGAGAGGAAATGCCTACCGGCGTGGTCAAGAGCCGGTTCCTGAAACTTGGCCATGAGCATATCGCCTATGTTCTGGACAGTCTGAGCCAGAATACCACGCTGGTGAAGAACATCAAGGCGTACACCCTGGCGGCGCTCTACAACGCGCCCGCAACCATCAGCCAGTATTACGCATCCCTGGTCAGTCATGATCTGGCCCAGGACGCCGCTGGAATATAACAACCGGAGAAACGAAGGAGGATTTTCTGTATGGCAAACAAAATTGACATTTTGGTGGTGGACCCCTGCAAGGCTCCCCGCCCCATCCAGGTGGAGGATACGCTGGAAGCCTTTCAGCAGATTGTGGGCGGACCCATTGAGGCCGGGTGCTATCTGCCCCAGCGGGTCATGCTGATCTGCAATGGTGAGGGCAAGAATATGGGCCTGATGCCCAACCGGGAAAACCCCACGGACAGCGGAGACTTTATCGCCGGAACGTTCCTGCTGTGCGGCTTTGAGGGGGAACACTTTACCTCCCTGACCCCTGCCCAGCAGCGGGAATTTGAAGCCTACTTCGCCACGTCCGGCCCGGAGGGAGGCGATAAGGATTGACCCACCGCCATCTGCTCCGCCGCCTGCTGGTCCCGCCCTAGTACATAGCACACCCCGGAAAATCCAAAATCTGAAAGGAGGACGCATGAGCATCAAATTTCCCAATCTAACGCGATTCTTTTCTCTGTTCCTGGCGGCGGTGATGATGGTTAGTCTTTTAGCAGTCAACGCCCACGCCGCCGATAGGAGAAAAATAACCGACTACGGTGACGCCTACGGCCATTGGGCCTATGAAGCCCTAGCGTGGGCGGTGAACAATGGTGTGCTGGTGGGTACGTCCGAGGACAAGCTGAACCCGGACGGCTATCTCACCCGCGCTCAGATGGCCGCTATGATCGACCGGCTGTTTGGCACCTACAAGATCCCGCTTCACGGATGTGCCCCGTGGGAGCTGGCACCATGACTATATCGCCCAGGCGGTTCACATGGAGACCTTCGCCGGGTACTCCAATAGCCGTATGGGGCCGGATGAAAATATCACCCGCGAACAGGCCATGGTGGTGCTGGCCCGGACGGTCTGCCTGTCCTCTGCCGGTAATTCCGTTCTGACCCGGTTCCCGGACCGGAACCAGGTAGGCGCGTGGGCGGCGGACAGCGTCTCCGCCATGGTGGAGCGCGGCTACGTCAGCGGCTACAACGATGGCCGCTTGAATCCCAAGGGCCAGATCACCAGGGCGGAGATGGCACAGATCATGAGCAATATCTTCCAGAGTGTCCATGATTCCGGCGAGATCACCGGCACCCACCGGGACACGGTTCTGGTGCGGGGCGCGGTAAGCATCAAGGACGCTGTGTTTGAGAGCGACCTGATTCTCGCCAACGGCCTGGGGGAGAAAGCCCTGGACCTCAATAACATCACCGTCAAGGGACGGCTGGTGGTGTGGGGCGGCTCCGCCGTCAACATCAGCGGCAAATCCACCGTGGCGGGCGTGGTCACGCCCCGGAATGACGGCCCGGTGCAGGTGGTCTTTGACGTTGCGGCCACGGAGCTGTCCGAGAAGGGCTGCTCCATCGTCTACCCCAGCGGCATGGACAAGGGCAACAAGGTCCTGTTCACCGACAAGGCCGACAAGCCCACAATCGCCTTTGACCTTCCGGCGTATCGGTATGTGGGGGATTCCGTCTCCGTGAAAACCACGCTCACCGGCGCGGAGGCCGTCACATGGGAGCTGACCCGTGACGGAAAACCTGCCGCCATGCCGGAGGGCTTCACCAAAGACGGCGGTATCTGCTTCTTCATGGAGGCTGGCCGCTACACGCTGAAAGGCACTGCGGAGAACAGCGGCGGCACCGCCTCCTGCGAGAAAACTGTGGAGGTCCTGCCCATCGGTGACATTGCCTTTTCTCTGCCGGAGTATGGCTACACCGACCGGACGGAGGATGTGAAGCTGCTGCTGAAAAATGATCTGACCGGCTCCGTGGCCTGGACGCTGGTCAAGGACGGGGACAGCGTTCCCATGCCGGAGGGCTTCACCAAGGATGGCGGCACTCTGGCCCTGACCGGGACAGGCAAGTACACCCTGACCGCCACCCTCACGGACGCTGCCGGAAAGCAGTACACCGCCAGCCAGTCCATCACCATTCTGCCGGTGATCGTCCCTACCGTGACCGCCAGCGCGGACAAGGTGCATGAGGATGAAACTGTGGAGATTGGCCTGACGGTGGAGGGCGGCAAACCCGATTCCGTCCGCTGGACACTGACCAGGGACGGCAAGGAGGTTCCCGTGACCCTCTCCGCCAACGTCGGGACGCTCATCTTTGACGGCGCTGGGGACCACATCCTCACCGCTATCGCCAAGGATGCCCAGGGCCGGGAGTTTTCTTCCGAACCCGTGACAATCAAGGTTATCCCGAACCTGTCCCTCTCCTTGACCTCCGACCTGGAAAAACTGCATGAGGACGAAGCGGCGGCGATCAGCTTGACCGTGGAGCATGGAACACCCTCGACTGTTCAATGGGCCTTGACCCGTGACGGCGCGGGTGTTTCTGTTTCTCTGGACGATCACGGCGGCAAGCTGACCTTTGACGGAGCTGGTGCCTATGTCCTCACCGCTGCTGTTACGGATGAGCTGGGGAAGGAGTACACCGCCGCCCTGCCCATGGAGGTCTGTCCGGTGATCGTCCTGACCCTGGACGCGCCGGAGACGGCCCACGTTGACCAGCCCGCCGCCATTAGTCTCTCCGGGACTGATATGGACGTGACCTGGGAAGTGACCACCGAGGACGGCGCTGTGGTTGAGAACGAGCTGACCAACAGCGGCGGCGAGATCACCTTCCCCTCTGCGGGTAACTACACCGTAACCGCCAGCGTTACGGATGACCTGGGCCGGACATTCACCGCCAGCGCCACCATCGCCGTATGGGACACCATGAGCCTGTCCTTCAAGCTCCCGGAGTTCGCCCACCCGGACGAGACGGTGAAGGTGAAAATGACCTCCGAGAATGTGGGGGACAGCAAAATTGCGTGGTCCCTGGCCGTGGACGGCCAGCCCGTTTCTCTCCCTGCCGGTATCACCGGGACCCTCGACAACGCTGGGGGTAACGTGAAATTCCTTCAGACCGGCACAAATATCCTGACCGCCTCCGTGACGGATGGCCTGGGCCGTGCGTTCACCTATGAGCAGACGATTGAGGTCTATCCCGTCCTCTCCTTGGGCCTGACGGCGGATGCTACTATTACTTTCGAGAAAAAAACTAGGAAAAGCGGAGCAACTATGGTATAATAGGTTGTATGGAATATATAGACTT
>QXXE01000171.1 GCA_009911355.1 Clostridiaceae bacterium | reverse complement strand
TTATTCCCATTCTTGACTGAGTCGATGCTTTTCATTCCCGCGGTTTTTGTCGTTTACACAGATTTTTCGGCGGTCTCTGAAATCGTCGAGCGCGGCTTTTCACCGGAGGGTCATCCTCCCGTGCTGCCAGTAGAAACGAAGCGGCAGCGGGTCAATATGATTTCTGCGGTCAGCAGCCAGGGCAAGGTCCGGTTTATGATCTACCAGGACACCATGAAACAGCAGTGGCTGATCCAGTTTATGGAGCGCCTAATTCGCGCTTCAAAACAGAAGGTGTTCCTGATCCTGGACAATCTGAAGGTTCATCACGGCAAGCTTGCTGCGTCCTGGCTGGAAAAGCATAAGGATAAGATTGAGGTATTTTTCCTGCCGCCCTACGCCCCGGAATACAATCCGGATGAATACTTGAATCATGCGCTGAAGCTTTCGATTTATTCAGGTCAGCTGCCCTATACCGTGGAAGACATCTCTCATAAAATTCAGTCATTCATGCGAAAATTACAGCATCATCCGCTTCTTGTGTCCAACTTTTTCCTCCACACGGCGCTTTCCTATCCTTGAGTGCGGAAGTAATAACCAAAAACAATTCGTATTGTTGTAGAAACATTCGAGAAAAGGTGTTATACTAAAGAAAAAAGGAACTCTTATCGAGGTTGCTATGGGAAAAATGACAGTATATCATGGCGGAAGGATACCCGTCGAACATCCGCGGATTATCCACGGAAAAAACACAAAAGATTTTGGCCCCGGCTTTTACTGCACAATTATCAGGGAGCAGGCTGAACGCTGGGCAAAAAGATTTGACAGCGGCGTTGTGAGCACCTATACTGTGCGCGTGGATACCCGCCTGAACATTCTCGAATTTCGGGAAATGACAGAGGAATGGCTTGATTTTATCATCGACTGCCGCCATGGAAAACCGCACAGCTATGACATCGTAATCGGCGCAATGGCGAACGATCAGATATACAACTTCATTGCCGACTATATTGACGGTATTTTAACTCGTGAGCAATTCTGGGTGCTTGCCCGGTTTAAGTATCCGACCCATCAAATCAACTTCTGTACGCCGGAAGCGCTCAAATGTTTAGAATTCGTATCAAGCGAAGAGGTAACGCCATGATTGGACGAGAGGACAAAAAGTCAAACGACCTGTTTTTCACCTGTAGTCTCATCGACTATATTGCCAGAAAAACGAAAAACAAGAGGTCTGCCGTCGTGGATGCGCTCGGCAGACCCTTGATTGAAAAAATTTACGACTTGGCGGATGTTTACCACAGTGATAACATCGACCGTGTGAGTGACGACTTCATAGCAGCCGCAGGAATCTTAACAGGAGTCTTTGACAATGTGGCTGCTGCGCGATATGCAGTTCCCAGCCATTGGGATATTGGAAAGGTTTACAAGCGACTGATCCTTGGAATTGCAAAGGAAACCGGTATGGATATCCTTGACGCGTTGTTTGCCGCTTATCATTCGTTTGTGAGCGACAAAATTGAAAACTTCAACAGCAGTTTCTACTACGATGCCCCGCAAAATATTCTGAATGCCTATTTATATAATGAAATCGAACCATAGGGCAAGCGCTCCATGGTTCGATTTTATGCTTTTGCGGAACGCACGCGGAACACACGAAAAAACGTACGCGTGCGTTTTATGTTTCATTCACTTCAAGATATTTGGTCGCAGCACCCTTATTTTCCAGAACCAGTGTCTCGTAACGGATGGCAGGAATATCTTTTGTCTGACATATGCAGGAAATTCCGCACTTCAGCGACATTTACCCGGCAGTGACCTTTTGTGCACACCGGTTTCGGAGGATGCGGTTCCTTTCTTAAAGGCAATCGCTTCCTCCAATCCTTCCCAAATGCCAGTGAAAAAATCCGTATCTTGAAATTTTCGTTCAATCTCTTCCATTGTCAGACTGGATTCAAAAATCAGCTCCGACATGCGATCACTCCCTCTGGATTGCGTCAACTATCTGACCGTTACATTTTAACACGCCTGCTTCGTCAAGACAAGATTTTCCCGGAAATGATAGAAAACAGGTTGCATGTTCCGCGAATCCTGATATAATAATATCAAGAGTCAGATATCCAGAGGAGGTGCCTCAAATGAAAATCAGGCCATCATCAGCGTTGCGCAACGATTACACGTCGATTTCCGAGTTGGCAAAGGCGTCCGGCGAACCGATTTTTATCACGAACAAGGGCGAGGACGACGGTGTTTTCATGAGCATGGCAGCTTTTGAAGAGCGGGAAAAAATGTACCGTCACCGCGACATGATTTATGCCGCTGAAATGAGCCGGTTAAACGGTGACCCGGTCTACACCCCAGAAGAGCTGGACGCCCAGATGGAGGCGTTGTTCCATGCCTATGAGGAGTAACCTTGTTTATTTAACCCCGGCATCCAACGATATGGAAAAGATCGTAAAATATCATATCCTGCATTCGGGGGTACAATCTGGCAGGGCCATTTACAGCCGTATGAAAACCAAAATTGCGCGGCTTGAGGATTTCCCTCTGATGGGCCAAACCCATCCTGATCCGCTGCTCGCGGCAGTGGGATTCCGCAAGCTGGTGCTTACGGATACCTATGTGGCCATTTACAAGGTGGTAGGGGATACCATTTTCATTTATCGGGTTGTAAACGCCCGCTCAGACTATGCAAAACTTCTCAAATAAGGTTTCCATCAAAAAACGTGCCATCTACCCGTCAAAGCGGTAAACGGCACGTTTCATTTTGCCCGGATGCGCCGGAACGGTTATGTATCCTTCCACCCGAGCTGTTTCGCCAGCCCGAGCATCCCGGCGCAGAAGCCTGCCCACCATGTCAATGTAATCAGCGAGGGGTCCGGGTTGGTGATTTGCAGGATGCGCTCCTTCGCGCCCTTCCCGCAGATGCGCAGCGTCCCGTCGATGAGGTCGACCTCGCGCGTTTGCAGCCCGCACAGCTCCGAGACCCGCAGCCCCGTTGCGAACAGCAGTTCCAGCACCGCCGCGTCCCGCAGCCCTTCCCAGCTGTCCGGCACGCCGCGCCCGGGGTGCATCTGCCAGCGCGCCGCCTCCAGCAGCCGTTCCACCACCCGCAGAGGGATGGTCTTTGGCAGCTGCACCGGCTCCTGCACCTTCAGCCGCAGCCCAAGGAAGGGGCTCTGCTCCGCCAGCCCCTCGTCCGCCAGCCACCCGCCAAACGCACGCAGCGACGCCGTTTTCCGCTTGACCGTGCGCGGCTTACAGCGCCCGTTCAGCTCCGAAACGTACCGCTTGACCGTTTCACGGTCGAACCCCGCGCCCTCCGCGTCCAGGAATTCCGTGAACTGCCGCAGGTCGATCCGGTAGTCTTTTATGGTCTGGGCGCTCAGCTTTTTCTGCTGCTCGCACGCCCACAGGTACCGCGCTACGATTTCTGCCGTTATTTTCATTTTCCGTACCTCCGTTAAAATTAAGATCCATTATGACAGAAATTGGTTTTCCCTGTCGAGCGCAAAAAAATACACGCACCTGTGTTCGGGACAGGCGCGTGTGCGCGGCTGGGGGATCTTTTTGGGCGGTTATGGAGGTTTTTTGTTCCGGAATGCTAAAAAGCTGTAAGATAACCTGTCCTACAGCCTTTGAAAAGTGCTGGTGATTTTGATACAAATGCACATCCTTGCTGCATAGGGGGTGCAGTTTTTTGCTGTTTGGAATCCCCGATAGAGAGGTGTGCAGGAAAGTCCCAAAGGGTGTGCAGGATCCATTTCTGACAGAGTTTATCTTCTACTCAGCTCTATACGCAGAAATGAGGCAGTCGATCAGCACTCTAATGCTGCGTATGTACTTGCGGTATCTTTTTTAACGCGCTGATGACCACAAATCCAGAGTTTTTTCTTCAGACTTGTTTTTTCATGAAGTTCGGTAATCATCCTTAATCGCCCTGTATTTCCAACATCAGCAAAAACATATTATTTAGAGCAATCAGCGAAAAGCTATTCACAAGCAGTGGGAAGAAGAGGTATAATGAGTCCGAGGTGAAAAAGGATGTTAAGCATTGAAACGCGGGAACGGCTTGTGAGGGGATATGAACGAACCCATGACGCTAAGATGATAGCACAGGCATATGGGGTTAGCGAACGTGAAGTGTACAAACTGGCAGCGCAAATGCGGGAGACCGGGAGTGTGGAACCGCGGACGAGCAACTGCGGACGCAAACCGAAACTGTCAGAGGAAGACCTGAAGCGTGTGGACAAAGCAATCCAGGCGCAGCCGGATATTACCTTTGGCGAACTCATAATGAACCTGGAGTTGGATATCAGTGAATCCCGACTGGGTCGGATCGTGCGCGAGAAATTGGGGTACTCGCTGAAGAAGA
>QXXE01000170.1 GCA_009911355.1 Clostridiaceae bacterium | reverse complement strand
CTGGTTTACGTCTGGTGCTCTGTGTGCGCAGCCATCGGCGGTATGCTGCTGGCAGGCCGCGCAGGCTCCGCAGACCCGGCAAACTCCGGCCTGAACTATGAGCTGGACGCCATCGCGGCGGCAACCGTCGGCGGAACTTCGCACGCGGGTGGTATTTGCCGTGCTTCGGGCGTAATGGCAGGTATCCTGATTTTGGGTGTTATCAACAACGGTCTCGTTATGCTGAAGGTTGACGATAATATGACAAATATTGTGAAAGGGATGATTATTATTGGCTCAGTTGTGCTCGACATGCGGAAAAACGCAAAACGTGCTTAAAAGGCGGAAATCTGTAAAACGGTAATAAAAAAGGTTTTTTGGAGCCTTTAAGCGATCGTGGGAGGGATGCAGACCAAGTAGCTGTAAAATTTGAAATTGCGCTAGCATCTTCATACTGATAGCCTTACAGATTGCATGTTTATACAATAACTCTGCCAATTATTCACTGTTTCAACCGAAAGCACGCAAACGGATAAGGGACTTATGAAATTGGGGAAAGATGCGGAAATGATATCAGGCAGGGGACATGAAATGTGCCAATATGCTGTCACGCCCTGCATTTGCGTATAGTGCCGCCTGCTTTGTGGAATGCTAACGGCAACCATTTTGGAGAGGACTGATCAATTTGTTTAAGCATGAAAAGCTGCTGCTGCACCCTGTAGGCGTGGAGCGCCCCAACCCCCAATATGCCGCACTGCTTCAGGAACAGCTGGGCGGCGGCAACGGCGAGCTCAAAGCCGCCATGCAGTATATGTCGCAAAGCTTCCGGATTAAGGACGCGAAAATTAAAGACTTGTTTATGGATATCGCTGCTGAAGAGCTGAGCCACATGGAGATGATTGCGCAGACCATTTCCATGCTCAACGGGCATGGTGTGGATGCGGATGCTGTCAAGGCGGGAGAGATCGAAAGCCATGTGCTGCTTGGGCTGAATCCCGGGCTTCTGAATGCTTCCGGCTATTCGTGGACGGCGGATTATGTCACTGTTACCGGCGACCTCTGTGCTGATATTCTCAGCAATATTGCGTCCGAACAGCGCGCGAAGGTGGTATATGAATATCTGTACCGCCAGATTGACGACAAGCGGGTACGGGAGACCATTGATTTCCTGCTGAACCGCGAGGAGGCGCACAACCAGATGTTCCGGGACGCTTTCAACGAAGTGCAGGACAGCGGTTCCAATCGTGATTTTGGGACGACAAAGGCTGCGAAGATGTATTTTTCGCTTTCGAGCCCTGGGCCGAATGCTTTTGCGGGGAACCCGGTGCAGCCGCCTTCGTTTGCGCAGTAACACAGGGAAAGCGGCGTGTGGGGAAAGCCCGCGCGCCGTTTTTTGGTGTCCATATTTGCGCGGCTGTCATAGTGGGTCGATTTTCCGCTTGCCATTTGGCGCGGGAAATACTATAATAAGGAAAAGGAAGATGCTTTTGGGGGGGAGAGGGAACCATGCTGACTTTAGTACATATTGCCGACCTGCACCTCGGGGCGGAGTATTCGTTTCTGCCGGAGGAAAAGGCTGCTGTCTGCCGGGAAGCGCAGTTTCAGCTGCTCGAGCGTGTGATCGACCATTCTGGCGATATCAGTGCCGAGGTGATCCTGATCCCTGGCGACCTGTTTGACAGCCCGACACCGCCTGCGCCGGTTGCGTCGCGGGCATTTGCGCTGCTTGGGAAGGCGCGCTGCCCGGTGCTGATTTCCCCGGGCAACCATGACTATCTTGGCCCCAAAAGCCCTTACTTGACCATGGCGCTGCCGGAAAACGTGTTTGTTTTCCAGTCCAGCCGCCTTACGCCTTATTTTTTGCATACGGATACGGTGATCTGGGGGGCGGCGTTCACATCTGCGAATGCGTTTATCCCGTTTGACGCGCCGCTCGACCCGCAGCACTTGAATGTCCTTTCGGTGCATGGCGACCTCAAGGGGACGAGCGGTTACAACCCGGTGGATTCGTCGCAGCTTGCCGACTCGGAATTTGACTATGCGGCGTTCGGGCATAATCATGCGTTTTCTGGCCTGCACCGTGCGGGGCACACGGTTTATGCCTGCACGGGCTGTACGATGGGGCTTTCGGTTACGGATATTGGTGACAAGGGATTCCTGTCCGGCGCGGTGGACAAGGACGGCACCAGCCTGCGGTTTCACCGGCCGAACGCGGTGCGTTTTGAGTCGATTGACATTCCTCTGGGGCAGGTCACGGAGGACAGGGAACTTGCCAAGCTGGTGCGTACCCATCTGCCGGAGCACTGCGAGCGGGTCTGTGCGACGCTGTATTTGATTGGGGAGCGCAAATATGAGCCTGATCTCGAGGGGCTGGAAGGGGCGCTGAATCAGATCTTTTTCCACTGTTTCATCCGTGACCGTTCCCATGTCCACCGCGACCCGTGGGATTATATGAACCGTGACGATTTGCTTGGGGCGGTTACGCGGCGTTACCGCACGATGCTTGACGCTGCGGACAACCAGATTGAGCAGGCGCGGCTGCTGCGTTCGCTTGGGTACGCGCTCGCTGCGCTGGAGGGCGAACTGGAGCTTCCGGAATAACGGATGCCCTCCGCAGGCGGCGCCAAAGGGCGCTGCCCTTTGGAAACCCGGCCCTCCTCGGGCGGCGCCAGGGGACCCTGTCCCCTGAACCCCTGCGATTTTTTTGTAAAAAAATCGAGTAAAAACTTCATCACGCCTGCGGGCGGGATGAAAACTCAAGTGCGGCGCTGCGCCCTTATGGCGCGCTCTGCCTGTCCGCAATTTTAAAGGAGAATGCAAATGGAAAAGCTGATGTACATGATGATGATTCAGAAAAGTAAGACTTACAATCGTTTGACCAAGAGCGTAATTACTGAGCATGTTGAAAATATCCGGCGGTTGGATGATGCAGGAAAGCTGGAAATTTGCGGTGTATTTAAGGGGTATCCGGGCATGGCGGGTATGTATATCCTGAAAACAGAAAGTCGGGAGGAAGCGGAGGAAATTTGTAAAATGGAGCCGCTGGTTACCGGAGGATATGCAACGTATAAACTGGTTGGCTTGCAAATTGCAGACCGGGAAAACAATTATTTGCTGTAAGCTTGCAGCGGCTGGCGCGCGGAAACCAAACGGCCCGATCCTGATTTTTACTCATTTTACCTTTCGTGCTGATGGAAGTTCAAATTTTTAATTTTTCGTTAAAATAACTATGCGGGTAGCCATCTGTTCAATAGCTGCCCGATAAATAATAATTTATTTCTTCTCTTTAGGATTTGTTTGAAAAATAAATATTGCACAAACCCTGAGTATAGGATATCATAGATGCATGGAAAATACAGGGAAGAAAGGACGCCCCAGAAAAGACGACCGGACGATGCTGAACGGTATGCTATGGATGAATCACAGCGGAGCGCAGTGGAGGCAGCTTCCAGAACGCTATGGACCTTGGCAAAGCGTTTACGCACGTTTTGCCAAGTGGCGGGATGATGGCATTTGGCAGAAAATTTTTACTGAGCTGAGTCAAGATGCTGATACTGAGAATCTCAGCATTGATTCGACTTGCATTAAAGTCCATGAAAGTTCTAATGGTGGGGAAAAAAACGGAAAATAAGGCTGTCGGACGCACGAAAGGCGGTCTGAACACGAAAATCCATGCCATTGTTGACGGGTTGGGGAATCCGGTTACTTTTTTGCTGTCTCCCGGTAATGACAACGATTCTTCTCACGCCACTGAACTTATGGGCATGACAGATATTACGGGCAGCAATTTGCTTGGCGATAAAGCCTATGGCACCAAAGAAATCCTCGCATATATCAAAGAACACAACGCGGTGGTTGTAATCCCGCCCAAAAGCAATACGAAGGAGCCGTGGGCCGTAGATAATTACCTGTACAAAGAACGTCACCTCGTTGAATGTTTCTTTCAGAAGATCAAATGGTTTCGCAGAGTTGCTACAAGATTTGATAAACTGGACGAATCTTTTCTTGCTTTTGTATATATGGCCGCTATCATGATTTGGTTGCTTTGACCAGCTTGCTGTATTTTTCAAACAAGGCCTAAGGTTAAGTCGGAAAAGGTAATATCCTTTGCCTTATGCCTGTGCAGCTCTTTGTGAGCGTCACACGCTTCATTGTGCAGTACCGTATTACAAAACTTCTGGAAAGCGCACTGTTTTATAAACTCCCTGCGATTAGGTTCCACATTCTCACCCCCTTTCTCGTTGGAAAGTTGGTGGTGCTTGCCCCTTTTCGCGGGGCAATACTGCCTTTTGAAAAAAACGCCGAAGATTTTCGGAATTTTTTTAAAAAATTTTATGCTTATCGGTTTGACTCAGCCGGTCACAAAATATAGAAAAATATGAAATCAGGGTTGACAAGCCCCAT
>QXXE01000169.1 GCA_009911355.1 Clostridiaceae bacterium | reverse complement strand
GCCTCCTCATTCGCCGCCGCTGTCCAGATCCGTTGTATTGCTATTTGGCTCCTTGTTTATTGACGACACCGTCTAATAGATGTTTCAATATTTGCACCGCTGAATCTCAAACTTGCAGTAGAATAACGGTTGTCTGAATCGTATTCTTTCCACTGTTTTGCAATGGAATTTCCAAATATAGAAACCCCCTTTTCTTGTTCAAGCTGGGTGTTCAAATCCTGCACTTTTGTCTTTATATGGTCTTTCGTTTCATCGCTCCAGTTAATACTGTTCATGATCTGGTACATCAAAGAGCCAGAAGCATTTTTTAACTGTTTAGATGGATCACGAACTGCTGGAACATATATTACACGTATTTTATCCAAATCGTGTCGCTGAGCTCTCACACAATGATTCTCAAGGATTTCTTCAGACTCTGGGCAAGTAATATAACAGATCTGACTGTCAATAGACCCCTCAAGAGTACTGCTTTTTTTCCATGTCGCACTTAATCGGATACGGAGGTAAGGCACTTCACCTGGATTTTCAACAACCATGTGTTGGAAATAATACGGTATAGCATATTCGCCGTCCTGACCCTCAGACTCCAATTCATCAAATTGGAATACCGCCTCAACATATAAAGACTGCTCTTCCATTTCTTCAGGTTTTTTCTCTTTGGGTAGATGAAAATCGCTCCTATGCAAAAGCCGGTCATTGCTGTTTTCAGAAAACATGCAGTTTAGAGCAGCCAGCGCAGCTGTTTTTCCGGCACTGTTATTCCCAATAAAAGTGGTCAGATCATCAATAAGGACCGTCTGTTCATTTGCTCCAAAGCAGCGGAAATTGGATAGCTTTATTTTAGTAAGCCTCATTTGTATCATCCTCCACAAGTCCATAAATATCCAATAACAATCCAAACGTACTTTCAATCAGTTATCTACATAAATGATAGCCGCATGATTATAGTCCACATGAAACATGTCTAATTGCCCTACATTTTTGACCTGCTTGTGTTCCAAATAATTTTCAACAAGTGTTTTTTGCAAAGTAACACAGCCCTTATACTTTTCAGTAAGGAGAATTTTTCGCAGCGTTTCTTTGCTCCAGACTCTCTTGCCCCTTGGCGAAGATCCATATCCTTCAGATGCGCAGATATCTTTGCGAGACTGTCTCCTGCTGCGGACATCTCATAGATCAATCGAACAATTTCAGCCTGCTCCTCATGAATAACGAGCTTACCACCCTGATCATGGGTATATCCATAGCATACCCGCTGATAGTATTTGGAATCTGGATTTTGAAATGACTTGCGGAGGCCACATTTGATATTCTCGCTTTTAGAGTAGCTCTCGTCCTGTGCCAAGGCACAGATCAGCATCAGCATAAACTCAGAGCTTTCATAGAGAGAATGGATGTCCTCTTGCTCAAAATAGATGTCAATATTCCATCGTCTCAACATCCGAATCGCTTTTAGAGCGTCAACTGTGTTGCGTGCAAAGCGATGAGCAGATTTCGTGAGGATCATATCAATCTTACCCCGCCTGCAGGCTGATAGCAATGATTTAAATCTGCTCCGTCCTTTTACCCTCGTTCCATTGCCTATATCGGAATATACGCCAGCAAATACCCAATTCGGATTTTGTTTGATATGGCTCTCATAATAGTGTTCCTGTGCCATTAAACTGGATTGCTGTTCAGCCAATCGGGTGCTGACGCGGCAATATGCTGCTACTCTTAGTTTCGGTTGCGGTTTACTTTTGGATGGGATTATTTTTGTAGTACCCATTTGACCCTTTCTTATTTATCATGAGAGCAACATCTACGCTTTTTCTCCATTTGGACAAGCTCGTATAATTCTTTTGTGATAATTGCCGGATGGTGGCTCATCATGACAGTTTTAGTATCCAAATCATTGTTTTTGACCTGCACATCGTTTTGGGACTGCGTCTTGCCCAAAACCACGTTGCCAAGATATTTCTCGTTATTGAGAATCTTTGAAATCGTTTCCTTGCTCCAGATCTCTTTGCCTGTAGGGGATGGCACATCCATCCGAGCCAACGAGGCAGAAATCTTCCCAAGACTGTCACCAGCGGCAAACCGCTCAAAAATATGGAACACATAGATGGCTTCCGGAGGATAGACTATCAGGTCACCTTTCGCTGTTACTCTGTAGCCATAGCATACTGTAGATGCTTTGGCGGATTTTCCGTTGCGAAAACTTTTTTGCAGACCAGCCTTGATTTGCTTGCTTCTTGTCATGCCCATAGTATCATATTTCCTCCAATAATTTCAATCAGTATAAAATGAGATATAAAAATGCACAACCCGAAAGTTGTACATAAGTATATATGATTTAATTGTCCAATAAAGAAAGGGTGCGATTTCACTATGTTACGGTCTATCTCCGGAGAAATACACCATTAAAACAACTATTTCCGTCTGTTTTTCGTGCTTTTTGGCCAAAATTTCGTCAACTTAACATTCGAGAACACCCAAGAGGCGATTATTGAGGAAAGCGTGTTCCTGGTCGTGCAGAACATCCGGCAGGCCAGACGCCGCCCGACCAAAATGGGGGACATGGGTATGTTCTCCGGGCTGGTGTACTGCGCCGATTGCGGCGGCAAGATGTACCTTTGCCGGGCCAACCACTTCAAGCCGGAACAGGAATATTACATCTGCTCCACTTATCGGAAAGACCGTACCCTGTGCAAGACGCACTCCATCCGCCGTGTCGTGCTGGAAGAAATCGTACTGCGGAACCTGCGGGAAGCAATCTCCTATGTGACGCAGTACGAGGACGACTTTATCCAGCGGGCGGCGGAACGGAGCCTGCGGGAGCGTGACAAGGCGCTGGCACAGAAAAAGGCTGTGCTGGCACAGTCTGAAAAGCGTATCGCGGAGCTGGATGTGATCTTCAAGAGAATTTATGAGGACAACATTTCCGGCAAGCTGTCCGATGATCGGTTTATCACGCTATCCCGTGATTATGAACAGGAGCAGAAGCAGAAGCAGTTAAAGGCCGTCGTGGAAACCCTGGGGCGGGAAGTGAAACAGCAGGAGCAGAAGAAAACCAACGTCAGGAAGTTCATTTCCGTAGTGAAGAAGTACACGGACATGACCCAGCTTGACGCCACAATCCTGCGTGAGTTCGTGGAACAGATCAGGGTGTCCGACACCTACACGACCGACGAACAGCAGAAGCGGGTGAAAGTCCGTGAAATCGAGATCGTCTATAACTTCATTGGTGCATTTGATTTTGAGGGAGCGCGGGAGCAATCCCAAACTGCCCAAGACAAAAATAATGCGAAAGTCGGCGCAGCTTGATGCTACGCCGACCCTCGCTTAAAATGTTTTCTTACGTCACCGCCCCATTTGCCGGGGGATTTTTATTTTCATGGCGAGAGGAGGTGCTACCACGGCCACGACCTACATCCGGCCCTACAAACAGGCGGCTGGACTGAGCGCCGTTCAAACGATGGAGGAGCGGTTTGCCTACGGGCTCAATCCCCAAAAGCCGGGGGCCGTGTCCTCCCACATTTGCGACCCGGCGACAGCCGCCATCAAGCTCCTGCTGGTGAAAGGCGAATACCAGGAGGCCACGGCCCGGCCCGTGGAGCGCGGGGCGCTGTTCTTACAGATCCGGCAGGCGTTCCGGCCCAATGTGTTCCCCATCCTGGGCAACCATGAGTTTACCGCCGCCGTGCGCCTGCCCCGGCTGATGAAGGCGCCTGCCAGGCAAAGCGCCCTTCCGCTTGGGATGGAACCGGCGATATGGATTTGCAACGGTATGATGCTGACGCCTGGCTCAAACCGGCGTTGGCAGGAATCCCGAATCCAACAGAAATGAGCCGGCCTTACAAAAAGGCCGGCTCATTTTTGCATAAACATTCCCATGCCCCGGTACAGGGATGCGGCGTCTGATTTCAGCTGCGCGGACTCCCGTCCCGGAAGCCCCTTGCTGATGGGGTTATTCCTCTGCTTCGCCGTCTTCGTCTGCGGCGGGCAGCCAGTAACGGATTTCCAGCGTTGACGACTTGCCGCTCGGCGTGTCGTGCAGCACTTCGTCGCCCTCCGCCATGCACTGCCGCATGGCAGAGGCGACCAGCGGGATGCGGTTTTTCATTTTCAGCGTGCGGTGGATGGTGCTTGCCTTGAAAACCAACTCCCGTTCGCCGCGCGCGGCCGCTTCGCGCTTCTGTGCCATGATATAGTTGCGCACATCGGCTGTGCACACTTTGACCACCGGCTTTTCCGCAGCCTTTGCAGGCTCCCCTTTCGGCCTCTCCTCCAGCCCAGCCACGACGAGCTCGGCGGCCGGGGCCGGGATCGTGGGCACTCCCGCCGCTGCTTCCTTGACACCAGACAATGCGTCGACTGTCTCCTCAAGTGCCTGGATACGGGCTAAAAGCTCCAGGATAATCGAATCGTACTTCAAAATGACCTCCTTCAGATTGACTCTTCAGAATTCCAAATCCGGCAGGAAACCGGATATCGTTTACAACCTAAAATCCCGCGAAGATTTTAACCTACAGGAAGAGGGATATGGAAAGCGGAGAAGATATCTTTGAGTTCCC
>QXXE01000168.1 GCA_009911355.1 Clostridiaceae bacterium | reverse complement strand
GAAACTGGAAATAATCCAGCATTAATTGCCTTATTTTTTAGCCACAAATGTTACAAAAATGCTTGACCACTACAATCCCAAAGCAACGCGCTTTTTCTAAATCAGCCTTTCGACTCTGGTGTGTAATAAAGGAATCGAAATCATCAATATGTTCGTATTTCTCACAGGGGTATTCACTGCATTGAAAACAGTATTCAACCCCGTCATGCTCCAAACTGCATCTTGCAATTTTGCAGGACTGATTCCCTTCACCGCCGCCGCAGCCAGGACAGTTCTTGTTCAAGAACATAGGACAAAGTCCACAGTTCAAACCGCAGAGGGAAAACAATTGGTTTGGCCGGTTAAATCCTTTCATGGCATCTCCTAAAGTGCAAAAATAGTGATGATTCTTAAACCAACAGAATTTGAACGGCTAAAACTCATACCTTGTCCTATGTGAAAACAACAGGCCACCTGTTAATTCCACACATAGAATGATAGTGTTTTCATCACCAAAATCAGTATGTTGTCAAACTGGTATGTAATCTATCCCTTCAGATTTTTTAAAGCGTCGGGGTTATTTGAGATAATCATTCCAACCGTTTGACATTTTTCCAGGTCTGGGCAGTCGCCACAAGTTGCCACACCCTGTTTCAATGCACATTGACGAATACCGCAAAGACTATCGCAGTGTACAGTTTTAATCCCATCAACGCGACAGCCTTCACAGTTGATATGTTCAGGCAGAATGGGAGCATTATTTAACTCGGCCCATAGTTTTGCAGTTTTCTCACGTAACGCCTGGTCGTCATTGATTGTTGCGAGATATGCGTCGCATTTTTCACAATCCAGCCCACAGTATGCAATCATATTTCTCATGGTTATGTACCTCCTAAAAATCCTAATTTTTCCCTGTCTTAATAAATTCTATCAACTTTTCCACATCGTCAAAATCATCATAATCGCCAATAATTCCTTTACGATGATACAGGATTCCTCTCTTTTCATTTTCTTCAAGGCAATCAAGAAGATTCTCTATCCCATATCTTTTTATAAATAATGTAAATCCATATGGCTTGATTTTATTCATCAAACCTCTTTTACAATCCATTTCACAGGCATAACAGCCTGGAAGTTTCTTTTCCATGGAGCATTTTCTGTTTTCGCATTGGGTGTAGTCAGGACAGTTATCCGAATAGCAGCCATTGCATTTTTCATTTTCTGAACACAGGCAACAGGCAAGCCCACACCTTGCGATTCCTAATTCTCGTTTCATTCTTTCCCTTCCTTAACTCTCGATTTGTTTGTTAGTCCACCATTCTACAGATCTACTATTCAACCTCCACCTTATTTACAAGGTCCAACTTATAACGCACAGCACCGTGGTCTCTAAATATCGTTGCACTTGTAATACGGATTTCCAAAATAACACAGTTTTCATCCTGCTCATTATTTGCATCATCGTACCAGTCTGCAAATACTTCACGGAGTTTCGTTCTTAGGACAGCGTTTTGGGGTTCCAAAACCCATCCGAGGTTTTCTCCAATTCCATGTCCGTATATCCCCTCAAAGCAAACAGAAAACGCAACCTCTTTGTTATGAGCGATCTGCTGCATTTTATTTGATTTTGCCGATGTTGTGACGTAAAACACGCCATCTTCATAATAAGCACTTACATCACGGACACTAGGGCGAGGAAATCCATCAGCCCCCGATCCCGTAGCAATAGTTGAGAGTGCAATGGTATTATCTTTTCTGTTGCCACAACTTTCTTCGATTAATTTCATTCCTTCTTCATATCTGTTCATTGTTAATTCCTCCATCAATTCCGATCTGTTCAATTCTATAAACTGGGATTTATTGGTCTTAACTTTTCTGTCGTTATAAAGCTGACTTACGCACATTAACCTCTGCACAGACCAGCCTAGCTATATGCTCCGCTGTTTCATTTGTCAGTAGAAAGAACATTCCGTCATTACGGCATTTTTTATGTGTGTCGCCATTCAAGGCATAAACAAAACCTTTCACACAGGTATCACTACAGGCATTAGGGTCAATCAGTCTCTTGCAGTCACGAGAAGTAGTCATTTTCTTTTGCATATCAGCAGGAAGCGAAGCGATTATATCCTCATACTTGCCAGCATTGTCTCCGTAAATCCGTGCAAAAACACCTGTCTTGCGAAACACCCAATTCATTACTGTTTTCTTCTCTAGTTGGTATGAAGCGGTGTAGCCGCTTTTTGCTTCCTTTATTACAAGGTCACAGCCCTGCTCAATAAGTTTCGTATTAAGTTTCTCGACAAACGCTTGGTGTTCTGGCGCGATTGCCGATAGAAATTCTTTGAATGAACCTTTTTCTTTTGCCATTATCTTTTTCCTCCACAAATTTAGATTTGTTTATTCGTCCATCATATACTGGCTATTTAGAAGTTTTGTCAAATCCTCAATAGAAGCGTCCATTTTCACAGAAACCTCTTCCATGGTCATGCCGGAATCAAGAAAACGCTTTATCACCATTTTCATATCCTCGCCAACCTCAATGATGTGTCCGTCCAAATCGTAGAATCGGATCACCCGCTGGCCCCAGCTATGCTCAACAACCTCACCCAGACGCTCAATGCCGGGGTGCTTATTCAGTTTGTCCAGGAAACCATCAAAGTCCTGTTCCTCAAAGACGATCTCCGCATTATTGGATTTCTTTAATATCTTTTCTTTTGGCAGATTCACAAGCCAGTCAAAATCCTGTTGCAATGCCAGACCACAGGTAAAAGCGATGTTTCTTCCGTAATCCTGAAACACCACTAATCCAAACAAATCCTCATAGAATTTTCTTGCCGCATTTATGTCAGACACAGAAATAACCATACAAGTGAATTTCATAGTATCAGCTCCTTGGAAACTTTATGTCCTCACTTCGGTGAGATAATGGTTTACTTTTCTTCCTCACCATCCTTTGTCCGCCAACGCTTTAACGTTGGTAAGAATTTTTGCAGTTCGGCTCTTGCCTCTTGCTCTGTTAAATGCAAACCGTTTTCTTGATTCCAACTATCTAAATCCTGCAAATTACGTTCAATCAGTTCCTCGATAGAAATATCTTGTGTAAATTGTCCGTGCTGGTAGCAAAAGACACAGTATTCCTCTGATTTGCGCCCATCGCTCTCTGTCCCTTTGTCGCCGCTCTTTACTAAGAGCATTCCGCAGCTCTGGCACTGCCCGATGGCACAGCCCAGAAGAAAATCCACCGACACATCAAAAGTTTCAGCAATGAGCTTCAATGTATCAATGTTTGGTACAGTTTCCCCGTTTTCCCAGCGGGAAACAGCCTGCCGTGTGACCGATAGCTTTTCGGCAAATTCATTTTGAGATAGGTTCAAATGTTTTCGCAACTTTAAAATCGTGTTTCTCGTTTCCATAGATATAAACCTCCGTATCCATTATAGGCTTTCACATAGAGACGCACAAGCAACTTGATGTTGCCCCCTGTCTATAAGCACAGGCTACAATGTTTTCTTTATGATGATATACGTTTCCGAAGATTGATGAGGCTGAATATATCCTCTGCGGTTTCTCCATCCCGCACATCCAGCATCAGCCACTTCTGTCCATTTCCGCTCTTTGTGCTGTTGAATACCGTTTGTACATAGCCGGAGCATAAAGGCACGAGAAGTTCTGCCTCTGCAAGTTCATGACTTCCTATGACCACGAGGGCGATAAAATAGCCTTCCATTGGATAGAGCGTACAAAGGGACTTTCCGCTCTTTTTGTACTTAATATTCCAGCCAGCCTGCATGGAACAGCGGCTGTGTTCCATGCAGGGCTTGATCTGGTAGGCGGACTGGATACGCTCATTGAAGTCCGCCCATAACGGGCTGCCAATATACTCTGTGACCTGCTCCCACGTTGGCGGCGTTACATCTGAATAGAGCATATTCCAATCCATCCTAATCTCGCTCCTTAAACGCGACTATCCAGTGGCAAAGGCTTGACCCAAATTTCCATGTAGGCCATGTCCTCTGCATCCCGGTAATACTTTTCCGCAGAGAAGGGTTCCGTGGCCAGGTTGTGGTGCGGCAGCCATGTGCCAAAAAGATACTTGCTGGCCTGATCCAAAGAAACCGTTACCAAATCCTCAAATTTTTCTGCTTCAATTTTGCAAACGATGTATTCGCCTGCGGGAAGTTCTTTCTTTACAAAGCCGTCCTGCAACTGGCCCGGTACATTTTTAGCAAGGCCACCCGCAAAATAGGTGAAAAGGCCCTGCGTAGGATCTTCCGTATGGGACATTCCCATTTCCACGCCGGTATCAAGGGCAGACAAAATTGCGACCTTCTCTGTGTGATACCGTTTCCAAAGCTGGCCCGGCGCATCCACGCCGGTGCTTTCGCCAGTCGGAACCTGTTCAGAAATACGGACTTCGGTCTCCAGACCAAGGTAGGTCTCCGGGGCCTGCACCAACTTTCTCTGAATTTCCAAAACGATATCTCCCACTACCAGCGGAACTCCTTCGTCAACCAGGGCGTAATTCATGGAAACTTCCGGCTTTTCAAATGTGTTGAGCATTGGTAAATCCTTGATGTTGTACCATTTTAGTTGACACCTCATACGCAAGGATTTAATGTATAATCAAAGAGAATTAAGGAGGCAACT
>QXXE01000167.1 GCA_009911355.1 Clostridiaceae bacterium | reverse complement strand
GCAAAGCCCCGCCGGGTGCAGGGCAGCGCCCTGCCGCCCGCCGCGCAGGCGTGGGGTGCAGGGGCAAAGCCCCGCCGCAGTAAGCAGCTACCGAAAAAAGGAGGAGATACCTTTGGCAGACCCGACCATGACCGGTCAAGGGAAACTGATCATCCAGGCCACAACCGCGCGGGACACGCTGCCCGTGCAAGGCGCCGTTGTCACAGTAAGCGAAGCCTCGCCCCAGCCCGGCACGCCGCCTACCCTGCTGTACAGCGCAGTGACCGACAATTCCGGGCGCACGCCGGTCTTTGACCTTGCCGCCCCGCCCCGTTCCGCGTCGATGGCGCCGGGCGGCAGCATCCCTTACGCAAAATATGCCGTGCAGCTTCATCACCCAAGCTATCAGCCGGTCAATATTGCGGACGTGACCGTTTTTGACGGCGTCGTGTCCACCTTGCCGGTGTTCCTGCTTCCCAGCAGTGAAAGCAGCCAGACACAGGAGGCGGTTGAGGTGATCCCGCCGCCGCCCATCGCTTAGGAAAGGGGGAGCAGCTATGCCCCTGCCATTCATCCCGGAAACCATCACCGTGCATCTCGGCCCGCCTGGCTCAGACGCGCAAAATGTGACGCTCTCCTTTCCGGACTATATCAAAAATGTAGCGTCGTCGGAAATTTACCCGACCTGGCCGGAAAGCGCCATCCGGGCGAATATTTACGCGCAGATATCCTTTGCCCTCAACCGCATCTATACAGAGTGGTACCGTTCGCAGGGCTACGATTATGATATCACCAACTCAACCGCCTACGACCAGTATTTTGTACAGGGGCGGGATATTTTCGACAATATTTCCAACATTGTAGACGAAATTTTCAACAACTACCTGGTGCGCCAGGGCTCGGTCGAGCCGCTTTTTGCGCAGTATTGCAGCGGCACGACAGTCACCTGTGACGGCCTGTCGCAATGGGGGACGGTAGCCCTCGCCGAGCAGGGCATGTCGCCTTATGAGATCCTGACCTATTACTATGGCGATAATATTGACATCGTGCGCGACGCGCCGGTATCGCCGAACCTGGGCTCCTATCCGGGCGAGCCGCTGCGGCTGGGCGACGCCAACGAGGATGTGCGCACGATCCAGCTGCGGCTCAACCGCATTTCGGCCAATTACCCTGCGATCCCGAAGATCTACCCGGTGAACGGCTTTTTTGACCAGAACACCGAAAACGCCGTGCGCACCTTCCAGCAGGTGTTCGGGCTGGCGGTGGACGGCGTGGTCGGCAAGGCGACCTGGTACCGGATTGCATACCTGTTCACGGCGATCAAGGGCCTGAGCGAGCTGTCAAGTGAAGGGCTGAGCCTTGCGGATGTGACGGCGGTTTACCCGGAGCAGCTGGAACTGGGGATGCGTGCCGAGGCGGTGCGCGAGCTGCAATATTTCCTTGCGGTGATCGGGAATTATTATGAAGAAGTCCCCATTCTTGGCAGCATTGACGGTATTTTCGGCCAGGAGACGCAAGAAGCGGTCATAGCGGTGCAAAAGCTGTTCGGCCTCCCGGCGACAGGCATCGTTGACGAACCGACCTGGGACCAGATCACATCGACCTACTTATCGATCCTGAAAGCGCTGCCCCCTGGCTGGGAGGACGCGGTGCCGCTGTATCCGGGGCGTTTTCTGCTGGAGGGGATACGGGGCGACGATGTAAGCCAGCTGCAAACCATGCTCTCGACGTTGTCGACGGTCTACCCGGAAATCCCGGAAGTACCGGTTGACGGCATTTACGGGCCGATGACGCGGGACGCGGTGCTTGCGGCGCAGGCGCTGTTCGGCTTGCAGGTCAGCGGCGTTGTTGGGACGCCGACTTGGGCGGCAATCGCGAGCCGTTATATGACGGTGGTCAACGGCAGCCGCACGGCGGCGGAGCAGTACCCGGGGCAGGCGCTGCGGGTAGAGGATGGGACAGGAGGGCAGGCATGATTTGTTTGCAGTACACGCCGAACAGGCCGGTTGCGCAGGTGCAGATGTGGCTGCGGGCGCTGGCGCGGCGGGAGGGGGCGGACTCGCTCCCGGCGGTCGACGGCATTTATTCGGAGAATACGGCGTGCGCGGTGAGGCGGTTCCAGGCGGCGCACGGCCTTCCGGTAACAGGGGTTGTTGATTTTGCGACTTGGACGGCGCTCAGTGCGGCGTATGCGCCGGTAGGCGTGTGCGAGGGGTTGCCGGGGCCGTTGTATGTCGATTGCCACGATCCCAAAATTGGAACGGCAGGCTCCAATATATTTATCTTACAGGCAATTCTAAACACGCTTTCGCCGCATTTCGGCAACTTGCCGCCGATTGCATACACGGGGGAATTTGACACTGCGACACAGGAGCATGTCAACTGCATTCAGGAGGCGTCGGGGTTGCCGCCGGGCGGTGCGGTAGACCGTCTGACTTGGAACGCGTTGGCGTCGTTGTACAACGCGAACCAAAGCCGCGTGCCCCTTGACTGGCTCCGCTCTGAATAGACGCGCCTGCGCGGCGGGGCTCTGCCCCTGCACCCCGCGCCTGCGCGGCGGGCGGCAGGGCTCTGCCCCTGCACCCCGCGCCTGCGCGGCGGGCGGCAGGGCTCTGCCCTGCACCCGCTGGGGCTTTCGCCCCAGACCCCGAGATGCTGACGCATCTCTTCTCGCCTGCGGGCGGGACGGGGGTTAGGGTTCCTGCCCATCCTTTATGCGAAGTGACACAGCCCGCCAGAACGACGGCGGGCTGGTCGGGGGATGGGAATGGATTGGCGATAATCCGGTTAGTGCTCAGACGCACAAAAAGTCGCTGGCATGATAACGCCAGCGACTTTTCTTTGCTCCCCACAGGTTTTAGCGTTTTGCGAGGTATTCCCCTGCCGCATGCGCTGCGGCAGCGCCGTCCGACGCTGCTGTTACAAGCTGCCGCAGTGCTTTGGTTCTGATATCCCCCGCTGCGAACACCCCTGGTATATTCGTGCAAGCTGATTCGTCCGCGTTGATGTAGCCGCCCGGCCCCAACTCCACCTGCCCGCCAAGGAACCCCGTTTCCGGCGTTCGCCCGATGCTGATGAACACCCCATCGCAGGCAGTTTCTGTACATTCTCCGGTTTTTAGATTCCGGATTCGCGCGCCTGAGACCTGATCGCCCCCAAAAATCGCTTCTACCGTGCAGTCCCATAAAAACGAAACGTTTTCCGCCTGCTGAAGCGGTGCATGGTAGATTGGATCAGCCCGCAGCGCATCCCGCCGGTGTACGACCGTGATCCGCTCCGCTACTCCGGCGAGGTACAGCGCATCTGCCGCCGCCGAGTTGCCCCCGCCAACCACCAACACGGTTTTCCCAGCGTAAAATCGCCCGTCGCAGTGGGCGCAGTAATGCACGCCGCGCCCCTGGAATTCCTTCTCCCCCGGCACGCCGAGCTCCCGCGGGGAAGCCCCCGCCGCAATCACAACCGTCCGCCCGCGGTATTCCATCCCGGCAGTCTGCACCAGCTTGGGAGTGCCCGTCAGCGTCGCCGAAACCACCTCCGCGAATACGCTTTCCGCGCCAAACCGTTCCGCGCCGCGCCGCATTGCCTCCCCCAGCGCCGGGCCGTCAATTCCATCCGCAAAACCGGGATAGTTGTCAATTTGCCCGGTCAGCGCAGCCTGCCCGCCTGCGAGCAGCTTTTCCAGGACCACCGTGCGCAGCCCCGCCCGCGCCGCGTAAAGCGCCGCCGTATACCCGGCAGGCCCGCCGCCAATTACGATCATATCATATAGGTTCTGCATGATTCCCTCCTGCCGTTCGCCTGATATTTGTTTCATTGCGCAAACAGTTACAGGTAGCATTTCCCGCCAGCAGGGAAAAAATTTACCCTGCCGCAAGCAAATTTCCGTCCGGTTTGAACGGCGATTCGTCGCACAAGGGTGATAGCATACTTTTAGTGACGCTGTATGGCGTCTTTTTTGTCGTTTGATCGCGGCGTGTGCAGTTGCGGACAACGCAAAACAGGGGAATTACGAGATGAAAAAACTCCCCTTGGAAATGCGGCGGATATCATCAGGCCAGCCTGTGCAATTGGCTGTCAGACCTGATCTGGAAGAAACGGCGATGATTTTTTTGCACGCATATTGCGCTCAAAACAGCTCCAGTGACAAATATGCGTGATCCAGATCATCCTGCACAATCCCAAGATACCGTCTGGTTACATCGTAGCTGCTGTGATTATAGATATCCATAATGATAACTGGCGAAATGGCATTGCTTGTCCACGCGTGATAGCCCCAGGTCTTACGCAGGCTGTGGCAGGCGATTTTACCCGAAATCTTGACGGCCATCACGGCCGCATGGACAATCCGCCACGCCTGGATGCGTGAAATAGGGCGCCCGTCCTGGCGGTTGCTTACAAAAATATACTCCCCGCGCCGGTACGGGAAATAGCGGCGCAATGCCAAAAGCGCCTGCTTATGCAGCGCAACCGTCTTGCGTTTGCCGGTCTTTTTTTCGGTTAGCGTGATATGCCGGTGGAATTGCTGAAGCCTTTTGTCGTATACATCTGACCATTTCAGACAGAGCAGGTCACTGACGCGCAGGGCCGTGCATGCACCCATTACAATTAGTACATGGTTGCGCAGCTGCCCGCGTTTCAAATAATAGTCCGCGAGCATTTGAAGCTGCTGACGGTCGCGAATCGGTTCTGTAGCTGCCATAGTTAAGAGCCTCCTCTTGCTTGTGATGGCCTTAGTATACCACAAAATATCACAAACAAACTGCGCGGTTGTAACATACTATAAAG
>QXXE01000166.1 GCA_009911355.1 Clostridiaceae bacterium | reverse complement strand
CTGGTTTACGTCTGGTGCTCTGTGTGCGCAGCCATCGGCGGTATGCTGCTGGCAGGCCGCGCAGGCTCCGCAGACCCAGCAAACTCCGGCCTGAACTATGAGCTGGACGCCATCGCGGCGGCAACCGTCGGCGGCACTTCGCATACAGGCGGTATCTGCCGTGCATCCGGCGTGCTTGCTGGTATCCTGATTTTGGGCGTTATCAACAACGGCCTCGTTATGCTGAAGGTTGACGATAATATGACCAATATCGTTAAGGGCCTGATCATCGTCGGCTCAGTTGTCCTCGATATGAGAAAGAATGCCCGCAAGGCATAATCTGCACTGCGGACAGAAAACGTTGCTGTTAAGAATCCTGTTTCATGTCTTCTGAAATGCCAGGCAGCAAGAGATTCGCCAGATGGCGGCTAGGAGGATTGTAAACCGGCTCAAAGGGCGGCAAAATGGATTCAATAAAGGGGCGGCGCTTCAGGCGCTGCCCCTTTGCTTTCTGAAAATTCCTTCGGCAAGCGAAACCCACGGCCCCCGCGGCCTTACTGCTCCTTATTTCTCGAGCGTCCGTGCGTTCGGCAGGCCGCTGTAGAAGTTCTGAGCGTCATCCAGCGTTTCAAACGCCGCCAGAGGGACTACAACGACCTCACGCGCTTTTGTCAGGATAAAAATATGCTTTTTATTCCGTACCGTGCTGTCGATTTCATCCAGCCTGACCTGCTCCTCGCCTTTCGCATCGCGGATGAGCAGCATATCGTCCAGCAGGATTAACGTGCGCTCCCCCTGCGGCTGGAACCGGTTTTCGTCGAGCGTCAGCTCCACCCGTTTCTCGATCGTGCTTTTCGCCTGGTTGGGCACGTACAGCACAAACAGCAGCGCCCCGGCCAGGAACAGCGCCATCCCGCCCAGCGTCACGCCGCCGCGCAGGAACTGGCAGGTAAACAGCCCGAGCGCGATCAGCGCCGCCGCCCCGCCGAGCTGTATAAGCCGCACCCGGCGCATGAACGCCGGGTCATGGCGTGCGTAAAACAGGTTGAACGCGATGTAATCATCCTCTGTCAGCGTAAATCGTACCTTCATTTCGGCCCTCCGTATGGTCCTTTGCTTGATCTGTTTCTACATGATGGCGCACCCATCCCCGCCGCAGCGGAGGAAGGGAGTCCAGAGGGACTGGTCCCTCTGGCGCTGCCCGCGCAGGGCCGGGTGCAGGGCAGCGCCCTGCCGCCCGCCGCGCAGGCGGACGCAGCAGCCCGCGTCAGGTATCGTCCCGTGCCCGGCCGGGCGCCCAGCCCCGCAGCGGATACCGCTGGATCGCGCCAAAAATGCGCTCCCGCAGGCCGTGGTTCCCGCGCTCCAACTGCCGCAGCAGCTCCTTGATCTCCTGCCGCTTGGTGTTGCCGTCGGCAGGGCAGGGATTGTGTACCACCGGCAGCGCGTACCGGTTCGCAATCGAACGCACATAGCCCTCCGGCGTATACAGCAGCGGCCGGATCAGGGTGATCCCCTTGCGGTCCAGATAAGTAACCGGCTGGAAGCACGAAATCCGGCCCTCGTAAAACAGCGAGAGCAGGCAAGTCTCAATCACATCGTCGTAGTGGTGCCCGAGCGCAACCTTTTTGCAGCCCGCCGCGAGCGCCGCCTCGTGCAGCGCCCCCCGGCGCATTTTCGCGCACAGCGAGCAGGGGTTCGGCTCCTTGCGGATATCGAAAATAATCTGTTTGATCTGGGTCGGCACGCGGCGGTATGGAACGCCAAGCCCGTCGCAGAAATCCTGCACAGGGCCGAAATCCATCCCGTCATAGCCCATTTCCAGCGTGATGGCAGTCAGTTCAAAGGGTTTTGGGTAAAATTTGCGCAGATTTGCAAGCGCCGCAAGCAGCGCAAGCGAATCCTTGCCGCCCGACACCCCAACGGCAATATGGTCGCCGGGCTCGATCATGTGATAATGGTCGACGGCGCGGCGGACATAGGAAAGCAATTTTTGCATAATGGCCTCCTGTAAGCGGTCACCTGTGGATTCGTCCGGCATTATTATAGCGTATTTGAACAGGGATTGCAACTGCCAGGCCCGAATTCCGGCGGGTGCTGCGGGGTTGCAAACCGGCCGGCAAACGCGAAAAGCCGTCAGGAACGCTTTTCTTTTTGCTGCCCCTGTGCTATAATAATCCCTAAACAGATCATCTGCAAACAGGCGCGCCTTTGCGCCGGGAGGAACAGGAAATGGAAGAACGTCTAAAAAAACAGCTGGCATTTGCGCTTGAGATCGACAAGGAAAAGAATATTTTCCGCCAGACCCACCTTTCCGGGCATGGGCGGCGGGAAAACGACGCGGAGCACGCCTGGCATATGGCGGTCATGGCATATCTGCTGCGGGAATACGCCAATGAGGAAATCGACATTGCAAAGGTCATGCTGATGTGCCTGATCCACGATATCGTGGAGATCGAAGCGGGGGACACCTACGCCTACGATACCGAAGGGCTCGCGACCCAGAAGGCGCGCGAGGACGCAGCAAAGGAATCGCTGTACGGCCTGCTGCCCGAGGACCAGAAACGGGAACTGTCCGCGCTGTTTGACGAATTTGAAGCTTACGAAACAGCCGAATCAAAATTTGCCCATGCGATGGATAACCTCCAGCCGCTGCTGCTCAACCACAGCAACGGCGGCGGGGACTGGAAAGAACACGGGGTCACGGCGGCGCAGGTGTACGGCCGGCAGGAAAAGACCCGGCTGGGTTCGCAAACGCTGTACAAATACATCGACAGCGTTTTACAGGAGCATATCAGGAAGGGGATTTTAAAATGAACGCCATCATAAAATACGCGCTGCCTGGGGCGGCGGCAGTGGTTGGCGGGCTTGTCTTTTCGGCGCTGTTCAGCGAATTATTGAATGGGACCGACCGGGAAACGACGCTCATCATGGGCTCCGTGCTGTATTTGGGCTTCCTTATAGTGCTTTGTACCGGCGTGCTGGCCTCGCATCTGGACAAAAAGCGGTGAACCCGCTGCCTTGTAACAATTTTTTGCAGAATCGCTGCAAACTTCCTTGCGCGACCTGCCTCCGTGTGATAAACTAGGAGAGATAAACAACAGGCATTTCAGCAATGCCTATATAATAGGAGTGGAAACACATGGACTATCAAGCTTTAGCGCAGCTGCTTTTCCCGCACCTGACTGCGACGCCGGAGGAGGTTATCGCCCGTTACCCGGCGCGGCAGCTGCCCGAGGGCGCGCGGGTTACGCGCATGGCGCCAAGCCCGACCGGCTTCATGCACCTGGGCAACCTGTACGGGGCGCTGGTAGACGAACGGCTGGCGCACCAGTCCGGCGGGGTATTTTACCTGCGCATTGAGGACACCGACAAAAAGCGCGAGGTCGAGGGGGGCGTTGCAACGATCCTGGACGCGTTCCGCTCGTTCGGCCTGCCCTTCGACGAGGGCGCGTCGCTGGACGGGGAGACCGGGTGCTACGGCCCCTACCGTCAAAGCCTGCGCGCGGAAATCTACCAGGTATTCGCAAAAAAGCTGGTGCAGGAGGGACAAGCTTACCCCTGCTTCTGCACCGAGGAACAACTTGCCGCTATGCACGCTGAGCAGGAGAAAAACAAGCAGAATTTCGGCTATTACGGCAAATGCGCCATCTGGCGCGACCGCCCGCTTGAGGACATCCAGGCTGAGCTCGAAAAGGGCACGCCTTACGTGGTGCGGTTCCGCTCGCAGGGCAGCATCGAAAACAAGGTGCGCCATGACGATCTCGTAAAAGGCAAAATGGAAGTCACCGAAAACGACCAGGACGTCGTAATCCTGAAATCGGACGGCATCCCGACCTACCATTTCGCGCACGTGGTTGACGACCATCTGATGGGTACAACCGTGGTCGTGCGCGGCGAGGAATGGCTGGCGACGCTGCCGGTGCATTTGCAGCTGTTCCGCGCGCTGGGCTGGAAGCCGCCGAAATACGCGCATACCGCCCAGCTGATGAAGATCGACGAGGAAACCGGCTCCAAGCGCAAGCTGTCCAAACGCAAAGACCCGGAACTCGCGCTGACCTTCTATGCCCAGCAGGGCTACCCCGCGCCTTCGGTGCTGGAATACCTGATGACCCTGCTCAACTCCAACTTCGAGGAATGGCGGCGCGCGAACCCCGACCAGCCGATGGACGCATTCCCGTTCTCAACGAAAAAAATGAGCGGCTCGGGCGCACTGTTCGATATCGACAAGCTCAAAGACGTCTCCAAAAATGTCATCTCACGCATGACGGCAGACGAAGCCTACGAACAGGCGGCAGCGTGGGCGCAGGCAAACGACCCGGATTTCCATGCGCTCTTCACCCGTAACCCCGACTACACGAAGGCGATCCTCGCGATTGGCCGCGGCGGGAAGAAACCGCGCAAGGATATCGCGCTGTGGACCGACGTAAAGCCCTACCTCGACTTCATGTTCGACGAACTGTTCACCCCTGACTACACGCTGCCCGCAAACGTCCCGGCAGAAGACGCAAAAGCAATCCTGTCAGCGTTTGAAACGCAATTCGACGAAAACGACACCCCGGACAGCTGCTTTGAAAAAATGAAAGCCATCGCGCAACAGCACGGCTACGCGCCGGAAACCAAGCTGTACAAGAAAAACCCCGAGCAATACAAGGGGCATGTTGGCGACGTATCCATGGTGGTGCGCATCGCGGTCGCAGGGCGGCAGAACGCGCCCGACCTGCAATGCGTGATGCACATCCTCGGCACCGAGCGGGTCAAGGCACGCCTGCGCCGCGCAGCGGAAGCACTGGGCTAACCCCCGTCCCCGCCGCAGCGGTGAACGGGAGTCCAGAGGGGTAAGCCCCTCTGG
>QXXE01000165.1 GCA_009911355.1 Clostridiaceae bacterium | reverse complement strand
ATCTCGCCGCAAACCCGCATGAATACTGGATTTTTGCCTGTTTGCTTTCCCTTTCCCCAATAACCTGTGTTCAACGACCTGTACGCGAAGGACATATCGCAGAAAGTCAACACAGCGCTGGAAACAAAACAGCGGAAGGGAGAGTTTATTGGGGCATTCCCGCCATATGGATACCTGAAATCCCCGGAAGATAAGCACAGGCTTATCCCGGATCCGGAAGCAGCCCCAGTTGTCCGTGAAATATTCCAGTGGAGGGCGGAGGGCATCGGGATAAACATGATTGCACGGTATCTGAATGACAGGGGAACCCCCTGCCCCGCCATGCACCATTACCTGAACGGATACAAAAAGAAGAAGCCGGAAGGGACAGGGGCAATCTGGCAGGGGCAGATTATAAAAAAGATAACCAGATATCCTGTCTATGTTGGCCATATGGCACAAGGTAAAACAAAGAAATCTTTAAGTGATGGGATCCCCTTAACTAATGTTGACAAAAAGGACTGGATAATCGTCCATAATACCCATGAGGCAATCGTCAGCCAAGAGATTTTTGACAAGGTGCAGTCCATAAGTGAGCAGCGCTGCCAGGAACACAGGATGTTGAGAGGGAAATACCCGTCCACGGAAAATATATTCAAAGGGCTTCTGGTGTGTGGGGATTGTGGTACGAAAATGTCACGATATAAGAATGTTTCTCCCGCCGGTACGGCAAGGTATACCTATATCTGCCGTGTCTACGCGGAAAACCTGTCCGGGCAGGGCTGCACGAAAAAATGTGTTGGCGAGCCTGAACTGATCGAAGCTGTATTCCATGCGCTGCGCGTTGAGATAGAGGCCGCGATGAAATTGGAGGACCTGCTGAAAAGGACGCAGATGAAATCCGGGTTTAAGAAAAAACATGAGGCGGTCATTGGGCAGATTGGGGCAATGAAGCAGAAAATAGGAAGGAACGCTGCTTATCGTGCATCGCTGTTTGAATCCTTTTCTGACCATACCATTACCGAGCGGGAATATGTTTCGCTAAAGCAGGAATATGACAGAAACGCGGAGGCTTATGGGAAAGAATTGGAGAAGCTGGAGCAGGAAGAAAAAATCTACTCCAAAACTATAACCCCGCAGAATCAATGGATCACGGCATTGAAGAAGTACCAGGCAAAGGAAACGATAACGAGGGAACTGCTGGTGGAGCTGGTTGACCATATCAAAGTGACTGGCTATAACGAGATTGAGATTGTCTGGAATTTCCGGGATGAATTTGCCATGCTGGAAGAAAAGGTGGTGGGGATATGATGGAGACCATTGCCCTCTATATGCGCATTTCCAGTGAGGACGCGAATGAGGGGGAGAGCTTCAGCATTAGCCATCAACGTGATTTGCTTTATCATTTTATAAAAAGCCGCCGTGAATTTGACGGGTGTACTGTCATGGAATTTTTGGATGACGGGTATACGGGGACAAATTTTGACCGCCCTGGCGTACAGAAAATGCTTTTCATGGCGGGAAACCCGATTCAATGCATCATTGTAAAGGACTTTTCCCGGTTCGGGAGGAATCTGATCGACGTGGGTGATTACCTTGACCAGATTTTCCCTTTTCTGGGTGTCCGCTTTATCGCTGTCAATGAAAACTACGACAGCAAAAACAGCATTGGCAGTTCTGTCAGCCTGGAGGTTTCATTAAAGGCGATGGTCTACGAAATGTACAGCCGTGACATATCAGAAAAAATCCGCTGTATGCAGCAGGCCAAAATGAAGAAAGGCGAATACCTGTGCGCTATCGCGTTTTATGGCTATAAACGGTCACAGACCAGGAAAAACAGCCTTGAGATTGACGGGCAGGCTGCTGGCATCGTGCGGCGTATCTTCCAGATGGCCGTGGATGGCATGGAACCCACGCGGATTGCGCTTAAGCTGAATACGGAGGGTATCCCCGCTCCGCTGGCTTACCGGAGGGCAAACCATACGGATGGGCTGCGAGGTTGGAAAGTTGCCGGGGATACGGCTTATTGGACCCGGGAGAATGTCAAGCGGATTATCTCTGACGAACGTTATACCGGTTGCTTGATTGGCAGGAAACGCACCAGGGTGGATGTTTCCAAAACATGGACAACCCAAGTTCCAAAAGAGGAATGGATTGTGGCTAGGGATACCCATGAAGCAATAGTATCGAAAGAAACGTATGAGCAGGCACAAAAAGTGTTGAAAAAATACGCGAAAAAGAGGAAGCCCGGAAAACCGACACAGCGGTTCAGGGGGCTTCTGAAATGTGCTGTGTGTGGGCGGACATTGACACGTACGATTTGTAAGGACACATATTTCTCCTGCCCTACCAGAAAAGTCCTGCCAGATTCGCAGTGCCGCCAGCTACATCTGAAGGAGAAGGATCTGGAAGCCGCGCTGCTGGCTTCCATTCAAAGCCAGATCAGGCTGCTTATGCAGACGGAAACCGCGGACAGGAAGGGAGAGAGCCTTGCCGCGACAGAAAAAGAAATCCAAGACTGTCAAGCTGTAATTAACCGCCATAAAGCAAAACAGGTCGCCACGTTTGAGGATTACGCGGAAGGGCGTATCACACGGCAGGAATATCTTTCCCGTAAGGAGGAAATGGCCAGACAGCATGAGGAAGTGACGGCTATATATACGGAACTGATTGCGAAGCGGGCAGAACTGCAACAGGCATCGGATAATTTAGGCAAAGCGGATTTAGGCCGGTACGCCTGCGCCAATGAGCTTACCAGGGAACTTTTGGTGGAACTGGTAAAGGAGATCCGTGTCAGCGGAGAGGATACACTGGAAATTATGTGGAACTTTAGAGAATAGGATCAGGAGGAAAACAAATGGATTTTGCGTTTGCAGACACGATGGAGGCAGACAGGCAGGACAGGGCCTGTAGCTTGCTTATATCATTGAGTTTGCTGGCAGACACGGCGAAACGCCGTGATGCCTGCAACGGGAACAGCCATGTACGGCTTTTATATCAGAGGGAACTGCATTACCATTATGAACGGGCTATTTTTGATGCCCTGCGCCTTTTAGGCGTGTCTATAGGCAACACGGAGATTGCGAGTGGGACGAATGTAGACCGCATATGTGACCAGGGGCATCAGGCTCTTATGGAGATTCTGGAAAAATATGAAGATTACTTCGACAAGGAAGCGGAATAGGCATATGCAAGGCGAAAAAGAAAAATAATTTTTTTTATGCAGGACTTGACACAAGCAAATGAGAAGTACAAGGGCGATGCCCTTTTGCAGAAGGTCTACACCACGGATTTCCTCACCAAAAAGAAAAAGAAGAACAAGGGAGAAGTTCCGCAATATTATGTGGAGGGAAACCACGAGGCAATCATCAGTCCCGAAATATTCGACCAGGTACAGATTCTGATGCAGGCGCGTGAGCCGGGCAAGAACCGCAACAGCTGTGTGAGCATCTTCTCCAGTAAAATCAAATGTGGGGACTGCGGCAGTTGGTACGGCTCAAAGGTCTGGCATTCCAACGACAAATACAGAAAAATCATCTGGCAGTGCAATCACAAGTTTGACGGCGGAGAAAAATGCACTACGCCGCACTTGGAGGAGGAAACGATCAAGCAGCTTTTTATCAAGGCGCTGAACATTCTCGGCGAGGAACGAAATCTCATCATCGCCGGATTTGAAGAAATCAAGGACACTGCTTTTGCGACTGAGGGCCTTGAATCAGAGGCAGAAGTTCTAACCAGCGAGGTAAACACAGTCGCTGAACTGATACAAAGGTGCATAGATGAGAATGCGCGTGTCGCTCAAGACCAGACCGAATATGAAAAACGCTACGATGCTCTGGTTCAGCGGTTCGATGCCGCGAGGACTAAACTGGACGGGACGCAGGCAGCAATCACCAAGCGACAGGCACAACGGCAGATGATGGAGAACTTTATAGAGGTGCTGCGGTCACTGCCAGAACAGGTGGACATTTTCGATGAAGGCACCTGGTATGCCATGTGCGATCACATTACAGTCTATAGCAAGAATGATATTCGAGTCACCTTCCAGAACGGCATGGAAATCCGAGTGTAAAACACGGCATAAAAGAGAGGACGCACTTTGCAAAAATGTAGAGCGCGTCTTTTTCGTGTCTTGTCTGTGAAAGGTTAGGATTTTGAACCCGCCGAACCGATTTGAACCCGTCATTCAGTAAAGATAAAATTGTATCAAAGACGGCTATTAGATAGACGAGGCGATCACCGGCACACAGGTAACAAAGCGTGAGGACTTCCAGCGGTTAATAAATGACTGCATGAACGGCGATATTGATATGATCGTCACCAAGTCTATTTCAAGGTTTGCGAGAAATACGCTGGACACGCTGAAATATGTCCGTATGCTCAAAGAAAAAGGCATTGCGGTTTTCTTTGAGGAAGAAAACATCAATACCCTTACGATGGATGGCGAATTGCTTCTTGTCATTCTAAGCTCTGTGGCACAGCAGGAAGTAGAAAACATTTCCGCTAATGTCAAAAAGGGCCTGAAAATGAAAATGCAACGTGGCGAATTGGTCGGCTTCCAAGGCTGCCTGGGGTATGATTACCACCCGGAGGACAAAACAATTACGGTCAACGAAGAAGAAGCGGAAATTGTGCGCTATATTTTCCGCCGCTATATTGAGGGGGCTGGTGGCTCTGTTATTGCACAGGAGCTTCAAAACCTGGGCTACAAGACTAAACGCGGCAGTACAACGTGGGCCGAAACTACTGTGATAGGCATTATCAAGAACGAGAAATACAAGGGCGATATTCTGATGGGAAAAACCTTTACCCTTGACCCTATATCCAAACGCCGCCTGGACAATTTCGGAGAGGAAGATCAGTTTTATATCCGAGATCACCATGAGCCTATCATATCCGTGAAGTGCTATACTAAAGTTGTAACGGGAGTGGCAAATGAGATATAATCAAAATCACAAGAGAAGAGGTACACATT
>QXXE01000164.1 GCA_009911355.1 Clostridiaceae bacterium | reverse complement strand
GCAGCATCATCCGCCTCTTGTGTCCAGATTCTTCCATCACCCGCTGCTTTCCTATCTTTACCTGCGGAAGTAATAATCTCCGCTGCGGGTTTTGTATGTTGCAAAGGACTCCTGACCGCACCGATCGGCTCGCAGCTGAGATGGCGTTTTTCGTTGTAATTTGTTGAGCTGTCTCGCGATTTGCTTTTGCCCGTATCCCTGCAAGTACAGGTCATAAATGATTTTCACGGTTTCCGCTGCTTCCGGGTGGACTTTAATTTGGTTTACATTTCGGTCTTTCCAATATCCGAAGGGTGGTGTGATGACCAGCCCATCTTGCAGCTTTTGCTGATATCCAGCACGAATTTTGTTACCGAGATCCCTGACGTAGTAATCATTCATCAGGCTGCGTACACTGATGATCAGATCGTCCTCGTCACAGAGGGTATCGATGCCCTCCGTGACGGACAGTACTCGGATTTGGCGTTCACGCAGATAATCTATGAGCAGTGCCGTTTGCGTTCTGTGACGGCCTAATCGAGATAAATCTTTTACGATGATCGCTTCGATTTTCTTTTCAGCTACAGCCTCGTAGATACGTTCTATACCGTCTCGCTGGAAGTGCATACCACTCACGTTGTCGTCGAATGATTCCCCCATGATTTCGTGGCCGTTATTGACCGCAAAGTTGTAGATGATTTGCCGCTGATTGTTCAGCGAATTCAGTTCTTCATCTTCGTCGCGGGGCAGTCGGTAGTAAAGCCAGACCTTCATTTTGGTTCCTCATTTCCGCTATGATGCGCTGTTTTCACAACACACCATAGCATATATTTTTGCGAATAACTATCTGAAACTCTTTGAGTTTTCAGATTCTACGTTTTCAACAAAAATCCTGATGCCGATTTGCATACGGGTTATCTGCTGCAAGGTAGTCGTGGAGCATCAGCTTCAGGAATTCATCGAACTGTGCGCCCGTTCCGACATAAGAGTACAGGACGTTTGTGATAGGGCTTTTTGCCGATTGCGTGCCATGGACTTTTCCTTTCTTACGGTTGTCATTTTTGTTTGCCTGGAACTCATTTTGGTGGATTTTTGACTCATACAGCAATAACACAGTTTTTCTTTTGTTTTACCTCTTGGTGCCATAAATGATGTCATAGAATTCCCGAGAACGGTGGGCGATTTCGGCATTCGTGATGTCAGAGGTGGCAACTCACCCTGAAAAGTGATGTCACGCGATATTCGCCGAAATGCTGCCCTTTAATCGTGAAAACTGCGGATTTCGTTACCTCTCGCCCCGCACTGCGGGACGATGTGATTTGCGGTGATGCCACCGCTTTATCCTGCACCATTTTCGACCGCTCGGTTTCTGCTCAAACGGGAATCTTGAATTTCGGCACACGCCGCCCGTACAGCGTTTTTGGGCGGTGAGCGGCAGGTGTACTCCCGCTCCTGGAAAAGCCGACACAGGGCGACAGTGGGCAATGCGGTCGGCTCTGGGTGTCAGCTGCTGAAATGCGGCTGTGAACACCCATCGGTGCCGATAGGGTCGGTTTCTGAGACCCCTGTGAAATCGGCACTATCGACACTTTCTGTATGGCGCAGATCAATCAGCCTTTTCCCGTTGCTGCGTCTAATTGTGAAGAAAATCCCATGTGTTCTTAGTTTTTCAACGTTTTGAAGAAGCTGTCGTTTCACTTTTTTAGGAGTGATTTGCCCAAGGCCAGCAGGGTCGATCTGCATACACAGTTCTGTTGGAGTGCCGATATAGTTTGTACGGGATTCCATCAGCTTAACGATATGGGATACCACTTGCTCTTCCGGAAGCGTAGACGGACCTCGGCTGTCAGAAACTAAATTCCGGATATTATCGTCGTCGCGTTTAATCGCCAATTCCCGATACTCGATATCGCGTCCAATACAAAAGAGTGTTGCCGTACCGCTGCCGCGACGATTTTCAATGAGTGTGAAACTGGAATCCACAGCACCGCTGATTGCTGTCGTACCGGAGATACGATTGAACACGTCATTTGACATTTCATTTCGCAGATGGTGAATCAGCAAGATTGCAATCTCATGACGGTCTGCAATCCCCTTAAGTATAGACAGGTCGCGATAATCGTTGGCATATGTATTTTCGTATGTACTTCCCCGAATCATTTGCAGTGTGTCAATGATGATGAGCACTGCGTCAGAATGCACCGTGATGAAATCTTCGAGCTGTTGATCCAAGCCTTTTCCCAGGGTTTGGCTTTCTGTGCAGAAATGTACGCTGGCTGGCGCATCTTCCGTAATTTCAAACAGTCGATTTTGAATGCGGAGCACGGAGTCTTCTAAGCAGAGATAGAGTGTCTCGCCTTGCTTTACGGACATTCCCCAGGCCGCTTCTCCCTTCGCAATCATGACAGACAACCATAAGGCTAACCAGGACTTGCCTGCTTTCGGCGATCCGGCAAGGATATGCAATCCCTGAGAGAGCAGAGAATCTACAATGAAGTTCACGGGTTTCAGTGGGATGTTCATTAAAGATTCGCCGTCAATAGTATGCAATTTGTTTTCCAATTCCATAATCAAGCACCTCCCAACGATGATGTATGTGCGTTCTGGATTTTCTACCGAAAATCTTAACACCCAACCTGTAATTTGTGAATAGGTAATGTATAATTGCTTTACAAACACTATACTGCTGGAAATAGATTATCTACTGGACTGGAGGAATTGATATGGGTATCCTCGGGAAGGATTTGTTGGACTACAATCGACCGGAAACACATACAAAAATCCAGTTTGGAGAAAATCGTACTGGATTGAGAACAATCCGACCGAAATGCAATATGGTGAAATTTTAACCTTTCTGCTCAATTTTGATGTTGCCGATTACCTTGCCGCTCTTTCCGATCTGCAGCAAGCGCGAGCGGCGGCTGATCGTGAGAAAACGCAGAAGCGTTTATTGCGTTGAGGGAGGAATTTATAAAGCTGCCGCTTTACAGGACGTACATTTCAAGTGCCAGCGCTCTTGAGCTATATCTTTATCGGGGCTTTGACGAACCGGAAAATGAATTTATGCTTGCGGATGCAGTGATTACAGATGATGGAAAGATCATGAACAAGTATGTGTGGGCATTGGAAGATATTCAGTTTATCCAGCAGCGATACAAATGGTTTTTGACCGAGCTGTTTTATAAGTATCCCGTCGAAAAGAAAAAAGGCCAGAAGAAAAAATCTCTGGCGGAATTATTGTTACTACAGAATTTAGAAGCGTTTGTCAGTGGGTGTAGCCTTGGGAAGAGTAAATAAGTTGATGCCCCACAGGTTAATATACAGTATGCGGTGTATGAGATCGAAGGAGTGGAGCCGGAGATCGTAGAGAAAATGTATTTCGATCGGATTATCGATTTTATCTATGTCGAGTTTCTGAAGGGACTGCAAAAAGGCTTTGTTCCGAAATGTTGACCTAATTGCGGTCGTTGGTTCTTGCAGAAGCCGGGTGCAACCTATTCTTACTGTGATAATCTTGCACCAATTGAAATTTATAAGACCTGCCGGGATATTGGTGCGGCGGCAAGCTTCAGCGAAAAAATAAAAAATAACGGGATTTGGAAAATGCATCAGCGAGCATACAAAAAACATTTCGCACGAACGACAAAAGGAAAAATGCGTAAGGCTGACTTTGAGATTTGGGCACGAGATGAGGAAAAGTTGCGTGATGTCGCTTTGATAGATTATAGTAAGACAGCTGATGTGGAAAAACAAATGTCTATTGTCCAAAATCTGAAACATGAATTGAATAAAGTGTAACTTCAATTGTTTTCTTTGGAAATATGTGTCGAATTCATTGAAGACATCTTAGAAAGCAACGAACCTGAAATTTACACAAAACAGATTGAATAAGGGAAGCGTTTATGCTATAATTTGACGTATTCGACATATTTCTAAAAGGCGTTGGATTGTAGGCATAGGAGGAAACGGGTTTATGGCTGGCATCAAGAAAGAGCAGGAGCGCGAGGAGCTTCACCGGGCGATTTGGGCCATTGCCGACGAGCTGCGGGGCAGTGTAGACGGCTGGGACTTCAAGAGTTATGTGTTGGGGACGATGTTCTACCGGTATATCTCGGAAAATTTGACAGAGTACATTAACGCCGGGGAAATCGCCGCCGGGAACGACGGCTTTGACTACGCCCAGCTCTCGGATGCAGAAGCGGAGGAGGCCCGTGAGGGACTGGTCCAGGAAAAGGGCTTTTTCATGCTACCCTCTGAGCTGTTCTGCAACGTCCATGCCAGAGCGTCCCAGGACGAGAACTTGAATGAAACCTTGGAGAGGGTATTCCACCATATCGAGGACTCCGCCAAGGGCAGCTCATCCGAGCAATGCTTCTCCGGGCTGTTTGACGATTTCGATGTGAACAGCAATAAGCTGGGGGCTACCGTTGCCAAGCGGAACGAGAAACTGGTGAAACTCCTGAACGGCATTGGCGGCATGAATCTGGGGGCGGTTCAAGGCCACAGTATCGACGCTTTTGGGGATGCCTATGAATTTCTGATGACCATGTACGCCTCCAACGCCGGGAAAAGCGGGGGCGAGTTCTTCACGCCCTCCGACGTGTCGGAACTGCTGACCCGTCTGGGGACGGTGGGCAAAACCAAAGTCAATAAGGTCTATGACCCGGCCTGCGGTCCGGCGGCCCGGCAGAAAATTTTGTGTAAAAGGAGACAAGCTGTAGTCAAGGAAACAGGAGCAAACCAGAGGATTTCCCTGGCTGGACACAACCCGGCTTAACTCGGCTTATCCACCTGTGTTCCGAGCTGAGAGACGGTATGCGCGCGCAACGTGAATGCCGTCTCCCCGCCCGGAAACGCTAAGGGGAAGCCGGGTTCAGGCAGTCTGGCGGTCCTGGAACATGAGCTGGAGCTGGGACAAAACCACGTCCCAATTTCGACATTTGGCGGTCCAGTGCCCGACAATTTTCCTGCTGGCCAGATAGAGCATCTTGCGCAGGGAATCGTCGTTGGTGAAGCTG